>RFRL01000289.1 GCA_009924545.1 Planctomycetia bacterium | reverse complement strand
CGAGCTGCGCCTCGGGGAGCGGGTATGTGCCCTCGCTCTCGATCGGATTCTGCGTGCCGAGCACGAAGAACGGCCGCGGCAGGTCGAACGACTGCCCGGGACTCGGTTTCGTGCGGTTCGGTGGTCGGTCAGACCGTCTCGGGCAGGGCCTCGAGGAGGGTGTCGATGATGGCGTCGGTCGAAACCCCCTCGCTCTCGGCGGTGAAGCTGGCCACGAGGCGGTGGCGGAGCACCGGCTTGGCGACGGCGCGGATGTCGTCGAAGGAGGCGCTGGGCCGGCCGTCGAGGAGAGCCCGGGCCTTGGCCCCCAGCAGGAGCGACTGGCAGGCCCGCGGCCCGGCGCCCCAGGAGAGCCAGCGGCGGATGTCGGAGCGGGCTCGCCGGGACGGGTGGCGCGTGCCAGCCGCACCGCGTACGAGGCCACCGGTTCGGCCACGATGACGTCGCGGACCACGTCCTGGATGCGGAGGATGTCGTCCGCGGTGAGCACCGGCTCGAGGTCGACGCTGAGCCGCGAGGTGGTCGCCGTGGCAACGCGGATCTCGTCTTCGAGCGACGGGTAGTCGACGGTGATCTTGAACATGAACCGGTCGAGCTGCGCCTCGGGGAGCGGGTATGTGCCCTCGCTCTCGATCGGATTCTGCGTGCCGAGCACGAAGAACGGCCGCGGCAGGTCGAACGACTGCCCGGCGTGACGTGATACTCCTGCATCGCCTGGAGGAGGGCGGCCTGGGTCTTCGGTGGCGTGCGGTTGATCTCGTCGGCGAGCACGAGGTTGGCGAACACCGGGCCCTTCACGAAGCGCAGCTCGCGCCGACCGCTGCTCTTGTCCTCTTGGAGGATCTCGGTGCCGGTGATGTCGGAGGGCATCAGGTCGGGGGTGAACTGGATGCGGCTGAATTGCATCGACAGGAGCCGGGCCAGGCTGGAGATCATCAATGTCTTGGCCAGCCCCGGCACCCCCTCGAGGATGCAGTGCCCCTTGCAGAACAGCGCCATGAGGAGGAGTTCGAGCACCCCCTCCTGGCCGACGATCACGCGCGACAGCCCCGCCACCATGCGCCGGTGGGCCGCCGCCACTGCCTCCGCCTCGCCGGCCACGGCGCGGCCGTCGCCGGCGGCTGCGCCGTGCGGGCTCCGACCGACCTCGGCACGGGCGGGTTCGGCTGACGCCATGGTGTGACGGGCTCCGGAGACGACGGCCTGGCGGACCTGCGGGACCGGCGGATGCCGGCCCGACGGGAAGCCATCTTCCCCGGGTGACGGCCCGCTGTCGAGTTCCGCGATCCGCTCGTGGCCCTCGGGACCGCTTCAGCACGCGGGCAGGAGCCGATCGATGTCGCCGGCGGCCAGCGCCGCGGCGAAGGCCTCCCGGTCGGGGTAGATCGCCCGGGCGGTGAGGAGCACCACCCAGTTATGGACCAGGGGGGTGATTGCCACGACCGCCCGGCCGTGGCGGGCGGCCTCCCACATCTCGATCCCGGTGCCCATCGACGCCTCGGGGACGAACGCCACCACCAGATCGGCCCGCTGGCACATCGCCACGTGCCCCTCGAACACCGTGCGCGCCTGGTCGAGCCCGTAGTCGACGGACGTGGCATGCCGCGCGAAGGGGTCGTAGACTTCGGCCTCCGGCCAGTGGGCGATGAGCAGGCGCCGCAGCGCCTCGCGGTAGCCTTGGTCGTGGACCAGGTTCCCGAGGTGGGAACCCTGCATGATGCCGGCAAGGAACACCCGCATGGCCACGTCCCCGAAGAGGCGGCAGTCCTCCGTGCAGCGCGCCCCACGGCACCGCGCGTCGCGGAGTGTACGCGGCACGGCCGCCGGCGCGAAAGCCGCTGCCTCCGCGATCACCGCCCCGCTGCGGCCCGACGTCGCGGCGGCGCGGCGCGTGGTGCTCGACCTGCTGGCGATCCCCGGCGTGTCGGGCGACGAAAAGAAGATCGCCGAGCGCATCGTCCACTGGCTGGTCGAGGCGGGCTGCCCGCGGTCGGCGATCGCGTTCGACAACGCGCACACGAAAACCCCGCTCAAAGGCAACGTCGGCAACCTGATCGTGAAGCTGCCGGGCACGGTGCCCGGGCCGCGGCGCTTGCTCATGGCCCACATGGACACGGTGCCGGTCTGCCTGGGGGCGAAGCCCCGGGTGAGTGGCCGGACCATCACCAGCGCCGACCCGAAGACCGGCCTCGGCGCCGACGACCGCGCGGGATGCGCGGTGGTGTTGTCGACGGCCCTGGAGATCCTCCGCGGCGGGCTCGACCACCCGCCCCTCACGTTCCTGTTCGCCATCCAGGAGGAGGTCGGCCTGTACGGGGCGCGGTTCGTGAAGGCGGCCGACCTGGGCCGGCCACGGCTGGCGTTCAACTTCGACGGCGGCGCGGTGGAGAAGATCACGGTCGGGGCCACCGGCGGATACCGCATGGACATCCGCATCGAGGGGCTCCCCAGTCACGCCGGCGTGGCGCCGGAGAAGGGGGTGTCGGCGATCGCCATCGCGTCGTTGGCCATCGCCGACCTCGTGGCCGGCGGCTGGCACGGCTTGGTGGAGAAGGACGGCAAGCGTGGCACGAGCAACGTCGGCACGATCCAGGCCGGCAACGCCACCAACGTCGTCGCCGAAACGGCCGTCCTCAAGGCGGAGGCCCGCAGCCACGATCCCGCCTTCCGCGGACGGATCGTCAAGGCGATCGAGACCGCGTTCCACGGCGCCGCCAAGCGCGTCCGGGCCACCGACGGCACCACCGGCAAGGTGACGATCGAAGGACGCCTCGACTATGAGGCCTTCCGCCTGCCGGATGACGAACCGTGCGTGCGCGCCGCGATGGAAGCGGTGCGGGGGGTGGGGCTCGAGCCCCGCCCCGAGGTTTCCAACGGCGGCCTCGACGCCAACTGGATGGCCGCCAACGGCGTCCCCACCGTGACCCTGGGCTGCGGGCAGGCGGACATCCACACCACGAAGGAGTGGCTCGACCTGACCGCCTTCGAGACCGCCTGCGCCGTTGCCCTGCGGCTGGCGACCGGAGGCTGAACGCCATGCCAGGGAGGGCTGCCCGGCCGTTGTCGGTGAACCGCGTCCACCGCGGCGACTGCCTCGAACTGCTCCGCCGGATCCCCGACGGCACGGTCGACCTGGCCTTCGCCGATCCACCCTTCAACATCGGCTACGACTACGACACCTACGACGACCGGCGTTCGGCCGACGATTACCTCGCCTGGTCGGTCCGCTGGTTGACGGAGGTGGTTCGGGTGCTGCGGCCGACCGGCACCTTGTGGCTGGCGATCGGCGACGAGTACGCCGCCGAACTGAAGCTCATCGCCACCCGGGAGCTCGGGCTGGCGTGCCGCAGTTGGGTGGTCTGGTACTACACGTTCGGCGTCAACTGCCGGCAGAAGTTCAGCCGCTCCCACGCCCACCTGTTCCATTTCGTCCGCGACCCGAAGCGGTTCACGTTCAACGCCGACAGCATCCGCGTGCCCTCGGCGCGCGAACTGGTCTACGGCGACCGCCGTGCCGACCCCGCCGGCCGGCTGCCCGACGACACGTGGATCCTCCGTCCCCAGGATCTGCCGGACGGGTTCGCCGCCGACGGCGACACCTGGTACTTCCCGCGCGTCTGCGGCACCTTCAAGGAACGCAGCGGCTGGCACGGTTGCCAGATGCCGGAGCAACTGCTCGGGCGCGTCATCCGCGCCAGCAGCAACGCCGGCGACCTCGTGCTCGATCCGTTCGCCGGCAGCGGCACCACGGTGGCGGTGGCGAAGAAACTCGGCCGCGCGTTCCTCGGCCTGGAGCTGTCGGCGGCCTATGCCGGCTCCATCCGCCAGCGGCTCGCGCGCGTCACCCCCGGCGATGCACTCGACGGCGCCCCCGAGCCGCTCAAGAGCGTCCCCACCACCGCGGCTGGCCGTCGCCTGGGGGCGAAGACGCAGGGCAAAAAGGGGGGCGGCGCAACGCGGCGGCGGGGAACGGGCAAACGGCGCCGGCTCCCTGGAGACCAACAGCTCTTGTTCCCGCAG
>RFRL01000288.1 GCA_009924545.1 Planctomycetia bacterium | reverse complement strand
CCGGCATGCTCCCCGCGGCGATGCCGGACAGTCACGCGACCGCCTGGCTTTCCGTCGCTGCCGCCACATCGTTCGAACTGCCTTTCCGGACGGCTCAACCCGCCTGGGCCGTGCCGAATCATCGGGTGGTAGAATCGCTCACATGTTCACTGCCGCCCCAAGCCGCGGCACCATGGGTTCGCGTGTCCAAATTTCGGAGGCGTCCATGCTCAAGGTCTTTCGGCTCGCCCACTTCAAGAGCTACGAGCACGCCGATCTGCCTCTCGGCCCGATCACCCTGATGATCGGAGCCAATGCCGCTGGCAAGAGCAACGTGATCGAGGCCTTGCGACTGCTGTCATGGTTGGCGCAGGGACACAAGCTCTCGTCCATGCAGTACGCCATCAACTCCGCCGACGGAGTACTTCGAGGCCGCGTCGTGGATCTTCCCCGCCGCCCCCAACAACGCTTCTCGCTCGGCTGCCAGACCGACGACCCCGATTGGAACAGCCTCGAGATGACGATCGAGCTGCGCGATGGCGAGCTGCACATCGTCGAGGAGACGGTGAACGACTCCAACGAATCGCTGCCGCTCTACCGACTCGATGGCCCATCCGTCGGCGTGGGCACGGATGCGGGCGTCGCCTACAACAACTTCAGCAAGGGTCGCAATAAGCCTCATGTCACTGTGAGCGATCAGATGGCCGTGTTCGGGCAACTAGTCGGTTCGGCGCGGTTCGACGAGAAACACGAGCGCTCGCAGACTGAGATCCCGGCCGTTGCCAAGCGTTATCAATCGCTACTCGCCGACATTCTCTTTCTCGACCCTGTTCCGGCACGGATGCGGAAGTATTCCTACCAGACCGATGTTCGCCTGCGGGGAGACGGCACGAACCTGTCGAGTGTTCTCTACAAGCTCTGGGGCGGTAGCGACAAGCCGAATGGCGGAGGTCACGAGGGACACCGCGACGAAATACTGCGATTCATCAAGAGCCTTCCCGAGCAGGACATTCTCGATCTCGAGTTCACGACCACGCCGAGGAGCGAAGTGCTGGTCGGAGCGATCGAGTCGTTTGGAGGCAAGCGTGAGTCGTTCGACGCCTCCCTGCTTTCCGACGGCACGCTCCGCGTGCTGGCCATCGCCGCCGCCATGCTCTCCGCGCCCGCGGGGAGCCTGGTGGTGATCGAGGAAATTGACAATGGCGTTCATCCGAGCCGTGCCCGGGCACTGCTGGACCGCATCCGCACCATCGCCCAGGATCGGAAACTGCGCGTGCTGCTGTCGACTCACAATCCGGCTCTGGTCGACGCGCTGCCGGATGAATCCCTGGGTGACGTCGTTTTCTGCTATCGCGACCCCGGGACGGGTGCAAGCCGGCTTGTCAGGCTCGCAGACTTGCCCGATGCGATGGACCTGTTCGTGCAGGGACCGCTCGGCCACCTGATGACGACCGGAGCTATCGAGAGGTTCGTGAAGGTCCGTCCCGACCCGGACGAGAAGCGCCGTCGCGCGCTCGAATGGATCGAGAGGGAGCGGGCAGTCGGGGGCGCGGCACCATGATGGGCAAGATCGTGCTCGTCGATTCATCCGTTCTGCTGAATATTCTGAATGTTCCAGGCCGCAACCAGCATCGGCAGGAGACATTGGACACGCTGAAACAGCACGTTGATGCGGGCGACCGACTCTACTTGCCGCTCGCGTGCATCATCGAGACAGGAAACCACCTCGCCCGGCTGAAAGATGGGCGCGATCGGAGGCGGCTGGCGGAGGCGTTCGCGAGCAAGGTTACCGAGGCCATCGAAAACCGGGCGCCTTGGCAAATCGTTCCGACCGGTGGGAGCGACCAATCCGATTGGCGCGATCTTCGCAATTGGTTGGCGAGGTTTCCCGACGACGCGACCCGTGGCTTGAGTTTCACGGACGCCATCATCGTTTATGTGTACGAGACGTACTGCAATAAGAGCCGGATGACGCACGTGTGCGTGTGGGCGCTGGATAGCCATTTGCACGGGTTCGACCGCCCATCCTCTCGGTGATGGACGTCTCGCCGAAGGCTACGATAGGACGAGCTCGCCGCCGAACTGCTCGACGAAATCGCCGACCACTCGCCCGCGTTCTTCGAGAAGGTCGTGCTCGACCTCATGAAGGCCATGGGCTACGGCGGCTGGGGCGACGCCGCGGGGCGGCTCACGAGCTCCGGAGCCGACGAGGGGATCGACGGGTTGATCCACGAAGACCGCCTCGGCCTCGACACGATCTATCTCCAGGCGAAGCGCTGGAAGGACGCCGTCGGCAGACCCGAGATTCATAAGTTCGTCGGCGCCCACGGCCGCCGGGCCCGGAAGGGAGTGTTCGTCACCACGAGCACGTTCACCCGCGAGGCCATCGACTACGCCGCCCAGATCGACACCAAGATCGTCCTGAGACGTCGATCCCGTAGCGCTCCGGGGGTGGCGCCGCCACTCCGGCCCCGAGATGCCACTTGCCGAAGTGGGCGGTCGCGTAGCCCGCCCGGCGGAGGAGGCCGGGGAGCGTGGTGACGTCGGGATCGAGCCAGTCGGGCATGGACCGCGCGGCGTTGGACTCGGCGGTGGCGAAGTGCCCGTGGATCCGGTGCCGGGCCGGATACTGCCCCGTCATGAAGGCGGTGCGGCTCGGCGAACAGACGGTGGCGGCCACGTAGAAGTGACGGAACCAGGTGCCCTCGCGGGCGAGGCGGTCGAGGTGCGGGGTGCGCACGAAGGGATGGCCGGCGAACCCGGCGTCACCCCACCCCTGGTCGTCGGTGAGGATGAAGATCACGTTGGGCCGCCGCGGCGCGGGCGGCGCGGCCCACGCCGGCACCGCTCCCCCGGGCTCCAGTCCAACCCCGGGCCCCGGTCCGACCCCGAGCGCCACGCCAACCACGAGCACCATCACCGTCGCGGTCCGCGCCATGGAAGCCTCCCGTGCATCACGAGCGCCATGGTGGACCACGGCCAAACGCCCCGCGCCCGACCGCCAGAGCGGCGCCGACCGGCCCCGCCGCGCGTCAGGCCCCCTCGATGCGGTAGCCCGCGCGGCTCTCGCGCCCCAGGAACGTCGCCGCCTGCGCGTCGCCGACGACCTGCCGCGTCGCCGGATCCCAGGCGATCTCGCGCCCCAGACGCATGGCGATGTTGGCCAGGTGGCAGATCTCCAGCATCCGGTTGTGCGACCAGACGTCGGAGATCGGCTGCTTCCGCGACCGCATCGCCGCCACGAAGTTGGCGGTGTGGTTCTCGCTCACCGGACCGCCGTACACCTCCTCGATCGCCCCCTCCGGCAACGGGTTGTCCTTGAGCTCGTCGACCGGCGTGCCGGTGATCTTGCCGCGGTTGACGAAGAAGCGCCCCTTCGTCCCCTCGAAGAGGATGCCGTTGTCGCCGGCGCTGGTGATGATCATCTCCACGTCGCCGGGCATCGCCGCGCGGATCCGGAACTCGGTGGCGGCGTTGTACTGGTCGGCGACGGTCGGATGACCGTCCTCGTAGGGCACAGGGAGCTTGTATTCCAGCGGCGTGACACGGCTCGGACCGGTGTCGGTGGCCCCCAGCGCCCAGCAGGCGATGTCGACGTGGTGCGCGCCCCAGTCGGTGAGCTTGCCGCCGGAATACTCGTGCCAGTTGCGGAACGAGTAGTGGCAGTTGCTGTACAGCGGCACGCCGCCGCCGTAGCCCTGGCGCAGTTCGGGGAGCGCCCGGTAGGGCACCGCCGGGGCCGGGCCGAGCCACCGGTCCCAATCGAGGCCCTCCGGCACCGGGGCCTCGGGGATCACCGGCGACGGTTCCATGCCGTTGATGCCGCAGGTCACCTTCTGCACGGTGCCGATCCGGCCGTGGCGCACCAGCGCCACCGCCTGGAGGAAACGCTGGTCGCTCTCGGTGCGCTGCATCGTGCCCACCTGGAAGACGCGGCCGGTCTCCTTGACGACGCGCTCGATGAGCTTGCCCTCGTCGATCGTCAGGGTGAGTGGCTTCTCGCAGTAGACGTCCTTGCCGGCCCGCAGCGCCTCGACCGCGATCTTCGTGTGCCAGTGGTCGGGCGTGGCGAT
>RFRL01000287.1 GCA_009924545.1 Planctomycetia bacterium | reverse complement strand
GACGAGCGCCGGCGGGGCGGGGCCGCCCAGTTGCGAGAACAACTGCAGCACGCCGTTGAAGTGGGCGAGCCGCGGGCCGTAGCGATCGATGAATTCGCCGAGGGCGAATTCGCTGTCGGCGAAATCCTCGGCGTTCTCCCGGGCCTCGCGGGCGATGCTCCCGAGAAACTCGGTGTGGACGCGGGCGAGCGATTCAGCCGCCAGCCGGCACGACCGCGACAGCTCTGGATTGGCATCCTTCCAGGCCTTCAGTTCTGCCACCCGCTGCCGCTGCTGCTGCGAGAGGAAGCCGGCGATCTCGCCGAGTTGCTCCGTGGCCCGCTGCTGCGTGACGACCAACTCCCGCAGCAACCGCACCACTTCTTCCTGACCGGCGCTGGTGGGCCCACCACCCGGAGGCACGGCGGGCTGTCCGGCCGCCACCGTGACGGCGGAGATATCGACGCGGGTGAACACCGACGACGGATCCTGCATGGCTCCTCCCGGGGGCACGCGACACGGGCTCGGCGAGAGCGAGGCCTCCGCCTGCGGATGTCGCGTTGCATTGTAACGCGGAAGGGGACCGGGGGAGCCGTGACCCTCCGGCCAGCCCGGCGCACGCTGCCAGGACGGCATTCCGCTCCCCACCGGCAGGCTTTACCCAGTCGGCCCCGAAGCGGTCACCCTCCGTCTTGGCCGTGGAGCCTGCCGGGCGGGTGGATCGGAACGCGGGGCGAGCACGGCGGTCCGCGACCGCTCAAGACCGGAACCGGCTCGCCCGATGACAGGGTCGGGGCGGAGGTGTCGCCCGCGCCCGGGAAGGATGCGACGCGACCATGCAGCAGGCGGATGACCAGCGGCCCGATGCGCAGGCTTTGGGCTTTCTGACTGCGGTCGACACGCCGGCCCATGGCTTCCTCGGGGGCTACCTCCTGGTGGATCTCCACGGCCGGCCGCTGGAGTTCCACTGCACCACCCCGGTGAAGGTGTCGCGCGCCCAGCAGATCCTCTACGGTGCAACGCTGCCGGCCCACCTCCATGGCCGGCAGTTGGGCGCCGCCCTTCTCGCCGAGGGCACCGTCGAGCCCGCCGTGGTGCTCACCGACCTCGAGGCGATGCTCCACGTGCGTCCGCACACCCCCTTGCCGGTGGCGCTGGTGGCCGCGGCCGACTCGGGTCGGCCCGATGCGGTGGCCCTCGGCGGGGCCGCCGTGGTGCCGCCGCCGACCACATCCAGCGGCGACCGGTGGCGCGCGGCGCTGGAGTCGCTGGCGGCCGCGGTCGATCTGCGCGAGCCGTTCGAGCGCATCCGAGCGGCCATCGAGGAGGCGCAGCGGCACTGACCGCACGCCTGTGCATGGAATCCCAGCCTCCGGCCGCCGCGCCGTCCTCCCTGCCGCCGCGGCGGACCTGGTCGGCTACCGAGTTGACGTTGCCCGCCCCCCGGGTCCATCGCGTCGACCCGCGCTTGCCCGCCAGCGCCGTGCTTTCGGTGGCGGTGGTCGGCAGCCGGCCGGTGGTGACCCGCCTGCCGCTGCTCGACAAGCTCCCCACGGTGGAAAGCTACCGCTTCCCGCGCGGCCCGGCGGTGGCCAGCCCGCCCCCCGCCCCGCGGGCACCGGCCGCGGCTCCCGACCGGGTGCCGAACATGTCGACCGGCTCACGCACACCCCGGGCCACGCACACGCGCATCGCCCCGCCGCGCGACGTCGTCAAGCTCGGCGAGCGGTTCTTCTTCCTCCTCCAGCCCGACCTGGAGACGATCCTCGACACCAGCCGGCTGGAGTTCCCCCGCCCGCCGTTCCCCTTCCAGCTCGACGGCATCGCGTTCCTCGTCCCGCGCCACTCCGCCGTGCTCGCCGACGAGATGGGGCTGGGCAAGTCGATGCAGGCGATCTCGGCGATCCGGCTCCTCGTGCGCAGCGGTCAGGCGCGGCGTGTGCTCGTCGTCTGCCCCAAGGGGCTGGTCTCCAACTGGGCGCGGGAGCTGGCCGACTGGGCGCCGGAGTTGCTCGTGGCGGTGATCGAGGGGGATCCCGTCCGGCGCCGCTGGCAGTGGTCGCTGCCCGACGTGCCGGTGAAGCTCGCCAACTACGAGGTGGTGGTCCGCGACCGGGAGATGGTGGCGGAGCTGGGCTTGAATTTCGACCTCGTGACGCTCGACGAGGCGCAGCGCATCAAGAACCGCTCCAGCCAGACGAGCCACGCGGTGCGCGCCCTGCGGCGCGGGCGGAGCTGGGCCCTCACCGGGACCCCGGTGGAGAACTCCGCCGACGACATCGTCGGCCTCTTCGAGTTCGTGGCCCCCGGCCACCTTCACGAGCGGATGAGCCCGCGGGCCCTGGGGGCCGCCGCCGCGGACCACGTCCTGCGGCGCACCAAGGATCGCGTCCTCGAGGACATGCCGCCGCGGCTCGACCGCGATGCCGGCGTGGAGCTCACCAGGCACCAGCGCGAGACGTACCGCCTGGCGGAAGAGGAGGGGGTGCTGCGCCTGGCGGGCATGGCTCGCGAGGCCACCATCCAGCATGTCTTCGAGCTCGTGCTCCGCCTCAAGCAGATCTGCAACTTCGACACCCATTCCGGCGAGAGCGCCAAGCTGGAGCGGCTGGAGGCGGAGTTGGAGGAGGTGCGGGCCAGCGGCCGCAAGGCGCTCGTCTTCAGCCAGTGGGTGGAGACCCTGGGGCGCCTCCGCAGCCGGCTCGACCGGTTCGGCGCCCTGGAATACCACGGTGGGCTCTCCACGCAGGCCCGCGACGAGACGATCCGCCGCTTCCGCCACGATCGCCACCGCTCGGTCCTCCTCCTCTCCTATGGCGCCGGGGCGGTGGGGCTCAACCTCCAGTTCTCGCAGTACGTGTTCCTCTTCGACCGGTGGTGGAACCCGGCCGTGGAGGACCAGGCCATCAACCGCGCCCACCGCATCGGGGCCGCCGGGGCGGTGACCGTGACGCGCTTCGTCGCGCTCGACAC
Source organism: Planctomycetia bacterium (assembly GCA_009924545.1). Classification (GTDB taxonomy): domain Bacteria; phylum Planctomycetota; class Planctomycetia; order Pirellulales; family UBA1268; genus F1-20-MAGs016. The sequence goes on along the minus strand of RFRL01000287.1, from coordinate 1,187 downwards.
GATCGAAGAACGGATCGACGCCGTGCTCCGCCGGAAGCGCGACCTGTCGGCGACGATCCTCTCGGAGGCCGGCACGCCCGAGGCCAGCGGGCTCACCGTCGACGACCTGTTCGCCCTCTTCCGCCTCACGCCCCCGGGCCGGGCTGCGGCTGCGTGAGCGGCGGGCCGGGGGAGCGCTGGACTGCAGGAACGCGGGCCCGGCCCGGTTCGTGGCGGGGGTGCCGCCGGTTTGGCAGACTGGTGGTCATGCTGCAGGGTGCGGTTTCCGGAGGGCTGGCGAGATGACACACGGCGCGGACAGGGCGGAGGGGCCGGTGCGCGAGGCGCACGGTTGGTGGGAGCAGCGGCACCTCGGCCGCCAGACGATGGACCCGCTGGCGGTGACGATCAGCCGCGGCGTGGTCCGCGGCCACGGCCGCGACATCATCGCCCCGTTCACCCTCGACGGCACGATCGACCAGCGCGGCGCCGTGGCGATCGTGAAGCGCTACGCCGCCGGCCATGCCGTGCACTACGTGGGGATGTACGACGGCGAGGGGGTCCTCTCCGGGCACTGGCACCTCACCGGCGGCGAGGGGCGCTGGCTGATCGCCATCCGCGGCGCCGACGATGCCGACGTCGACATCGACGCCATCGAGGCGATCGAGCCCGGGCCGCGGGACTGACCGATGACGTGCCGCTACGAGGCCGACGTGCTCGTGGTCGGGGCGGGCCACGCCGGGGTGGAGGCGGCCACGGCGGCGGCCCGGCTCGGCGCCCGCACGGTGCTCCTCACCACGAATTGCGACACCGTCGGCCAGATGAGCTGCAACCCCGCCATCGGCGGCGTGGGCAAGGCGCAGCTCGTGCGCGAGGTGGATGCCCTCGGGGGCGTCATGGCCCGGGCGATCGACGCCACCGGGATCCAGTTCCGGGTCCTCAACCGGTCGAAGGGCCCGGCGATGCACGGGCCGCGGGCCCAGGCCGACAAGCGCGCCTACCAACAGGAGGTGAAGCGCATCGTCGAGGAGACGCCGGGGCTCGACCTCCGCCAGGAGACGGTGGAGGACCTGCTCCTCGAGCCGCTCGCCGCCCCGCAGCACGGCGGCCCGCGGTGGCGCGTGGTGGGCGTCGCCGTCCGGGGCGATGCCGAATACCGCGCCGGCGCCGTCGTGCTCACCACCGGCACCTTCCTCCAGGCAGTGATG
>RFRL01000286.1 GCA_009924545.1 Planctomycetia bacterium | reverse complement strand
TGGAGGGAGGCCGACCGCCGGCGCGCGGCCCGTCCCGTCCACCAGGCAACGGTATCGGTTGAATCGATCCTGCCGGGTGAGCCGAGTTTTCCGGAAACCGCCCCGGGCCCGCATCCGGCCCGGTTTCTCCAGCCACCAGAACCGCTAAAGCCGGGGGCCGTGTCCCGTCGATGGTTGTGCCGATGGTCCCGCTTCCGGCGCTGCCGGAGCCGCTCGACCACGGGATGTCTCCAGGGGGGCCTGGATGCACCCCCGATGCCGCGCTTCCCGCGATCCGTCGCGCTCCATTGCCTGCTCGTGGCCCTGGCCACCTGCGGGGCGGCGACCGGCTGTTCCCGCGGCCGCTACTACCTCCAGGCCGACCGCGAGGTGAGCACGCTGCTGGCCGAGAAGTCGTGCGACCCGCGCTGGAACCTGCCGTCCAACTTCACCGTGCGGATGGATCCGCGGAGCCGCTACTACGACGAGTACAGCCAGATCTTCCCGCCGATGCCCGCCGACGATCCCACGTCGCACCGCTACATGCACTGCGTCGACGGGAAGCCGGGTTGGCCGGGCTGGCATGCCTACGGCGACCGCACCGACCTGGAGAACGGCAGTTGGCGCGAGCGCCTCGGGGAGATCGCCGAGATCACCCCGGCCGGGGCCCTCCGCCTCGACCTGCCCACGGCGGTGCGGCTGGCCTACCTCAACTCGCTCGACTGGCAGGACCAGCTCGAGACCCTCTACCTCTCCGCCCTCGACGTGAGCACGGAGCGCTTCCGCTTCGACGTCCAGCTCTTCGGTGGCAACGCCACCACCTATGCCAACCGGGGCCCGCTCAACGCCGCCGGGGCCGCCACCAGCTGGAGCACGGTCTCCAATCTGCGCGCCCGGAAATACTTCGCCAGCGCCGGCACGCTCACGGTGGGCTTCCTCAACTCGGTGATGTGGCAGTTCGCCGGGCCGGACAAATACAACAACGTGTCGCTGGTCAACTTCAACCTCGTGCAGCCGCTCCTCCAGCGCGCCGGCAGGTCGATCGCCCTGGAGCCGCTGACCATCGTCGAGCGGGCCCTCCTGGCCAACCTGCGGACGCTGCAGTTCTACCGCCAGGGATTCTTCCTCCAGGTGGCCTTCGGCGGCGCCGCACCGCAGCAGTTGCAGCGCCGTGGCGGGTTCTTCGGCGGCACCGGGTTCACCGGCTTCACCGGCACCGGCATCGGTGGTTTCGGCAACCTCGGCGGCGTGTTCTTCGGCGGCAACGGCGTGGGCCTGCAGAGCGGCGGGGGCGGCACGGGAGGAGCCGGGTTCGCCGGCGGCGGCGCCGGCAACGTGGGGGGGTTCATCGGTCTCCTCCAACTCCGGCAACAGGTGCGCAACGCCGAACAGAACCTCGCCGCCCAGGAACGGGCCCTGGCGCTGCTCGACGCGAATCTCGAAGGAGGGCTGGTGGGCCTCGACCAGGTCGATCAGCTCCGCCAGAGCGTGGAGACCAATCGCGCCGGCCTCCTCCAGGCCAAGACCACGCTCACCAACCAACTCGAGGCGTACAAGGTCAACGTCCTGTGCATCCCCTCCGACACTCCCATCGCCCTCGACGAGGGGTTCATCAAGCCCTTCCAGTTCATCAGCCCGGAGCTCCAGTCGCTGCAGAACGACATGGGCGATTTCCTCGCCGAGAACTCCGTCGGTGCCGAGGAGCAGCTCAAGGAAACCGAGGATCCGCGAACCGATGACGACGCGCCGGCCCCCGAGGCCCTCCCGGCCCCGGCCGCCGACAATTCCGCACCGGCAGCGGATGCCGCGGCGGACGAACGTGCCGCGCCGGCGGCCGGCGATGCTGCAACGGCCGACGGTGCCGCCCTGGCCGAAGGTGCCGCGCCGGCTGACGACGCCCCGGTGCGGGCCGATGCCGCCACCGAGGCCGCCGAAGACGAGGCCGACCGGAAGCTCGTCGAAGCGAGCCTCGCCCGTCTAGCCGAACTGCGGAAGCGCGTCGAGGAGCAGGCGGCGGCCGTGGAGGCCGACCTGGGCCGTACCGCGACCGCCACGGCCGGCCGGCTGGCGGGAATGCGCCCCACCGAGCGCGAGACCTTCACCCGGGAATTGCGCCTCCTCAAGGACGACCTCGCCAAGCTCCTGGTCCGCACCCGCGAGCACGAGGCGGAAATGGAGAAGCTCCGCGCCAGGAAAACCTCCGCGACCCTCCGGCAGACCGCCGACCGGTTCGTGAAGCTCGTCACCGACATCTCCAGTGCCGTCGACGAGATGTCGCTCATCCAGGCCCGGGCCCGCGTCGAGGCGATCACCATCGACTACGACGCCCTCGAACCCGACGACGCCTTCGAGATCGCCCGGGCCAACCGCCTCGACTGGATGAACAACCGCGCGGCGCTGGTCGACCAGTGGCGGCTCATCCAGTTCAACGCCATGGCCCTCCTCTCCGGGCTCGACATCGTCGTCGACGGCGGCATCAACACCGTGGGCAACAACCCCGCCAAATTCCGCTCCCCCACCGGCAGCCTCGCAGCCGGCCTCCAGTTCGACGCGCCGTTCACGCGCCTCACCGAGCGCAACAACTTCCGCCAGGCGATCCTCGACTACCAGCAGGTCCGCCGCCAGCAGATCCAGTACGAAGACCGGATCAAGCTCGCCCTCCGGCAGTCGCTGCGCCAGCTCGACCTCGACAAGCAGAACCTGGAGACGCAGCGCCGCGCCGTGATCATCGCCATCCGCCGCGTCGACCAGACCCGGCTCGTCCTCGCGCAGCCGGCCCCACCGCCCCCCATGCCGGGCCCCGACGGTACGAGCCCCCCGGTCGATCCCACGGCTGGCCAGCTCGGCCCCACCGCCACCCTCAACCTGATCTTCGCCTTCAACGACCTGCGCAGCTCGCAGGACGCGCTGACGAGCATCTGGATCAACTTCTACGCCACCCGCGCGGCGCTGGCGCAGCAACTCGGCGTGATGGAGCTCACCGACGACGGGATCTGGATCGAGAAGCCGCTCGACTGCGTCGACCGCGCCAGCGACGACGAGATGCCGCTGCCCCCCGCCGTGCCCAAGGAGTGGCTCGACCACCTCGAGGAGGTGCAGGCGCCGCCCGCGCGGAAGGCTGGCACGCCTGCGGCCCTGCCGGCGCCGGCGGCCCCCGAGGGCGAACGGGGCCCTCCGGCCGGGGAGACGTCTGCCGCGGCCCCGGCCGGCCAGGCACCAACGCCCGGGGGGACCGCCGCCGGCGTGACCCCGCTGCCGGCAGCGCCCGATGATGCGTCCGGCTGGTCGCTGCGGCTCCCGGCCCTGCCGCGGTTGCCCGGCGTGCCCGGGAAATGACCCCTTCGGTGTGGTGGCCGCGGTGCCGCCCGTACTGCCCTACAATGACGTGAGTCAAAGATCCTCGCCGTGGAGCCGCTGCCATGTCGACCACCGCCGCATCCCCTCCGCCGGCCCGCGCCGCGGCCACACCCGCGGCCGACGTGTCGGCCATCGCCGGGATTCTCGGCGACCAGACGCCGGCCGCCGCGCCGGTGCGCACGCGCGGTTGGTTTCCCTGGCGCCTGTTCCTCGCCTGCGGGGTGCTCGGCGGGCTCGCCGCGGCCACCCCCTGGGCCGTGGCGCGGATGGGAGGCGGACTGGGAACGGCCGACGACGGCCTGCTGACGCACCCCGTGGAACGCGGCAACCTGCGGATCGCCGTCACCGAGGACGGCAGCCTCGTCAGCGATGAGAACGTCGACATCGTGTGCGGCGTCGCCGGTGGGGCGACGATCGTGTGGCTGATCGACGACGGCGCCCAGGTGACCGACGGGACGGAGCTGGTGAAGCTCGACAGCTCCGCCCTGTCGGAGAGCGTCACCGCCCAGAAGATCGCCTTCGAGAAGGCGCGGGCCGCCTGTATCCAGGCGGAAAAAGACTACGCCGCCGCCAAGATCGCCGTCGAGGAATACACCCAGGGCACCCTCAAGAAGGACCTGCGGAAGGCCGAAAGCGACGTGACCGCCGCCAAGGAGCGCCTCCAGGCCACGGAAAACGCCCTGGCCCACGGCGAGAAGATGTTCCGCAAGGGCTACATCGCCCCGCAGCAGCTCGACGCGCAGAAGTCGGCGCTGGAGCGGGCCAAGCTCGACCTCGGCACGGCCGAGATCGCCCTCGACGTCCTCGAGCGCTTCGCCAAGCCGAAGATGATCACCGAGCTGGCCAGCAAGCGCGACGCCATGGAG
>RFRL01000285.1 GCA_009924545.1 Planctomycetia bacterium | reverse complement strand
GAGCGCCGACGAGGGGGGGATCAAGCGCGCCGTGGGCCACGCCAACCGGCTCGGGGCGCCGCTGGCGATCGTCGACAAGCGTCGGCTGTCGGCCGACACCACCAAACCGGCAAACCTCATTGGCGCCCCGGTGGAGGGCAAGACGGCCCTCATGTTCGACGACATGATCAGTACGGCGGGGTCGATCTGCTCGGCCGCCGAAGTGGTGCACCGCCACGGCGCCCGGGCGATCTACGCCGCCGCCACCCACGGGCTCCTCGTCGGCCCGGCGGTGGAGCGGCTGCGGGCCGCTCCGTTCAAGGGGGTGATCGTCACCGACTCGATCCCCCTTTCGGAGGAGAAGCTCCTGCCGTCGGTCACGGTCCTGTCGGTGGCCAGCCTGCTGGGCCAGGCGATCAAGCGGATCCACCGCAACGAATCGGTGAGCATGATGTTCCAGTAGGAGGCTGCAGGCCGACGGCCCTGGGGCACGCGGGGCCGAGCGTGCGACGTAGCGCCCGTGAGAAACGGGTGTTTTCGAGGGTCCCTGGGTGAACGCTGGAAGGTGGCGGCGGGCTCCGTGGGGAGTCTGCCGCCCGGCCTTGCGGCCCACGGCATGGATGTCACAATACTGGGCTTCCCGAGGGGCCGGCTCCGCGAGGGCCCGGCTCCACGGGCACGGCTTCTCACCCGGGTCCGGCCGTGTGCCCCCACCGGGCCGGGTGCTCGCCGCGGCGGTGTCCCGGCCCCGGATCGCTGCCCACCGCGTCCAGTCCGTCCCTTCCAAGGAATCGATCCCGTGAGCGAGTCGCTCGAAGTCGTCGCCCGTTCCGCCACCGGCTCCCACGCCAGCCGGCGCCTCCGCCGTCAGGGACTCGTTCCCCTGGTGCTCTACGGTCACGGGGAGAAGTGCGTCGATCTGGCGGCCCACCGCGAGGCGCTCGAGGCGGTGATCCGTCACGGCAGCCGGGTGGTGGAACTGAAGGGGGCGGTGAAGACCAACGCCCTCGTTCGCGAATTGCAATGGGATGCGTTCGGCGACGAACCGTTGCACGTCGATCTCATCCGGGTCAACGCCAGCGAGCGGGTGAAGGTGCGCGTGTCCGTGGATCTCAAGGGCGAGTGCCCGGGGCAGCGGGAAGGGGGCGTGCTCAGCTTCCTTCACCACGAGGTCGATCTGGAATGCACCGCCGACGCGATTCCCGAGCGGATCCATGCGCTGGTCGGTCACTTGCACATCGGCGGCAGCATCAAGGTGCGCGACCTCGAACTCCCCAAGGGAGCCCGGGTCCTCGCCGACGCCGAGGAGACCGTCGTCAGCTGTGCACTGCCGAATCAGAAGGCCGAGGAGGCCGCCGCCGCGGTGGAGCCGGAGTTGATCGGCCGTAAGCCGACAGAGGAGGGTGCCGCGACCGAGGGGGAGTGAGTGAAACTGATTGCGGGTCTGGGAAACCCCGGGCGGAGCTACGAGGGCTCGAGGCACAACGTCGGCTTCGACGTCCTGTCGATCCTCTCCGAACGCTCGGGGACCCCGGGCCTCCGCCAGCGGTTCCAGGGGGAGACCGCCCAGACCACGATCCGCGGTTGCCCGGTGCTCCTCCTCTGGCCGTTGACCTGGATGAACCTCTCCGGCGGCAGCGTGCTGGCGGCACGCGATTTCTACAAGATCGACGACTCGGATATACTCGTGATTTGCGACGACTTCAATCTGCCGACCAACGTCATCCGCCTCCGAAAAAGTGGCTCGGCCGGCGGTCAAAACGGGCTGGCTGACGTCCTCGTCCGGATCGGTTCCCAAGCGGTGCCTCGTCTGCGTGTGGGTATCGGTCCTATTCCGCGCGGCCGCGATCCGGCGGAGTGGGTGCTCGGTCGGTTCAGCCCGGCCGAACGACCGCTTGTCGATGCCCAGCTTCAGCGGGCAGCGGATGCGGTCGAGGACTGGGTGGGCTTGGGAATCGATGCCGCCATGAATCGGCACAACTGAAATCGAACCGCCCGTTGCTCCACGAATCACACGCTTCCGCCGGCCGCACGCTGCCCACGAGATCCTCTCGACCTTCCCACGACAGTCACGACCGCACGCCCACAGGAGCCGATGATGGTGGTTTACGAAGGCATGTTCATCCTCGATCCCTCGAAGTTCGTCCGCGATCCGGGAGCAGCGGCCAAGCAGGTCGACGACCTGATCACGGCCAACGGGGGCACCGTGCTCGCCGCGCGTCTGTGGGACGAGCGGAAACTCGCCTACCCCATCGCCGGCCACAAGAAGGGGGTGTACTGGTTGACCTATTTCCGCATGCCGGGGGGTAATGTCGCCACGCTGGAACGGCAGGCAGAGATCAACGACCTGGTGATCCGCAAACTGATCCTCCGGGTAGACCCCCGCCTGGCGGACGCGCTGGTGCAGCATGCCCTCGCCGGCGATGCGGGGGCTCGTCGCTCCCCCGGGCCGACACCCGCAGCGCCCGCCGGAGCTTGAAGGGGAGGGTTCCGCACCTCGCGTTTTCGGGTGTTGGCTCGCCGGGCGGTGGGGCGGATGCCGGCCTTCGAGGGCCAATCCCCATCCGGTTGGCGCCCCCCGCCCGATCCGGTATTCTGGCGTCATGTGAACTTTTGTTCAGTGTCTGCCAAACCAACTTTGGCGCATGGGGCCGGGGCGCCGGGGCAACATTCCGGAGGGAATTTCGCGTGCTCATGGGAAACGTCACCCGAGATCCGGAGCTCCGTTACATCGCCAGTGGCAAGGCCGTGACCGACATCGGCCTGGCGGTGAACGAGCGGCGGAAACTCCCCAGCGGCGAGTGGGGTGAGGAGACGACGTTCGTCGACGTCACGCTCTGGGACCGCAATGCCGAGGTGGCGGGTGAATACGTCACCAAAGGCTCACCGCTGCTCATCGAAGGTCGCCTGAAGCTCGAGACCTGGGAAAAGGACGGGAAAAAGAACTCCAAGCTCAAGGTGATCGGCGACCGCATCGTCCTGCTGGGGAGTCGCGGCGAGGGGGGTGGCCGTGCCGAAGGTGGGAAGGGAAGTCGCCCGGAACGGCCGGCCCGCGCCGGGGCAGGCCGGGGATCCGACGGCCATGACCCGTCGACCGAGGGCTCATCCAGCGGGTACGATGCGGAGCCTTCGGGCAGTGGCGGAATGGGCGATGACGACATCCCGTTCTGAACACGGTTTGGTGCATGCCCTGACAAATCGTCCGAACGCGACTCGCCTGACCCAGCCGTGCCTGAGCAACCGGTACCGGAGCAAACCGTACCTTGATACCGGCCTGTCAGGCATGATGGTGCCTGAGAACCTGTTGATCGACCGTTTTCTTCTGTTGGAGAGTAGCCGCGATGGCCACCAAACCCGAAGCCCCAGCATCCGACGCCCCCAAGTCCGAGCACGGGTCGGCGTCCCCCGCCCTTGCGTCGGCCGACAATAATTCGGCGGGCAAATCTGGACGTGCCACGGGGAAGGGCCGTGAGGCGGCCGGTTCGAAGGCGGGAATCGCCACCGGCGCCAGGCGGTTGCCGAAGGGCGAACGGGGTGGCATCGAGTTGCTGTTGATCCAGTCTGTGGAGCACCTCGGGAAGGTCGGCGAGGTGGTCGAAGTGAAGCGCGGGTACGCCGCCAACTACCTGCTCCCCCAGGGTCTGGCCACGATCGCCACCGACCATCACAAGCGGATGATCGAAAAGCACCGGGCCAAACTCGAGGAAATTGCCCGCGAGCGACTGGCGGGCCTGCGGAGCCTGCTCGACGAGTTGGTGCGCACGAGCGTCACGATCGAGGCCAACGCCAACGACGAAGGCCACCTCTATGGCTCGGTGGGTGCCACCGAGATCTCCCGGTCGCTCAAGCAGCAGGACCTGCTGGTATCGCCCGACAACATCATCCTCCAGGGCCCGCTCAAGGAGGTGGGCCTGTACACCGTGAAGATTCGGCTCGCCCCCGAGGTGGAGGGTGACCTCAAGGTGTGGGTCGTGCCCTCCAGTGGAGACGGCGGAGCGAAGTGAATGCCGGGGGGAGATGCCCGGGGCGACACCGCCGCGGAGATCGGCAGCCTCGATCGGCCTCGGTCGTCTGGATTGGCCCCGCGGTGTCGGCACCGTCCGTGCCTCGGGATCGACGTTGGAGTTGGACACGTGCCTGGATGGAGCTTGGCGCATGACCGACGTTGGCGGGGGGAGTGAGGGTGGGCGGGCGGACGGCCTGGTGAATGGTCGGCCGCCGGCGCGCCGACGCCGGGCTGGTCCGACCGGTGCCAACACCTCCGTCGA
>RFRL01000284.1 GCA_009924545.1 Planctomycetia bacterium | reverse complement strand
CGCCGTCCGCGCCACCGCCAGCGTCGTGGTCCACTCGGCGGAGCGGGCCGCGACCACCTCGGCGTCGTCGAGGACCTGGCGGTCGAAATAGGTCGCCGAGCGGATGCCGTCGTCGCTCACGCGGAGCAGGTCCTCCTGCACGAACGCGGTCCCGTCGTCCGATCGCGAGAGCTGGTCGCCCGCGGCGGCGGCGTCGAGCGTCATCACGTTCATCGGGATCGTGGTCCGCCCGGGCGGGACCTCGCCGGGAATCCGGATCGGCAACCAGGTGGTGCGTTCGCCCCGGGCGGGCAGCCACACGCGCCGGCCGTACTGCCGCCCATCGGCGGTCGGGAATGAGACGACGACGAGGGCCTCACCCGCGGTGTCGGTGGGATTGGTGGCGAGGACGTCGAGGTACGACCAGGTGCCGGGGACGTGCTTGAGGCGCGACGACGTCCGGATCTCGATCCGGTCCTCCGCGGCGACCACTCCACAGGCGAGCAGACCGAGGAGCGCGGCCGCGCGTCGAACCATCCCCGAGTGCCCGGTGCCCGACGGCACCCTCCCCGGTGCAGTGCCTCGCGCCCGTTCGCGAAGCCGCCGCGACACTCCGGGGACTCCCTGCCACGCCGGGCGACTCATTGCCCCGGTGCCCCGCCCGCGCGCGGCTCACCATCGGCTGCGGTGACCGCCAGACGGACGTCGCGGAACTCGACCCACATCGGCTTGCCGGCGTGGAGCTGGAGGGCGATGACCCCCTCCCCGAGGAGCGTCGGGGGCGTGTCGGTGAAGTCCAGGATCAATCGCTCGTTGAGGTAGTGCCGGATCCGCGGGCCGCGGGCCACGATGACGACGTCGTTCCAGTCGTCGAGGCGGAACAGCCGGCCGAACGCCGCCTCGTCGACGAGGGCCCCGTCGCTCACCTGTTTGACGCCGTCGGTCCAGGTGGCGCGTTCGCCGACCAGACAGATCCGGCCCCGCTTGCCCCCTTCGTCGTAGATGAAGCCCGCGGTGTTGGGAAACTTCGTTTCATTGCGCAGTTCGTGTTGGTAGCCGCGCACGACCCACTTGTTCTTGGCCGACGTGTCGGTGATGTGCCGCGACCGGTACTGGATGCCCGAGTTGTTGGTGGCGTTGCACCGGTACGACAGGCGGAGGTCGAAGTCCCCGGCGGTGCCGTCTTTCCAAATCAGGAACGTGTTGCCGGTGGCGGCCTGTTCAGCGGTCGTCTCACCGTGGATCACTCCGTCGCGGACGCTCCACAGCCGCGGATCGCCGTCCCAGCCGGTGAGATCGCGTCCGTTGAACAAGCGCTTCATGCCGGCCGGCTCGGGCGGGGCCTGCCGCTCGGCGTCCTGACAAACGGCCCACGAACCCTGAGCCAGCAGGCACACGCACACCGCCAACCCGCGCCACGATCGCATTGGATTCCCCCCTCGACGCCCGGTCGCCTCGGACCCGCGGCGGAGTATAGCCGCCGGGACCCGCTTGTGCGGCCACCCCCGCCCCGCCTACCGTGGAGGACAGTGCGGGGGTGACGGGCGGCTGGAAACACACCAGCGGAGGTACCGGCGATGGGCGTTGGACGTAGCACCCGTGGACTGCGCTCAAGTGGACTGCGCTCAAGTGGACTGCGCTCAAGTGGACTGTGCCGCGGCAGCGGCCCGCGCCCCGTGACCTCCGTTCGGGTGGTCGCCGTCGTGCTGGTTGCGGCGGCAGCGGTGACGCCGGCTCCGGCTGCCGAGGGGATCCTCCACCGCGACACCTGGGGTGTGCCCCACGCCATCGGTGACACGGAGGCGGCGGGCCTCTACGCCCTCGGCTACGCGCAGGCGGAGGATCGCCTCGCCGACATCTACCTCGCCATCCGCACGGCCATCGGTCGGCTCGCGGAGGTCCAGGGCGCCGGCGCCCTCGAGCAGGACTACATCATGCGCCTCACGCGCAACGACCGCATCCATGCCGAGTACCTGGCGGAGAAGGCCCCCGCCCGCCTCCGCGACAACGTCACCGCCTTCGCCGCCGGGATCCGGCGCTACGTCGCCGAGCATCCGGGGGAGGCCGCCGAACTGGCCCTCGACGTCGAGCCCTGGCACGCGCTGGCCATCGGACGGGCGATGATCCTCCGCTGGCCGATCGGCACGATGATGGACGATCTCAAGGCGGGCGAAACCCGCGCCAAGCCCGCCGCCGGCAGCAACCAGTGGGCGGTCGCCCCGGCGCGTTCCGCCGACGGCTCGGCGATCCTCCTTTCCGACCCGCACCTCACCTGGGAGGGGCTCGCGGTCCTCTACGAGGCGCGGGTGCATGCGGGTGACCTGCACATGGCGGGCTTCTGGCTGATCGGCTCGCCGATGCTCGCCATCGGCCACAACCGTCGCGCCGGCTGGGCGCTGACCACCGGCGGGCCCGACACCTCCGACGTCTACCGGATGAAGTTCCGCGTCACGCCGCGCCCGGAATACGAGTACGACGGCCAGTGGCGCCCGGTGTCGATCGAGCAGGTGACGATCCCGGTGCGCGGCGCGGAACCCGTCACACGGCCCATCTTCTCCACGCACCTCGGGCCGGTGATCTCCACCCCCGACATGGCCACCGGCACCGCCTACGTGGGCGCGTCCCCCTACCTCGACCAGACCGGGCTGTACGAGCAGTTCGACCGGATGGCCCGGGCGGCGAACGTCCACGAGGTCAACGCTGCCCTCGCCATGCACCAGTACAACGAGCAGAACGTGATGAGCGCCGACGTGGAGGGCAACATCGCCTACGTCCGCAACGGCGCCACGCCGATCCGCCCCGCGGGGCACGATTTCACCCGGCCCGTCGACGGCACCACCAGCGCCACCGCGTGGCAGGGGATCCACCCGCAGGAGGATCTCGTGCGCCTCCTCAATCCGCGGCAGGGCTACATGCAGAACTGCAATATCAGCCCACGGCACATGATGGTCGATTGCGATCTGACCCCCGACCGCTTCCCGGCGCACGTCTACAACGCCACGTGGGACCAGAACAACCCGCGCGGCCGGCGCTCGATCGAGGTCCTCCACAACGACCCTCTCGTCACCCGTGAGGAGGCGATGGGCTACGCCCTCGACGTCCACGACCGGCTGGCCAGGGCGTGGCAGGGGGAACTGGCCCGGGCCCATGCCGCCGCCGTGGCCGCCGGGGACGGCGTTTGCGATGGGGCGGAAGGGGCCGAACTGGGCCGGGCGGTGGAGGCGGTCCTCGCCTGGGACGGCAACTACACACCGGAGGCGACCGCCACGGTGCTGTTCAAGTTCTGGCGGCTCAAGTGCGGCGCCCGGTGCGACGTGGCCCCGCTGGTGCGCGACGGACGGCTCGACGACGCCACGCGCCAGAAAATCGTCACCCTGTTCCGCGAGACGATCGACTGGCTGAAGAAGGAGTACGGCCGGTGGGACGTGCCGTGGGGCACCGTCCACGTGGTCGGACGCAGCGGTCGCTACTTCCCCTGCGGCGGCGCCGACTACTCCACGGGTGACAAGGAGGCCAACTTCTCCGAGACCCTGTTCGACGTGCGCAGCATCCAGGACCCGGGGAATCCCCTGCGGTATGTCGCCAACTCCGGCTCGATGGCGGTGATCCTCATGTTTTTCAAGGACGGGAAGGTGGAGTCGTTCACCTGCACCCCGTGGGGCCAGTCGGCCGATCCCGATTCGCCGCACCACGTCGACCAGGCGGAGAAGCTCTATTCGCCGCGCCGGATGAAGTCGACCTGGTGGGACGAGGCGGAACTTGCCCGGAACGTCGCGTCGACCCGCCGTTTCACTTATCCTGACCCGGTTGCCGCTGGCCGCTAGCGGGCCGGCGTGCGGTCGTTTCCGTCACCAGTCTTCCCCGGAGCTCGAGCGATGCCGCCCATGCTGTCCTCCTCGCGCAACGCCGCGCTGGCACTGCTCGTCGTCCTCGCCACTGCGGGGATCGCCCGGGCCCAGGACGTGGCCGCCGCACGTGGCGCCGGCACGCTCGTGGTCGAGGCGCTGCCGATCGAGCCGGAGGCCGCGGCGGCCCACGTCGGCAAGTGGTGCGTCGTGACGATGAAGGTGGAGGGCAGCCGGTTGATGGCCGACGTGGGCCGCTGCTACCTCAATTCCCGCAAAGACCACCGTGACAAGGACAACTTCACGGCGGTCATCTTCCGGCAGGGTCTGGAAAAGTTCGCCAAGGCCGACGTGCCCGACCCGGCCGCGCATTTCCTCGGCAAGACGGTGCGCGTCACCGGCACGGTGGAGCTCTACAAGGAGAAGCCACAGATCAAGGTGGAGCTCGTCGACCAGATCGAGGTGG
>RFRL01000283.1 GCA_009924545.1 Planctomycetia bacterium | reverse complement strand
GTACTGCCGCGGGGCGAGCATGGCCTTCAGCGCGGCGAGATCCTCCGACGCGTAGGCATGGTCGCACTCCTCGTCGGCCTGGCTCCGGGTGCCCTTGTCGAACAGTTCCTGGTGGCCGCCGGCCAGGGGCGTGTGCAACAGCGAATCGCCGCACTCGATGCGCACGTGGAAGGCGGGGGCGTCGGCGAGGCGGACGACGCCGCAGGCACGCATGGCGAGGAGGAGCACGCGGAAGCGGGCGATGGCAACGGCAAAGGGATTGATGTCGACGCCGTGGACGTTGTCGAGCGTGCGGCGGACGAGCTCGCGGACGGGGGTGGCGGGTTCGAGCCGCTGCCAGCGGTCGAGGATCCGCGCGAAGGCCCCGAGCACGAGGTGGCCCGACCCGCAGGCGGGGTCGATCATCCTGAAGGTGGTCAACTCGGTGCTGGTCGCACCGAACTCGGCGAGGGCCGGGTCGAGCGTGCGGTCCAATAAAAACTGCTCGACGAACCAGGGCGTTTGGAGGAGGGCGTAGCGCTCGCGGGCGAAACGGGAGAGGTCTTGGTAGAGGTCGCCGAGGAAGCGCGTGTCGAGGGTGGCGGCGGTGAAGTCGTGGACCAGGGAGCCGGTGGTCGAGTCGATCCGCTGGAAGAACTTCAACAGCTCCTTGGCGGCGTCGCCGGAGAGCCAGGCAGGGATTTCGCGGAGGGCGTTGTGCGCGCCGAACAGGTCGGCCGTGCCGGGGAGGCGGGCGAGGTCATCGAAGAGGGCGAGGAGGTATTCGCGGTCGGTGTCGCGCGGGCGGGAGCGGAAGAAATGCTCGTGGGCGTCGCGGGCGAGGGAGAGCCGCTCGCCCGGGCCGGCGATCTTCGGGGCATCGAGGAAGGCGTTGTCCTCGAGGAAGCGCACGAAGACGCACGACAGCACCCAGGCGACGGCCACCTGCGTGATCCGGTCGGTGTGCCATTCCTCGTAGCTGGCGGCCGTGCGCCGGGCGGCGCGGGCCCGGTCGTATTCGCCACGGAGGCGCGCGGCGATGTCGGGGACGTCGGGGTCGCTCGAGCGCGCGAGGAGATCGGCCTCCACACGCGGGAGGAGCTTTTCGAGATCGGCGAGGAGGGCCTGCGAGTCGAGGGAGCGGAGCGGGGTGGTCATGGGCCGATCAGTGGGGAATGGTGTACGCCCGTGCATGTTTGGGGTACGATCGTCGCGGGCGAAAGTCGTCGTATCCGGATGCACGAGGGGTGCTTCATGGGTAAAAAACGGAAAAGAAAACCGAACCGAAACCGAAAACTCGTGCGTCTGGACGCGGTCGTGCAAGCGAGACTCGCGTCATTGGCGAAAGCGGCGAAGTACCGAGGCTATGGCAAACACAAACTGAACTCGTACGACTTCGGAGGAGAGCCAAAAGCGCACCGGTGGATCGCTCACGAGGGCGAAGCCGTGTCACTCTGCGACCACACCGCGGTTCGACAGCAGGCCGTCGCCCAAAGGCTTTTGGAGCAAGCTTTTCTCCATGGGACGGTGAGCCGTCAGACGGCCAAGGGGGGAGGATGGCCATCCATCGCTTGGGCCGTGGTCGACGAGGAGTGCGTCGTCGAGGCGAGGTGCGATTCGGGAGGCAACGGGGAGTACCACGGCTATCCGCTGCAATCTGGTGATCCGATGAAGGACAAGGTGATGCGGCGGTGGCGGGAACGCGAGAGAGGGATTCAGGATGACTGATTTTTCGATCGCCACCGAGGGGTGGGGCGACACCCGCGTCGATCGCGATCCGGATGTGGCTTGCCGCACGAAACTCTCGTTGACCGTTGGCGGGTGCAATCTGACCACGAACGTCAGCCTGTGGACGCGCGCGGTCGAGGATCATGTCCGCCTGTCGGTCCATCCTCTGGCGGAGTGGTTCATCCACTCGTGGTGGCGTTTGCTGTGGGAGCCGGCGCCGTTTTCCGTCCGCCCGACGCCCGAGTGGCGCATGGCGCACGAGATGGCAGCCGCCGGTGGCGGCTATGTCTGGCCCGCCGTCTGCTTCGCCTCGGACGGCAAAGCGATGCGGGTATCGGCGAAACTGTTTCACGACCCTGATCCGCAGTCGGTGCGGTATATCGAGGATCTCGAAGACGGTTGCGTCGATCTGGCGGTTTTCACTGCGGAAGTGAGGCGATTCCTGCAGGAGGTTGCCGATCGTGTCGTGGATTCGGGATGCGAGTCGTCGCTGTCCGAGATGTGGAAGCAACTGCAGGATGAAATCGCCGACCCGGAGATGTCGCAGTGGCGCCGGATCGAGGCCGAGCTCGGATTCGATCCCGACGACGCACCCCACCGGGAGGTCGACGTGGCGATTCTCGTGGAGAACAGGCTCGGCAGGGCAACCGCGTCCGAAGTGATTCCCGCCTTTGGACAGCACCGGCGAGGGAATCGAATGGACCGTTGCCGGGAGATCATCGAATCCCCCGGGCTCGACGGAAAACCGGAGGGAATCGACGACGAGCGGTCGTCGCTCGAGAGCAATGACAAGCCTTGGAAGCGGGCGTATCAGGATGCGCAGCGTCTTCGAAAGCGGCTGGCTGATCCGGAACAGCCGCTGGACACGGGGGTCCTCTGCGAACTGCTGGGAATGGATCGGGCGAGATTCGAGTCGTACGAGGCACCTCCCAGGCCCCCGATCGGTTTGGCGGTGGCCGGGGACGGCGGGACCTACGTCTTCCACCCACGCAAATCCCTCAGGTTCTCCGGATCGCGTCGGTATGAGCTGGCGAGGTTCATCGGGGATTTCGCGTTGGTCGGTCGAGGCGATGGACGCAGTCTCGCATCGACCGATTTCCGAACGGTTCGTCAGGCTTACCAGCGTGCCTTCGCCGCCGAGTTGCTCTGCCCTGCGGAAGGGCTGCGGGCCGTCACGAAGGGATACCGCGGCGAGGAAGCCCGGGAGGTCGCGGCCGCGCATTACGACGTCAGTCAGCAGGTCGCGGCACACCATCTCGCCAATACCAGATGGACTTCGTTCCGCTCGGGGCGGAGGTTTTAGTGGGCTCGCGCTGGGCGCTCGTGTCATCCGTCACGCTCCCGCCGGGGCGGGCCGGCCGCGGTGGAGATTCTGGATCCAGGCCTCGGAGACGACCGCCTGCTGGCCGATCACCCCCACCGGCTGGCCGTCGATGAGGGGCAGATGGCTGCCGGGGAGGAGGAGCCAGATCCCCTGGGGCCCGCCCGGGGAGCCGATCTGGCCGGAGAGGTCGGCCAGGAGCGGCTTGAGGCGGTAGCGGACGAGGATGTCGGGGTAGAGGAGGAGCGACACGGCGTCGGGCACGAAGAGGCGCCTGGCGATCGTGTCGCGCGTGCGCTCCACGAGCTGGAGGAGGTTGGGCCAGTCGGGGCCGGACGTGTCTTCGTCGGCGGCGAGGACGAGATTCCAGTCGACGCCGAGGCCGGCGGCCGACTCGCGGAGGCTCGTGAGGACCACCTCCTCGACGTCGATCGGCGCGACCGGGAAGCGGGTGGCCAGCTCGCCGGCCGTGCGCTCGTATTCCCGCGGCGCCACGACGAGCTGGAGGAAGGTGCCGCTCTGGATCGCCCGGGTGAGCCGCTCCTCGAAGGCCCGGGCGTCGGCCACCTCGGGGGGCGTCGTGGCGGGGACGCTCCCGGGCAGACCCACAGGCAGCGTGCCCGACAGGGCGGTGGGGAAGCGCGGCAGCGTCGTGCTGCCACTGGTGACACTCGGCCGGACGTGGGCCGGGGCGATGAACGACCGCGAGGCGGAGTCGAAGGCCAGGTCGAGGCCGGCTCCGGCGAGGAGCGTGTCGAGGCCGGGCCGCGGCGGGAGGGGGGCGGCGTCGGGGTAGCGGCTCGTGACACGCTCGCGCAGGCGCTCCTCGGACAGAGCCTTGGTGCCGGCCACGGCGCCGATGGAGAGCTTGAGGGCGCGGGCCGAATCCATCCCCCGCGGATAGAGCTCGAGACGGCTCGACACGGCCGCATCCCGGCTGGCGGCAGCGGCCAGGCGCACGAGCCGCGAATCGCTCTCGATCTCCACGCCGGGCGGCGGGGCGAGCGCGCGGAGCCGTTCGACGACCGACGCGGGGGCGGCGAGCGGCTCGGCGGCGGCGATCAACGACGCCTCACGGCCGAGGCCCACGGCCCAGTCGGCGATGGCCTCGCTCCCCGCGACGAGGATGGCGCTCCCCTCGCGGCGGACGACGAGGCCAGGATCGGCGGAGTGGCGCTCGTTGTCGAGGGTGAGGCGGAGGATGCCGAGGGCGGTGCGGCGGGCGACCGGCGCGGGAAGCGCGGAACCGCGCTCGGCGACGAGGAGCTCGGCCAGCTCGTCGGCCGTC
>RFRL01000282.1 GCA_009924545.1 Planctomycetia bacterium | reverse complement strand
CCGCCTTCCTCCCGCCCGGGCCGTTCCTGCTCACGGTGGGGAATGCCCTGCCGCACAAGAACTTCCATGTGCTCCTCGACCTCGTCGAGGCCGAACCGGGCATCCGGTTGGTGATCGCCGGCAAGAAATCGACCCCCTACGGCGCGCACCTGCAACGGCTTGTCGCGGAGCGCGGCCTGGAGGGTCGGGTGATCATGCCCGGCGAGGTTTCCGACGGCGACCGCCAGTGGCTCTACGAGCGCTGCGAGGCGTTTTTCTTCCCGTCGCTCACCGAGGGTTTCGGCTTCCCGGTGCTCGAGGCGATGCAGTGCGGCCGACCGGTGTTCTGCTCGCGCCGCACGAGCCTGCCGGAGATCGCCGCCGACCTGGGGGAATACCTCGACGCCTACGACGGCCCGGCGCTGGCGGCGGCCTACCGGGCGGGGATGGCCCGGTTCCATGCCGATCCCCACCGCGGCGCCGCCCTCCGCCGCCACGCCGCATCCTTCTCCTGGGCGGCCACGGCGCGGGGGTATGCCGACGTCTACGCCTCACTCCTCGGCGTGGAGCCCACGGTCGCCGAGCGGACGGATGAACCCGCAATTGGCATTCCCCCCCTCCGCCGCGCCTGCTAGCCTCCCGCTCCCAAACCCCGTGGTCGCGATGCCTGTGACGTGACCATTCCCCTCGAAAGCGTTCAGGGAGGCATGCGATGCAGCGACGAGCGTTGATCACCGGCGTCACGGGTCAGGACGGCTCGTACCTTGCGGAGCTGCTCGTTGCCAAGGGCTACGAGGTTCACGGCCTGCGCCGCCGGTCGAGCACGTTCGGCAACGAGCGCATCGACCACCTCGTCGACGTCGGCGACACGGCCGTCCGCCTCCACTACGGCGATCTCGCCGACGGCAACGGCCTCGTGCGCCTGATCCGCGAGATCCGCCCCCACGAGGTCTACAACCTCGCCGCCCAGAGCCACGTGCGTGTGAGCTTCGACCAGCCCACCTACACCGCTGACGTCACCGCGGTGGGCACGCTGCGCCTGCTCGAGGCGATCCGCGACGTGCAGGACGACACCGGACAACAGATCCGCTTCTACCAGGCCTCCAGTTCGGAGATGTTCGGCAAGGTGGTGGAGACGCCGCAGCGCGAAACCACCCCCTTCCACCCGCGCAGCCCCTACGGTGTGGCCAAGGTGTATGGGCACTGGATCACGGTGAACTACCGCGAGAGTTACGACCTCCATGCCTCGTGCGGGATCCTCTTCAACCACGAGAGCCCGCGCCGCGGGGAGACGTTCGTGACGCGGAAGATCACCCGCGCCGCGACGCGCATCAAGGTCGGCCTCCAGGACAAGCTGCACCTGGGTAACCTCGACGCCAAACGCGACTGGGGCTTCGCCGGTGACTACGTCGAGGCGATGTGGCTCATGCTCCAGCAGGACACCCCCGACGACTACGTCGTCTCCACCGACGAGCTCCACACCGTCAGTGAGTTCTGCGAGAAGGCATTCGGCCGCCTCGGTCTCGACTACCGCGAACACGTCGTCGTCGACCCGCGCTACTTCCGTCCCGCCGAGGTCGACCTACTCCTCGGCGACAGCTCCAAGGCCCGGCGCCGGCTCGGCTGGCAGCCGCAGGTGTCGTTCGAGCAACTCGTCGACATGATGGTCGACGCCGACCTCGAACTGGCCCACCGGGAGCGGAGCGTGTCGCGGGGGGTGGTGGGTCGCGAACGGATCGCGGCCTGAGCGCGACGTCGGCTCACGCGGCCGACCGGCGGTCCCGGCGTCGCTTCTGGATCCACTTCAGCCGCCAGCGGCCGAGGCGCCGCCGCAGCGGGCCGCAGGCGTCGTGGCGCCGCACCACTTCCGCCACGTCCACCCCGTCGTCGCCCCCCGGGAAGAGCATGCCGCGGTCGCGGAACCAGGCCACCGCCCGGTCGTTGCCCAGCGACGCCGGTCGGACGACGGCGAAGGCCAGCGGGCGGTAGAAAATGTCGAGGCGGTCGCCGATTTGGTTCGCGATCGACGCGGGGGCGGTCAGTTCGGTGGTGTTGAGCTCCTGGTGGGAGAACTCGCCGATCTTCCTCGTGATGCTCTCCACGCCACCGAGGTAGGTGAAGTGCCAGCCCCCCGCGGCCACCATCCGACCGTGCGGAAACCGGTCGGCGAAGCGGAGGCGGATTTCCTCCGCAGGGTGCCGCCGGGCATCGGCCGCCGACACCATGCGCGTGCCGATGAGCCAGTGCGGCTCGGTCGTGCAGAGCATGTTGCCGTAGTAGGCGAAGAACAACTGCCGCAGCCAGGCGGGGCGTCCGTCGAACGAAGCGAACACCGCCGGATCGGGGATCTCGTCGACGTCGGAAATGAGCACGATGTCGTCGGCGGCGGCCCCGGCGAGGCCACGCTGGATGGCGTTGCGCTGCAGCGCCTCGCGATCCCAGGCCGATCGGCACCCGTCGTGGTCGCTGGCCCCGAGGAGAATGTACTCCACCTTGTGCGCCCACGGGCCGGCCAACTCCCGGCGGAAGCGCGGGGCCTTCGGGTCGCCCTTGAAGGTCAGGGCCGACTCGACGATCACGAAGCGGTCGACGTGGGGCCCGAGGCACTCCAGTCGCAGGTCGAGGATCGGCTCGCCGTTGTAGAGGAAGCAGTCGATGATGCGGCGGGGCATCGTCCCTCCCGGGTCAGGCGGCGTGGCGGCGGTATCCGGCCCACCACAGTTTCGACCACAGTTTGAGCGTCCGGCGGTCCCACATCCCCAGCCGCTGCCGCATGGCGAGGAGCCGCGCCGCGTTGCCGCGGTCTCCCCGGGCGACGAGGCGCGCGGTCAATTCGTGGGCATCGAGGCCGGCGGCGAGCGCGTCGGGCAGGTGGTCGAGCATCTCCGCCAGTTCGGTCGGGGAAAACTCGCGATCCCAGTTGAACAGTCCGTGGAATCCGAAGGAACGCCCGGTCGGGGGGCAGCGCTCGTAGGCGAACCGGGCGGCCATGTCGACGGGGGCGAAGCGGATCCCGAACTCCGTCTCCAGCCGCCGCCGGTTGTCGCGGCAGATGGCGAGATCCTCGGGGTGCCCGAGCACCATGCCCGGGGTGGCCAGGGCCTGCAGGAGCCGCCGCGAGCGGAGCGAGAAGCCGCCGTTCCCCACCGCGCCACCGGGAGCGACGTCGGGCCAGGGCGCGCCGATGTAGTCGTAATCGAGGAACCGTTCGTCCCAGCACTCACCGCGGGTCGGGAAGCCGTCCCACTGCACCACCAGCGCGTGCGTGGTGCGGACGTGGGGCACCAGACCGGTGAGCATGAACGCCGAGTAGGCGGCGATCGAGTCGATCGACACGCCCACCACGCGGATGCCGGAGCAGTCGGCCCGGAGGCGCTCCGCGGCGGTGAACAGTACCACGGCGCCGAATTCGGCCACCGCCAGGCTGCGCCGTAGCGCCGCCACCGCCAGATCGGGATGGCGGGTATCGACGCACACGAGCGTCACCGCTGGCAGTCGGATCCGCGACATGGCACCCACCAGTTCCGCGTCGATCAGCGTCCTCACCCCCCGAGCAGCGGGCGCGTGCCCCGGGGCAACACCCCACCCGGCGGTAAGCGTCGTCGGTGCCGGGCCGTTTCCCGGCCGCCAGCCCCCCGAACAACGTGATGGCATGCGGATATACCGGGTGGCACCGGGAGCCGGAAGGCCGCTCGCCGCGAGCACCGATCGCGAGCGCAACCGTGCGCCGGTTCCCGGACGGCGCCGCGGCGCGCGGCCTTGCCGCGTGTCCCGCACGGTAGTCGCCCCAAACCACCCATCCCCCCGCCGCTCGAGCGCCGGGTGAACGCCACACAGGTCGGGAACGTTGCCAGCCGATATTCCCCGGAAACCCGACCGCTGGGCGTGCTGTCCCCGCGTGGCCTCACCTGGACCGCCGCACCGATGACTCCCACCCCCCTCAGCCGCAACCGCCCCCGGGTCGTCCTCGATCTGGAGCGCACGCGGCACGCCAACTGCGGTCTGGGGAGGTTCTGCCGCCATCTGGCCGACGCGATCCTGTCCGCGGGAAACGATACCATCACACCGGTGCTCCTGGTGCCGCCCCGGTCGGTCACCTGGCAGATGCGCGGTGGCGTCGAGCAGATCGACGTCAGCCCGTGGCGGAAGGAGGCGTTCGCGCGCTACGTGCGCCCCCTCACTCGCCCCTTCCGGCGACGCCCGGCCTACGACCTGTGGCATGTCACCAGCCAGACGTCGAAGTACCTGCCCCTCGACCACCGCGTTCCAGTGGTGCTCACGATCCATGACCTCAACTTCCTCCACGACGACCGGCACCGGAACCGGCCCCGCGCCGTACGGCGCAAACTGGCCGCCGTGCAGGCCAAGGTGAACCGCGCCGCGGCCGTGGTGACGATCTCGCGCTTCGTGGCCGCCGACGTCGGCGGC
>RFRL01000281.1 GCA_009924545.1 Planctomycetia bacterium | reverse complement strand
CCCCCGCCGCCAGCGCCGCACCCGAGCCCGTCGATCCCATCGCGCCGCCGGCCGGTGACCGCCTCGCCGCCGTGGCCGCCGGCCGCGACGTTCCCAGCGAGGTCCACCCGCAGGTCCGCGACGAACCGCCGGTCCTGGAGATCGACCGCTTCAACCTGTGGTACGGGAAGAAGCAGGCCCTCCACTCGATCACGATGCCGATCCCGCACAACAAGGTGACCGCCCTGGTGGGCCCCAGCGGTTGCGGCAAGTCGACCCTGCTGCGGAGCGTGAACCGGCTCAACGACCTGGTGCAGAGCGTGCGGATCACCGGTGACATGCGCCTCAGTGGCGATTCGATCTACGACCCGCGGATGGACGTCATCGAACTGCGCAAGCGGATGGGGATGGTGTTCCAGAAGCCGAATCCGTTTCCGATGAGCATCTACGAGAACGTCGTCTACGCCCTGCGGATCGACGGCGAGACCCGGCGCGGGGTGCTCGACGAGGTGTGCGAGACGAGTCTCCGCGGCGCGGCGCTGTGGAACGAGGTCAAGGACCGGCTCGGCGACAGCGCCCTGGGGCTCTCCGGAGGGCAGCAACAGCGTTTGTGCATCGCCCGGGCGATCGCCGCCGAGCCCGAGGTGCTCCTCCTCGACGAGCCGTGCTCGGCACTCGACCCGATCGCCACCGGCAAGGTGGAGGATCTGATCCAGGAGCTCCGCGGCCGCTACTCGGTCCTCATCGTGACCCACAACATGCAGCAGGCCAGCCGGACGAGCGATTACACGGCGTTCATGTACCTCGGGCGACTCATCGAATACGGTCCGACCACCGAAATCTTCACCAAGCCGATCCTCCGCGAGACCGAGGCCTACGTGACCGGCCGCTTCGGCTGAGGGGAAGCGTCCGGGAGGCGGGCATCATGACACGGCACATCGAACGGCAGATATCAGCCCTCAAGGAAAAGATCCAGCGGGTCGGGACGCTCGTGGAGGAGGCGATCTCGAAGTCGATAACCGCCGTCATCAACCTCGACCAGCCGCTCGCCCAGCGCGTCCTCGACAATGACGAGCAGATCGACCGCATGGAGGTCGAGGTGGAGGAGGAGTGCCTGAAGATCCTCGCCCTCTACCAGCCGGTGGCGGCCGATCTGCGTTTCGTGGTGGCCGCGCTGAAGATCAACAACGACCTGGAGCGCATGGGGGATCTGGCCACCAACATCGCCAAGCGCGTGGGGCCGCTGGCCACCGGCGAACCGTGCGAGTTGCCCGGCGAGATCCGCACGATGGCGATGCGTGCCGAAGAGATGGTGCGGCAGTGCCTCGGGGCGGTGATCCACGCCGATCCCACGCTCGCCCGGCAGATCCGCGACCAGGACGACGCCGTCGACGACGCCCGGCAGCGCGTCCGCCGCAAGGTGATGGATGCCGTCCGGGCGCATCCCGAGAAACTCGAGAACCTGCTCCGGATCAACTCCATTTCAAAGCACATCGAGCGCATCGCCGACATGGCGACGAACATCGCCGAGGACGTGATCTACATGGTCGAAGGGGACATCGTCCGTCACCGCGACGCCTGATCCGACCGGTCGGGTGCGTTTGGCGACCTGCTTCGGGCCGGTTGCCAGGGGGGCGTGGCGTCGCGCCCGGTGCGCCGGTCACCAGATCCGGATCCGCTCCGCCGGGGGCTTCCACAGGGTATCCCCCTCCTTGACCCCGAAGGCGTCGTGGAAGGCGTCGAGGTTCATCACCGGCCCGTTGGCCCGGTACTGCGACGGGCTGTGGGGATCGGTGAGGAGGCGCCGCACCAGTTCCGCCTCGCGGTACTTCCGCTGCCAGACGCGGCTCCAGCCGACGAAGAACAACTGGTTGCCGGTCCATCCCGCCACCGGCTCCGGCTCCCGGCCCCCCTTGGCGATCTGGTAGGCCTTGTAGGCCACTGCCAAGCCCGACAGGTCGGCGATGTTCTCCCCGAGGGTGAAGTCACCCTTCACGCGCCGCCCGGGCAGCGGTTCGTAGCCGGAGTACTGCTCGACGAGGCGCTTCGTCAGGGCCTCGAAGGCGGCCCGGTCGGCGTCGGTCCACCAATTGACGAGGTTTCCGGCACCGTCGTACCGGCTCCCCTGGTCGTCGAAGGCGTGGCTGATTTCGTGGCCGATGACGCCGCCGATCCCGCCGTAGTTGAGCGCGTCGGGGGCATCGACGGAGAAGAACGGCGGCTGGAGGATCGCCGCCGGGAAGACGATCTCGTTGAGCGACGGATTGTAGTAGGCGTTGACCGTCTGCGGCGTCATGCCCCATTCCTCGCGATCGACCGGTTGGCCGAGCTTGGCCACGTTGCGGTCGTGCTCGTGGCGGCGCGAGCGGAGGATGTTGCCCACCAGGTCGTCGGGCTTCACCTCCAGCCCGTCGTAGGTGCGCCACCGGGTGGGGTAGCCGATCTTGGTGGTGATCCGGGCGAGCTTGTCGCGTGCCTTGGCCTTCGTCTCCGGGGTCATCCACGACAGCTCGTCGATGCTCGACCCGAACGCGGTGAGGAGGTTCTTCACCAACTCGTCCATCCGCGCCTTGGCCTGCGGGGTGAAGTGCTCCTTCACGTACAGCTTCCCCACCACGTCGCCGAGCGCACCGAAGTCGCCGGCCCCCTTGCCGCTGAGCGCCTCGACCGAGCGCTTCCAGCGCGGCAACTGCTCCTGGATGCCGGCGATCTTCCGGCCGTGGAAGTCGAAGTGCGCTTCCTCGAACGGGGGCGCGAGGTAGCTGGCGTAGGCGTCGAGCAGCTTGAACCGCAGCCAGGTCTTCCACGTCGCCACGTCGATCTGCTCGAAAAGTTTGGCGAGGGCCTCGAAATAGCTCGGCGTGGCGACGTTGATCTCGGCAATGCCGGGCGTGCCCGCGGCCTCGAGGAACATCGTCCAGCGGAGGGCCGGCGTCCGGGCGGCGACGTCGGCCGTGGCGAACTTGTTGTAGGTCTTGAGGGCGTCGCGGAGCTCCACCCGTGGCCACTGGATTTCCGCCAGCTGTTTTTCGAGTTCGAGCACCGTCTTTCCGGGATGGGTGGTCGGGTCGCCGAGGAGGGCATGGAGGCGATCGACGTATTCCACGAGGGCCGCCCGGGCGGCGCTCTCCTTCTCGCCGTCCTCGAGGTAGTAGTCGCGGTCGGGGAGCGTGGTGCCGGCCTGGACCACGGTGGTGAGGTGGCGCGAGGAATCCTTGTCGTCGATCCCGACGAACAGCCCGATCGGTGCGCCGACGCCGATCGTGCCGGCGATGCCGAAGGCGTGGGCGATCTCGTCGTGCGTGGTGACGCCTTCGAGGCGGGCGAGGATCTCGGCCAGCGGCCGGGCCCCTGCCGCCTCGATCCGCGCGATGTCCATGAACGCCTTGTGGAAGTCGCCCACCTTCCGCGCGTCGCTGCCGGCGGGGGCATCCGCGGCGGCGGCCTGCTCGACGATCGCCCGGATCCGCTCGCGCGACAGGTCGTCGAGTTGGATGAACGCCCCGTAGTTGCTCTTGTCGGCGGGGATCGGCGTGTTCTTCAGCCAGGTGCCGTTGACGAAGCTGTAGAGGTCGTCCTGGACGCGGACGCTGCGGTCGATCGCCGAGAGGTCGACGGGCCCCTGGGCAGTGAGCGGCGCGGCGGTGAGGAGCGCGAGCAAGCCGGTGACGAGCGGTCCGAGCCGGATACGAAAACCGAGCAACATGGCGGAAGTCCCGTGCAAAAAAGGAGCGTGGGCGGCCACCGCTGAGGTCGGTGGTGGAGCCCCGGGGTGGCGGGCACCGACGGTGGCGCCCCTGGAAACGGTGCCGGAGTGTAGTCGGCCGCGGAGGTCGTGACATGGTCGAGGGGCGCCGTCGGGGCCGAACCGCTGTGGGCAGCCGCCAGGGTGTGGTGGTACGCTGAAGCCCGGAGGCTGCCCCCCGAGGCGAGGGGGTGGTGGACGTGGGAGGGTGGCCATGCACCGCTGGGTAGGGGTCGGCGCGAGTCGCGGGATGCATCGCGCGGCGGCGACGGTGTTCACAGGCGTCGCGGCACTCGTGGTGATCGGTGGGGCCGGGGCAGGGTTCCTGGCGCCGGCGCGGGCGGAGGACCCGGTGGTCGTCGACATCACCGGACCGCTCTCCGGCAAGGTGGGCGACCGCGTCAGCTACGAGGTGGAGCTGGTCAACCGCTCGGGGCGCAACCTCGAGAAGCTGAGGATCATCGATTACTTCGACGCCGGCTTCCACCACGAGGCCTCGGTGAGCCCCATCGAACAGAAAGGGACGATCGATCTTGCCGCCGGTACCGCCCGCCGGCTGACGCTCGAGTTCCTCCTCGACGAGCCGGGCCGGCAGTGCCACCGGGTCGAGATCATCGACCAGAACCACCAACTCGTCGGCAAGGCCACCGAGTGCATCCTCGTCCTGCCGGCCCCCGTTGGCGCCGC
>RFRL01000029.1 GCA_009924545.1 Planctomycetia bacterium | reverse complement strand
GCCCTCGAGGAGGAGGCCGCGGTATTCCCACACGCCGGCCCAGTTCCAGGCGTAGTCGCTGCGGGCGAACGCGAGGGCGAGCAAGCCGGCGAGGGCAGCGACGACGATCGTGTGGGCGAGCCAACGCGGCATGCGCACGAGCCTACCACGGGGTGGCTCATCCGAGGGGGATCGGTAGGCCAGGAGGCGTTTCCCCGCGCCGTGGCCACGCGAAACGGGACGAGCCGGGCGGTGGCCGGGTCGTAGGTCGCACACCAGCCCTGCTCCAGTGCGGCGACGAGCACCAGATACCCGTGACACGGGTCGAAGGCGAGCGGCGTCGTGCCGACCCAGGAGATGATCCCTTCCGGCGTCGCGCCCAGCCAGCGGTGGAAATGGCCGACGAAGATCATCCGACTCTCGGTCGCGGCGAAGGCCGCAGCGCGGCTCGCGGCCGAGTCCGCCGGATGGTCGCCGTAGGAGGCCAGCGGGTCGGTGGCGTCCCAGTGGGGCAGGCCGTGGCAGAAGAGGCAGTCGGCCACTTCCATCCGTGCCGAGAGCGTGCGCGTGAACTCGAAGACCCGCGCGGGGTGGCTGGCGCGGACCTCCGGATCGGGATCGAGGCACATGCCGAGGTCGTGGTTGCCGAACACCCCCACGGCGCCGGCGGCACGGAGCCGGTCGACCGTCTCGGCGACGTGCGTGCCGTTGAAAAACAGGTCGCCCAGCACGACCACCCGGCCGACCCCCGCGCGAGCGAACAGGTCGAGGACGGCGTCGAGCGCCGGGAGGTCTTCGTGGATGTCGGCGATGATCCCGATCCGCATGCGAACGCTCCCCAGACAGCACCGTGAGCCGGGTTTCACCGGCTGGCCCAAGGCAGGGATTGGTCGAGCCGGAACGCCGGCAGCGGCGCACCCGTGAGCGCCACCGAGTGCCATCCGGTGGACGATAGTATGACCGGCCTCATCGAGTCGCGGCCGCGGAGCGGCCGCATGCGGGTGGCAAACGTCAGCGGCTCCTCCGGTGCGGCCGGGCCGTGCCCCGTTCAGGTCAGCGGCAATACCGCGGCGATCCCGTTCGCCGCCAGCGCGAAGGCCACCACGCCGGTCATCAGCAGGAACGGCACGACGAACACGATCGTCCCCACCATGCTCCAGGAGAGCGGTAGGCACGGGAAGTAAAACTCCGGGCGGGCACCGAAAAACCAGCCGACTTCCCCGGGCAGTCGTGTGTAGCCGATCCGCAGCGCGTGGAATCCGGTCACTTGGAAGTCGGCGCGGTAGACGCGCCCGTCGTGCAGCCGCTCGACGCTTTCGAGCATCCCCGGCAAGTCCGGTGCCAGCCTGGTGAACGACTCCGAAAGTCGCTCGCGCAGGTCGGAGTCGATGCCGTCGTGAAGAGCCGCCAGGGGAAGGGGCCGCCGGTCATCGACGATCGGCACGTGGAAGTACCGGCGCTCCTCGGCGTCAGCGACGAGATCGGTGACCTCGACGTGCGGTGCGGTCGTCGTGGGGAGGAGCCGCTGCCAGCGGGTGTTGAGCGTCTGGCGGTGCACGACCCGTCCGGCCCCCGAGCAGATCGAGCAGGTGACGCGTCCCGATCCACCGCAGCGGGAGCAGGATTCGTTCACCGTCCGCGAGCGGGTCTCCGAGCGTCCACCGACGGAGACGGTGTAGGTTTCCGTGCGCGTCGTTCGCCCGCTCCCGCCGCATCCCGAGCAGCGCTCGCGGCCGGATCCGCCACAGCGCGAACAGATGGCGACGATGTCCCACATGGTCCCGAGCAGGAGCGGGTCGAGCCAGTCGACGAACCCCGTCGGCGCCCTGAGCGGGAACAAGCTTTCGTTCCACATCGGCACCACCGGGCACTGGAGGGGCCGGGTCGTGCCGCCACAGCAGGCGCTCGTCACGAACCGTCCGACGGTGAGCACGCGGAGCATCGCGGCGACGAGATGCTCGGTCTCGACACGGGCGAGGAGGAGAAACCGGGCGAACGACCGGGTCACGAGCAGGCTCGCTTCCTCGGCGTTACGGCATCCCGCCGTGATCCGCTGGCACAGTTCACGCTCGTCGAGAGCCGGCAGGCGGCAGTCGGAACGCGTCCGGAGCGAGGCGAGGCCCGGCACTGCAGCCGCGATCCGCGTGGCGATCGGCTGGCTCACGGCACGCGCCCGGGTGAAGCGCGCGGCGACGACCAAATCGCCGATCATCCGCGCTGCCCACCCGAGTCCGAGGGCGCCCGCGAGGATGCTGAGAGAGGCATCGTCGATCCCGGCCCCCGCCGCTCCTCCCCAGGTCAGCGCGGCGCTTGCGGCACCGATCGCGAGGGCGACTGGAAAGCGGAAAAACGCATACCCCGGGTTCGAGCAGAGCAGGCCGCCAGTCACCATCCCCCCGGTCAGCGCGCACACGATGCCCCAGGCGGGCGGCAGCACGGGAACCGCATCCCGGCAGGAGCCGATCAGGGAGGCGACGCGGGCTTCGACGTCGGTGCCCTCCGCGCCGGAGGTCGGAGCGAGCAAGGCGATCACCCCGATCGTGAGGAACACGATCGCGAGCACGCCGCGCACCCACAGGCCAGCCGTCGCACCGAAGGCGATCATCTGCGGGAAGCGCTCCTGGCCGAGCGTCGCCACGCGCGCCGGGTCGATGCCCGGAACGCACTCGACGCCATCCACACTCACCCGGATCGCGTCGTGGGGAGGGACGACCACCATCGTGTGCCACGCGCCCCGCGCTCCCGCCACCGCCGCCGCACTTGCCGCGGCGAGGACGAGAGCCGCGGGGACGTGAGCGGCAGTGGACGTGCCGGTGGCCGCGAGAGCGTGCTGGAGGGCGACCAGCCCCAGGCCGACAGCCGCCAGCCAGAGCATGCCGTGGACGAAGTGGATCAGCGCCCGCAGCGGGGGGATTTCCCGGAAATTGGTCGTGAACAGCTCGCCGAGCGTGGCGCCATGGGCGCGGCGCACGACGAGCGACGAGAGGAGCACGAGCCCGGCAGCGACCGCCTCGATCAGGTAGACGGCTGGCAGGCAGGCGGCGAAGTCGTCGGCGTGCATGGATGAGTCTCCTCCGAATCGAGCCACGGGCGATCGAACCGGCCCGGTCGACGCGGCCTCCCGGGCGCCGTCGCCCGGGAGGCTCGTCGGCCGTGGTCGTCCGCGGGGCGGAGCGGCGTCACTTCACCACCACCGGATCGCTGTCGATCACGGTGCCGCCGGTGACGACGCGCACCTTTCCGCCGTTGAACACCGGGCTGGCGTTTGCCACCCCGAGGAAGACGCGCGTCTCGCCGCCGGGCAGCTTGACGACGTCGTAGCGGACCAGCGGCGCCAGCAGTCCGGCCGGCGCCGTGGCGAGATCGCGGATCGACCGCGAAGCGAACAGCGAGTTTCCGGCGGCCGGGCCGGCGTACACCTCGGCGACCGAGTTGAACGTGCCGGCGACCGAAAACCGCAGCAACTCACCGGGACGGCCCACGATCGTGGTGGCGTTGCCTCCGGTGGAGCTGCCCCCCTGGACCATCAGTTCGTTGGCCGAGACGGCCGAGACCGAGGCGAGGGCGACCACCACACCGGCGACACCCGAGAACAGCTTGGAGTTCATGGAAACGATCCTCGTGAAGAGACGACCCGAGCACGGACCACGCGGCTCGTGCGACTGGCCGCCGATCGATCGCTGCGATCGGTGGCTCGTCAGGAAGAGATGCGGAGTTCGCGTACGGAGCGTGTCACGAAATAATCTGCATCGCCGGGGGGCGGCGGCGAACTGGAGCGAATGGATCCGCCCGTTCCCTCTGCCGTCGTGATCGCAGGCTGAAGGCGACCAAGCGGCAGCCGGGCCGGGGCCCCACATCCGGCCCGGAGCTCCATCGATCAGGGCTGGGAGCGGTGCCGACGGGGGCGTACAACGAAGTCTGGCTCAGCGGCTTGACAACAGCCTTCCGGAGCTGTGGACCGTGCGAGAACGACACGTTTTCGAGCAGGCGATCGGTATCGAGAACCCCGATGCCCGCGATGCGTATGTCGTCACCGCCTGCCAGGGCGACGGGGCGCTGCTTGCGGGGGTCCGTTCGCTGCTCCGGCACCACGATGCCGAAACGCGGCTTCCCGGCAGTCCCACGAACGCGGATTCGCTCGTCGACATCATCGGTGCTGCGGCCGACTGGGAGGACGCCAGTTCCTCTCTTCCGCCACCCCCCTTCGAGTGCGGCGGCTCGATGGCGCTCGAGCAAATCGGCGCCGGCGGAATGGGACGCGTGTATCGCGCGACGTGCCTGCGCGATGACGCGACGGTCGCGATCAAGTTCCTGCTTCCGCAGGAATCGCTCAACACCGAGCAGCGCCGCCGCTTCCAACGGGAAATGGAGATCGTCTCTTCACTCCGGCACGAAGCGATCGTGCCCTGCCTCGGCACCGGCATCGCATACAGCTTGCCGTTCCTCGTGATGCCCTTTTTCCCGGCCGGGAGCCTGGCAGGATTCCTGGCACGGGGTGGCGCGATCGCCCTTGCCAAAGCCGTGTGGCTCTTCGATCGGATTCTCGCCGGAGTCGCCCATGCCCACGATAGGGGGGTCGTTCATCGGGATCTGAAACCAGCGAACATCCTTCTCGCGAGGACCGCCAGCGGTCGCTACCGGCCGTTGGTGGCCGATTTCGGGTTGGCCAAACTGTACGACAGCGAAAGTGGATCAGCCCTCACGATCAGCGGTGTCGTCGGGGGCAGTTTGCCGTACATGCCGATCGAGCAGTTGACCGCGTTTCGCGAGGTACGACCGGCGACCGACGTGTGGAGCTTGGCTGCGATCTTTCATGAAGCGGTGACCGGGCGTTTGCCGCGAGTCCGCCGTCGCGGCGCCACGCTCGTGGAGGCGATTCTCGACCACGACTGCGGCAGCCGCGACGACCTCACCTCGTGCATGCCCGAAGCGATCGCGGAGTGGCTCGAGAAAGGCTTGGCGCGAGACGCCGCCGATCGCTACGAGGATGCCGGCGCGATGCGCGAGGCTTTGAGCCGAGCCGCGGCCGCGGCGGGTGTGAAGAAGTGACGACCGTGTGAGGCCCGCGCGGATTCACCGCGTGCGGGAAAGCGTGAATGGGCGGCGGTTCTCGTAGGCCGTCCGTTGCTCGCGGATCTCGGCGGCGAGCAGGAGGGGAGCCCGCTGCTCGGCACGGGCGAGCGCGGCCAAGGCGTCTTCCCAGCGCTCCTCCCGAGCGCACAACTCGGCCTCGGCGCGGAGCGCCTGCCAAGGCGGATTGGCACCGGCAAGATCGTCGACGAGCTTCCGCGCCTTGGCGGGGTCTGCCAGCGGCGACGGAGCGGCGGCGAAAAACCAGGCGATCTCCCCGCGAAACGCGGCGTTCAACGGCTCGTCGACGGCCGGGATGTATTTTCCCGTATGGAGGACGGCGTTATTGGGCATCACCGCGTCGACCGATTCCACCCTGATGCCTTTCGGCCTCTCGTCGAGGAATTCATCGAAGCGCTTTGCGGCGGTCGCGAAGTTTCCATCGGCCAACTCGTGCAGTCCGCGCAGCATGAAGCCGGCCGGACGCGACTGGATCAGCTCGTCCTGCTTCCGGAGCCATTCGTCGAGTTTCTTGGTGGATACGCCCCCTGTCGCCGTGTTCTTCGCTTCCGCGAGGACGCGGAACGTCGCGTAGCCGACGTGCAGACGGTGAAAATGCAGGAGCCTGCGGCGCTGCTCGGGGGGGACTTGTCGTTGGGCCAGAAATCGATCAGCCGCCTCGATCCGATCCACCAGGTCGACGACTGCCTTCGCCGCAGTGGGAAGCTCGGTGGTCGCGGTCGCGAGATGGAGTTCGATGACCAGAGACTCGAGGTGGGTCCATTTGCCCGCGAATCGCATCTCGGTGGCCGTCCGCGCATCGTCGATCAGCTCGCGCGTCGCCGCGGACCGTTCGCTGCGGTCGAACGGGGCGACGTTGCCGACCCAGCGCGGGAGAGCCATCGCGATCTTCGTGTAGTGATTCGCAATCTCGGCGTTGAGACTGGCGAAGTGCCTCTGTCGCTCCTCCACGTCCCTACGAAGCTTTTCCTGTTCCGGGCGCAGCTCCTCCGCTTGCCGGCGACAGTTGGTCTGTTCCACGAGGAGGGCTTCGTATCTCACTGCGTCGTTCGCGCTTCGCGCCTGTTGAATGAGGACACCGAGTTCGAAGGCTTTTCGCTCGTAGGCCGCGATATCGTCGCTGACTTTTTTCAAGCTTTTCACGAACAGCATGTACGGCGGTGTGGCAGTCTCGAATTCCTTTTCGCACCGCGTGATTTCCTGAACACTCGTCTCCCATTCCTCGAAAAGTGGCTCGATCTTCCGTACGATCGCATCGGCCGGATCGACGGCGATCGCGCCAATGCGCGGCGGACCGGCTGGCCGCGGATCGGCCGGCGGATGGTTTTCCGGTGCGGGTGTCTCGAGTGGTGCGCCTTCGGCCGGCGGCGGGCTGCCCGCGAGCGCGGCTGAGTCGGCCGGCAGGGGGGCAGCGACAGCCACTCCCTGCTCGGAAGGTGGCGCCGGAGTGGGCTCGTCTGCCATCGCCGTGTCGACGTGGTCGGCGGGAATCGCATCCTCCGGCGCTCCGGGATCACCCGCGCCGGGCGCCGGGTCGTCCGTCGCCCGAGCGAGATGGGTTTCGGACGGGATCGATGGTGGAGCCATGGCAGGAGATACGCCTGACGCGCCATCGAGCGGCCGTGCGGCAGGGGGCTCGGCCGGTCGATCGGGCGCGAACAGGAGCGAAAGCCCGACGACAGTCGCGGCACACGCGGCTCCTCCCGCGACCGCCCGCCGGGTGCGGAGGCTCTGTCGTAGCGCGGCGAGGATCCCGGCGCGGTTCAGTGGCACCGATGCAGGTGCCGCTTCGAGCGCTTCGGCCGGCACTCCCTGGACACCCGAAGCGGACGGAATCTCCTGCTCGGCAGTGCCCGGTGTCGGCTCCCGGTCCGCCGGGATCACGAGTGCGAGCAGGTCGGGGGCGATCCACACCGTGGATTTGCACTGCGGGCAGGCGCCGAACTTGCCGCCGTGACGATCATCGCTGGCGATCAGCATCTGGCATGCCGGGCATGTCAACCGGCGCTGCCGCAGCGCGGGGGGCGGGGTGATCTCCGCGAGCACGGCCGCAGCGAATGAATGGCAGCTCCAGAAGCGCTTGCCGTGCTGTTTGGCCAGCCCGCGGTGGACGGCCTCACCGACCGACCGGGGCAAATCGGGCCGCACGAGCCACAGGCGCTGCGGATCCTCCGTGACCTGGGCGATCATCCGCGCCGCCGGAGAACCACCGCCGATCGGTCGGCGCCCGGCGAGCAACTCGTAGACGACGACCGCCAGCGCGTATTGGTCGCCGGCCGGTACCGGTGCCC
Organism: Planctomycetia bacterium; assembly: GCA_009924545.1. Taxonomy (GTDB): domain Bacteria; phylum Planctomycetota; class Planctomycetia; order Pirellulales; family UBA1268; genus F1-20-MAGs016. Next base: position 20,088 of record RFRL01000029.1, on the reverse strand, counting down.
CGCCCCGGAGGACATGTGGATCCATGTAGTCGGGCGTGCCGAGGACGGTACCGGTGTCGGTGAGAGAGGGATCGGCGGAGACGAGGTCGTCGCTCACGCGCGCCAGGCCGAAGTCGCTCAGGAAAGCGCGCCCGTGGCCGTCAAAGAGGATGTTGTCGGGTTTGACGTCGCGGTGGACGAAGCCGAGCGCATGGATATGGTCCAACGCGGTGGCCACGTCCGGCAGCCAGCGGTACAAGAGCGCGGCGCTGGCAGGCTGGATCGCGCCGTCGCGGCGCGGCCGCCGGACGGCGAGGCTGCCGCCGGCGAGGTACGGCATGACGGCGAAAGGCCGGCCATCGCACGTGCCATCATCGATGATCGGCACGACGTGCGGGTGATCGATTCCTCGCAGGACTGCCATCTCGCGGCTGAACCGGGCGAGAAACACCTCCGGGTCCCGGGCCCGCTCCGCGGGCACCTTGACGACGACGTACCGCGCGCCAGGGCCGTCCCATGCTCGGTACACGATCCCCATCCCGCCGGCCCCGATCCGGGCGACGATCCGATAGCGGCCGGACACCACACGGCCAAGCAGCGGGTCAGGTGTTGGAACGACGTCAGCCATGAGTATCGTTCTTTGACGGGCGTTTTCCGCGACGAACGGGCAAGTCGTGGCGGACGGTGTCGCACAGAGGACGACCCCCACCCTACATGCGTTGCCCGAGGGCGAATCACGCCACCACCCGTCCCGCGAATCCCGACGGCTGTTTTCCACGCTTTCCATGGAGTCCGGATCGCGGCCGCAGCGGGATCCGACTGCCACTATAGAGGGGGTGCGGTCGGCGAAATCGCGGGTGAGGCCGCTACGGCACTTCCTGGCTCTCGCACCCGTCGGGGCTGAGCAGTGCCAGCAGCATCGGCTGCGGCGCCGCGCGGTCGAGCCAATGGGTCGAGCCGTCGGCCAGACCGATCCCGATCCCGCGCGGATGAACGGCGCCCACGGTTTCGGGAAAGGCGAGTGGCCCCGAGGCCCAGGTGAGCCCGGCCGAAGAAGGCACCTCGATCACCTGGATCGTGCGCGCGAGGCCATCGGGAATCTGCCCGGGCCGACGGCCGAGGAGCGCGGGGTTGAAGGCGATGTTCGCCAACGGGTATCCCCCCGCCCATCCCGGATCGTCGGACGGGCAGCGAAACAGGGGTACGTCGGCCTGGAATGCGGGCTCGGTCGCCGCCGAGCCGCTTTGCGAAGCCGCGCGCAGGCGCTCGGCGATCGCCGGCCCGTGGGTGTCCGCGGCGACGTCGATCGTCCACACGTCGCGCTGTTGTGTCGGGAGGCGGCCGTGGACGGTGGAGAAGCCCGCCAGCGCCAGGCCGACTTGGCGGAGGTGATTATGGCAAGCGGCCTGGCGGCCGGCCTCCCGCGCCGCGGCGACCGCCGGGAGGAGCAGCCCCGTGAGCACCGCGACGATCGCCAGGGCCACGAGCAGCTCCACGAGCGACAGCCCGGAGCGGGTCGGGGTGGTAGGGCCGGCGGATCGCGGTATGGGGATCGTCCGGGCAACCGTGTGGCACATGGTCGGTCTCCTGTGCGAGGGTGGAATTCGGGGGCTCCTCTCAGGTGATGCGTATTCGCGGCCGGCAGAATGTCATCAGCCGGTCACCGGCCCCTGCGAACCGCCCAATTACCTCCTTCCGCAGGGTAGAATCCGTAGCGGCTCTGCCGTGCCCGGCGATCGCTGCGGTCGCCCGCGAGGATGGCGGGCCATGGGGAGGAGACAGCCATGGAGCTGGAGTCGTCGCGGGATACCCTGCCCCCGGGCAAACACAGCGCCCGCTCGATCGCGCCGCTGGTGTATGGCCGTCTGCACGAGCGGTGCAGTCGGCTGATGCTCGGCGAGCGCGACGGCCACTCGCTCGGGACGACCGGTGTCCTCAACGAAGCGCTGCTCCGGCTCGGCGACTTCGACGAGCCGAAGTGGGACAGCAAGGCCCATTTCATCGGCGCCGCCTACCAGGCGATGCAGTGCGTGCTCATCGACTACGGCCGGGCCAAGAAGGCCAAGAAGCGCGCGCACGTCAGGGAACCGCTCCATCCCGACATGCCGGTTGCCGATCGTGCGCCGCCGGCAGCGGCCGCGGAGGAATACGAGGCGTTGTTCCAGGCGATCGACCGACTCGCGGCTGAAGACCCCGAGGCCGCGATGGTGGTCAAACTCAAGCTCATCGGGATGACAAACGAGGAGATCGCCGCCGAGGCGGGGAAGTCGCTGAAGACGATCAGCCTGCGCTGGAAATATGCCAAGGCGTGGCTCGCCCGGGAGTTGCCCGACGGTAGGGAAACGACCGGTGTCGCGAGCCTGTGAGCGGTCGCGAGGGGCGCAAGCGATCACAGCCCCCCGATCCCCCCCGTGCCCCCGAGGCGCTCGTTCGCCGGGGGGATACGGAGGGGCCGGAATCTCGAGCGTCTCAGATCTCGAAGTTGACGAAGCGAACGTCCCGATAACGCGGTGACCGAAGCGAGTCGCGGCCGCTGCCTCCATTCACCGTGCCGCTCGCGATCGTGGTATTGGAAGTCGAGAAGGTATCGTTCCCCGCTCCCATGTCGATGGCCACGTCCCCGAGAACGCTGGCCTTCGCGTCGACAGTGTCCTTCCCGTCACCCATCCGGAGCTCGAGTCGGTTGACAGTGGCACCGTCGACGAAGACCCTGTCATCCCCCTGCCCGCTGCCGAAGTCGGCAAAGGCCTTGGAGGCGATCGTCCCACCGGAAATGCGGAGCGTGGTGTTCACGCCGGCCTTCGCATCGAGATCGAAGGTCTGCAGCGATGTGTTCGTGACCCGTACTTCTTCGTTTGACCCGGTTCCCATGTTGACCTTCACGGCGTTCAGGGAACCGGTGTTGCCGAAATCGATGTCCAGACGGTCGTTGCCACTACCCATCGAGGCGTCGATCGACGTGACGGCGTGGATGTTCCAGCGGCCGAGCTCGCGGCCACTGCCGATGCCGAGGCGGGCGATGAGGATCGATCGGTCATAGTTGGATCGGCAAATGGTGATCGTCTCGGCGTTCGCCGTGCCGGTGACCTTGAGCAGGCCGCCGGGCAGTAACTCGACCGTCGGGCTGGCCGACATCGTCTGGCGGCGCTCGAGCTGCTCGATGGTTCCGAGCGTGTCGCGGCGGAGTTTCTTGGAGCGAGTCATGGCCGTCTCCCTTTGAAAAACAGGTGATTTTCAACCGCGGGATCGCGGCGGGGGCCAAACGCCTCCCGCACAGAGATGCGGGGTTTCCGTCGGCAGCGCGTCACCGTGGTCGGATTTTTTGGCCGCCCGGTCCCGGGGCCCATGCAAACGCCATAAAGCGGCGGTTTTGACGGTTTTTTCTGACCGGTGGCGCGAACGACACTTGAATCACGCATGACACGATCATGGAGGGGTAGTTTCCCGCTCCCGTAGTCCCCGAGAGCAGCGCCATGGGCCCTGACATCCACCGGATCGCGGCACAGATCACCGACCCCGCCTCCCGGGCGCGCTTTCTCGAGGCGGTCGCCGGGGGCCGGCCGCTGTCGGACGGGGAATTGTTCGAGATCCTCTCGGAGCATGCCGATCCGCAGTGGCGCTCCCTCGTGCTCGGCGCTGCCTGCCCCGATATGGGGAGGCGTGCCCAGGTGCTCGAGCTTTTCGCCGCAGCGGATATCGATACCTCCGCCCTCCTCGATTCCGGCTTTGAGACCGGCTCGATGCCGAGCACCCACGCCGGTGACCTGCCTCGGGGCGAGCGCTCCACAGCAAAGCGCGCGGCCGCAGATGGGCAGGCCGGCGCTGCGGCGCGAGCCGGAGAAGGCCACCGTGCGGGTCCGCCGCGCGACCCGCCCCCGCCCAAGCCCGATCGGATCGGGAAGTACCGGATCGTGCGCTATCTCGGAGGCGGCGGATTCGGCCACGTGTGGCAGGGGTGGGACGACGACCTCGACCGCCCGGTGGCGATCAAGGTGCCGAAGCCGGGAAAACTCCCCGATGCGGTGGCCGCGGAGAAGTTTCGCGACGAGGCGCGGGTGGCCGCGAAACTGTCGCATCCACACCTCGTGGACGTCTTCGAAGTCGGCCGCGACGCCGACCATCCGATCTTCATCGTGAGTCGATTCATCGAGGGCCCGTCGCTCCGCGACCGACTCGAGGGCGGCCCCTTGCCGGTTGCCGAGACGGCGCGGCTCGTGGCGCAGGTCGCGCGGGCGCTCGCGCACATCCATGTGAATGGCGATGGCCTGCTCCACCGCGACGTCAAGCCGGAGAACATTCTCCTCAGCGAGAAGACCAACGCGGCCTTTCTCGCCGACTTCGGTCTGGTGGTCGACCAGGGGCGGTCGCTCGCCGACACGGCCGTTCCGGGAACGCCCCGCTACATGAGCCCGGAGCAGGCCGGCGGCGAGCGGATCGATGCCCGCAGCGACGTCTTCTCCCTCGGCTCCGTCCTCTACGAGGCGCTCACGCGCACCAAGCCGTTTTCCGGGGCGTCGCGGTTGGAAGTCCTCGAAGCGGTGAAGCGCTGCCGGCCCATCCCTCCCCGCGACCGCGACACGGCGATCCCCGCCGAGCTCGAGCGGATCTGCCTCCGGGCCCTCGAAAAAGGCCGCTACGCGCGCTACCAGACTGCGGCGCTCCTGGCCGACGACCTGGAGGCCTGGCTGGCGGAGGGGGCCCGGGGGACGGCCGCCGCCGCGGAGGTACCGGTCGAGCCGAAGGGGCTGCGGAGCTTCGACGCCAACGACGCCGGGTTCTTTCTCCAGCTCCTCCCCGGGGCCCGCGGCCGCGACGGCCTCCCCGAGAGCGTGCGCTTCTGGAAGACGCGCCTCGAGGAGACCGACCCCGACAAGACCTTTGCCATCGGCCTGCTCTACGGGCCGAGCGGCTGCGGGAAATCGTCGCTCGTGAAGGCCGGCATCGTGCCGCGCCTCGGGGCGGGCGTGCGGGCGATCGTCCTCGAGGCCTCGGCCGACGACACCGAGGCCCGGCTCCTCAAGGCACTCGGCCGGGCCGTGCCCGGGCTGCCGGCCGACGCCGGCCTGGTGGCGGCGCTCGCCCGGGTGCGCGAGATCGCCTCCGGGAAGGTGGTGGTGATCCTCGACCAGTTCGAGCAGTGGCTCCAGGGGCACGCTGATCCGTCGGAAGAGCCGCTCGTGGCGGCGCTGCGGCAGTGCGACGGCGCGAAGCTCCAGGCCGTGGTCCTCGTGCGCGACGACTTTGGCCTCGCCGCCTTCCGCTTCATGCAGGCGGTCGAGACGCCGATCGTCGAGGGGGTCAACTGCGCCACGATCGATTCCTTCCCGATCGACCACGCCCGCGCCGTGCTCGTGCGCTTCGGTCAAGGCCTCGGCCGGCTGCCGCCCCTGGCGACGAGTTTTTCCAGCGACGAAAACGCCTTCCTCGACGAGGCGATCGCCGGCCTGGCCGGCGACGAGGGGCGCGTCGTGCCCGTGCAGCTCGCGCTCTTTGCCGACCTCGTCAAGACGCGCGCCTGGGCGCCCGCCACGCTCGGCAGCCTCGGCGACCGTGCTGGCGGTAGCCGCCGGCTCCTCGACCGGATCGGCGTGGCCTTCCTCGAAAACTCGTTCGATTCCCGCTCGGCAAACCCCGCCCACCGCGCTCACGGCGCGGCGGCGCGCCTCGTGCTCGAGGCGCTGCTCCCCGAAACCGGCACCGCGGCACAGGGGCTCCAGCCGTCCGACGCCGCCGCGGCGAGCGGGATCAAGGGGCACAAGCGCCCCGTTGCAGACTTGCGCCTGGCAGCCGAGAAGGCCGGCGGGCGCGGGAGCATCGACGCGCTCCTGCCGATCCTCGACGGCGAACTGCGCCTCATCACCCCCACCGATCCGCCCGGGGGGGACTCCTCCACGGGCTCGGGCGCTTCCCCGAGGGACGCCTACTACCAGCTCACCCACGACTATCTCGTGCGGGCGCTTCGCGACTGGCTCACGGCCGGGAAACGCGCGACGGCCCAGGGGCGGGCGGAGCTGGCCCTCGCCGAGCGGACGGGGATCTGGAGCGAGCGACAGGAGGAAGCCCAGCAGCTTCCGGGCCTCGTCGAATGGCTGCGGATCCGCTGGTTCACGCGCCCTGCCGACTGGCGGCCGGCCGAAAAGAAGCTCATGGCCCGGGCCGGGCGGTTGCATGGCACGCGGGGCATCGCGGCGGCGACGCTCGTTGCGCTTGCCGTGGCGGGCGGAGTGGTCGTGCGCTCGCGCGTGGTCGAGGGGCAGCGGGAGGTCGCAGCCGATGGAGCCGCGAAGACCCTCCTCACTGCCGACATGGCCGCGATCGAAGGGGCGATCCAGGGCCTGGCTCCCCATGCCACGCGCGTGCTGCCGAAGCTGGCCGACATTTCAAAGAACGGTGACAACGCCGGGGAAAGGCTCAATGCCGCGCTCGCCGTGGCGCGCCTCGCAGGCGCGACCCCCGGAGCCGTCGGCGACGAAGCCGCCGCCATCCTCGCTGAGCGCCTTCTTTCGGCCGAGCCCGACGAAGTGGCGCCGATCGTCAAGGCACTCGCGCCGCGGGCCAGCCAATTCGCGGAGCACTTTGCCGCCGTCGCGGCCGATTCGGCCGCTGGACCCAAGCGCCTTCGCGCGGCGGCGGCACTGGCCACGTTTGCACCCGAAGGAGAGTCGTGGCCTGCCCTCGCGCCGGCGCTCGCCGGGGATCTCGTGAACGTGCCAGCGGTGTATCTGGCGACGTGGCTCGAGGCCTTCCGTGGCGTGCGCGGGAAGCTCGTGCCGAGTCTCGTGCCGATCGTGAGCGACACCAGTCGCAGCGAGATCGAGCGGTCGCTGGCGGCCGACATCCTCGCCGACTACGCGGCCGACGATCCGGCGACGCTCGCCGAACTGGCGATGACCATGGAGGCGAAGCAGTTTGCGGCGCTGGCCGCGCGCGTGGAGGAGCAGTCAGCGGGCGTGGTGCCGATCCTGGAGGGAGAGATCGCGAAGCGGCTTCCCGCGGAGATGCCGCTTGCGGCCCCCGAGCGCGAGGTGCTCGGGATCCGCCAGGCGAAGGCGGGGGCGGTGCTTTCGCGCCTCGGGAAAAGCGAGCGCGTCTGGCCGCTCCTCATTCACTCACCCGATCCGCGGGTGCGGAGCTATCTGATTCACTTCCTCGGGCCCTTCGGGGCCGACCCGGGAGCGGTCGCGGAGCGGCTGAAGGTGGAGGGGGATCTCTCGGCGAAGCGCGCCCTCGTGCTCGCGCTCGGGGAGATGGCGGGGAACGACGCCGCGCGCGCTGGGGCATTCGGCGAGCTTCGGGCGGCGCTCGTACCCGCCTTGCGGGGGATTTTCGAAACCGATCCCGATCCGGGGCTGCACTCGGCCGCGGAGTGGACGCTGAAGCAGTGCGGAGACGGCGCGTGGGTCGCGGCGCGGGTCGCGCAGTGGCGCGACGAGGCGGCGGCTGTGTTGCCGGTGCGGATGACGCCGGAGGCGGTGCGGCTCTCGGCGCTCCTCGCTCCGCCGACATCGCCGTGGAAGAAACTGAAGGCTCCGGTCTCAGTCGAGCCACCGCAGTTGGCTGTGATCCGCAAGGACCTGTCAGGCGACCGTCCGAAGGCACCGCGGTGGTATGTGAACGGCCAAGGGCAGCCGCTCGTGGTGGTGCCCGGGCCGGTGGAGTTTTTGATGGGATCGACCCCGGAGTCGGATGCCGATCGATCCGGCGATGAGCAGCAGCACGTGCGTCGGATCGGGCGGACGTTCGCGATCGGCTTGAAGCACGTGACGCTCGACGAGTACGAGCGGATCGCGGAAGCAAACTATCGCAAACGGCTGGGAGATGACATCGGCTCGCCGTACGTCCGGTCGGCGGATCTTCCCGCAGGGGGTATGAATTGGTTTATGGCGGCCTCGTATTGCAACGCGCTGAGTAGGGCAGAGGGGCTTCCGCGGAGCGAGTGGGTGTATGAGGAGACTGGGGGCTCGATCAAGCTCGCGGAGGGCTGGCTGGGGAAGAGCGGGTATCGGCTTCCGACGGAGGCGGAGTGGGAATATGCCTCGCGGGCCGGGGCGTTGACGAGCCGGTTCTATGGTCAATCGGAACCGCTGCTTGGCGACTATGCGTGGTACGAGTATGCGTGGTACGAGGCGAACTCATCTCTGGAAGGAAAGCCCGTGCCGTGGTCCGTGGGACTCAAGAAGCCGAATGCCACCGGGCTCTTCGACGGCTTGGGAAACGTGTGGAACTGGTGCCAGGACGAATTCAACGACTACCCGACGGGAGCAGCAGATGACGACGCGGAGGGGAGTCTTACGATTTCGCGAGAAAGCCGCCGTGTGCTGCGCGGCGGCTCGTTTGCCAGCAGCGCGTCGCTCGTGCGCTCCGCCAACCGCAACGGGCAGGTACCCACGACCCGCCTCAACGATTACGGTCTTCGTGTGGCGAGGACATTACCACCTGTCTCCCTTACTGCCTTACCCGAGCGGGGCGGAAGTGGTGAGAGGGAAAGCGATGGTCAAGGGGCGAGGTGAGCGCTGCCCTCGCGCCCCGGCGCAGCCGGGGCGCGCGATTTTTCTGGCCTGACTCACTTCTGCCCGCGTCCGCCATCACGACTGCCGGACGCAGTTTCGCCCGGGAGAGATCCGAGAAGGGAAACGGCAGCAACACTACGCATCCTTTTGCAGGTGCGCCCACGCGGCATCCTCCTCGGGCCGGTTCCAGTCCTCCGCCAAGGCCCTCTCGCTCAGCAAGGTGGTCTCGAGACTCGACGGTGCGGGCTCCTCATCGAGGATGGTCACCAAGGCCCGCCGTGGGCACGGCAGTTCGACATGCTCGGCCAGCCTGACCCTGCCGTGCTCATCGACGGTCGCTTCGACGGTTTTGATCATCGCTGCAGTCTAGCTTTCCGTGCAGGAACGAAAAAGGACAGGCATCATCGTCGCGCGAGCCGCGATGGGCGACTCGGATCGATCGGCCCCGCCCGCGGGGTCACCGCCCTGCGATCGTGGCAAACTTCCGCCCGGAATCATCCGGATCACGGCCGCCAGATCCGTAATTTGCAGTGGCGAGCTGCATGGACGAAGTCTTGGTCCGTGGTCAGAAGCGTAAGGTGATGACGAATGCAAAGCTGGGCGAGCAAGGCATCGATCGTCCCGATCTGAACACCGGCCCGGCGACACGCCGTGCGCAGGGAGGCGGCATCGACGTGGTCTTGTCGATCCGGCTGCACGAGCGGCAAGGATGCAAAGCGGTCGATGATCTGCGCCCGCGCCTTGGGACCGGAAAAGCCCTGCAGCAGTTCCTGGAGAACGAGGCCCGTCGTCACGACGGCCTGCGACCCGAGCAAAGCCTGCTCGAGAGCGACGACCTCCGGCTGCGCGGCGACCACGTCCCGCCGAAGTGCCAACGACCAGACGCTCGTGTCGACCAAAAGCATCATCCGCGACGCGTGCGTTCCGCCTTGTAGTCGAAGGCGGGATCCCATTCGAGTGCGCCGAACAGGTCCGCCACGCGCCGCTGCTCCCGCCGGGCGATGAACTCGTGCAGGGCCTTGGTGACGGCCGCTTTCTTGGTGCGTTCGCCACTGACCCGCACGGCCCGCTCCAGCAGATCGGGGTCGATGTCGAGATTCGTGGCCATGTGCAGGTCCTTGTGTGGCAATTCGCACAGAATACCCGCTCCGGCGGGGCGCGCCCAGCGATGCTCGGCAGACGGATAACACCCATCTCCTCGCGGAGTTCGGTGCCGCCGAGCATGCCGGGCTGCATGTCCTCGACTTCGAGGCCGACCCGAGGCGAAGAAGAGCGGCCGTGGCGAGGCCGCCGCTTTGCCGCGGCGTCAGGGCCCTCACTCGGCGCCGCCGGGCGCGGTGGGCAGATCACCGCCGGCAGCGAACACTGGCCGCCGTCGGCCGCGGCCCGGAGGTGGAACAGCCGCCGCCCGGGTGTCGTGATCGGCGCGGCCGTGATGAAGAACTCGCGCTCCGTCTGCCCCTCCACGATGAGCAGGCCGTTGAGACCGATGTTGTCGACGTAGCAGCCGTGGGGGAGATTGCGCCCCGCATCGTCGCCGCCAAGCTCGATCCGCCCGGCGAAGTCGTGCCGCACCGCCCGGACACGCGCCGTGATCGTGGCCCCGGGCCGGATCGTAAACACCAGCGCCTCCTCCGGTGCCACCCGGCCGCGCCCCGCCGCGTCGAGGATCTCCACGGTGAGCTTCGGCGCGTCGGCAAGCTGGATGTCGCCGAGCGACCCCAGGTCCTGCGCCACCGCCCGGCCGTCGATCGTCGCCGTGGCGGTGACACGCACGAGCTTGTCGAGCGCCTCGTCGGGGGCGACGGCGTCGGGGGCCGCGGTGAGGACCGCGAAGGCCCGCTCCTGCCCGGCCTCGATTTCGATCGGGCCGGGCACGGAAAAGCCGGCGGGCAGGTTGTCGACCGCGATCGCCACCGGCCCGGTGAAACCCTCGTCGCGCGTGACGGTGAAACCCACTTCCCGGCCGCTGCCCGGGCTCACCTTGGGGTTCATCCCGCCGACGGCCACGGTGAACCGGGGGCGGGCGGGACGGATCGTGAGGGCGTAGGTGAACTCCGGGCCGCCGAAACCGCGCACGTCGCTGACCCGCGCCAGGTAGTCGCCGTCGGCCGGCGCCGTGAAGAGGAGCTGCGAATCGGTGCCGAGGCGGCGGTTGGCGGCGTCGTCGTTGTCGTAGGCGAGGCGGAACACCGGGAGGCCGTTGGCCGGCGGCCGGCTCCCCGGCGGCAGCGGCGTCACGATCCAGGCCGGTTCGCCGAGGGCGTGGGTGACGGCGGTGGTGTCGAAAAGGGTCTCGCGCTTGCCGGTGCCGGGGTAGACCTTGAAGCCGCTGTCGGGGCCGCGCGGATAGAGCCAGAGCTTCACCACCTCGCCACCGCTGTAGAGCAGCTCGTCGAGCTCCATCTCCATCCAGTTGTGGAGGCGGAAGTCGTCCGACTGGCTCGAGTCCTTGCCGCGGAAGGTGAAATAGGAGTCGCGCGTCGCTTGAAGCACCACGCGCTCCACCGGCATTCCCGCAGTTCCCGAACCTGCTGCTCCCGGGGCGGGCGCATGCAGCACCTCGATCCGCGAGTCGAGCGGCGACTTGGCCCGCGCGGCATGGGTTTCGAGGAGCAAGGTCTGCCCCGCCCGGGCGCTGAAGCGCACCAGGTCGGCATCGCCCGGGGCGCCGATCGTGCCGCTCACCACCACGGCAGGGGGCACCGCGGTGGCGGCGGCCGGGGTGTCGTTGGGCTCGGCTTCGACCACCGCGACCGGATCGGCAGCCGGCCCAGCGGCGGCGCTTGGGGCATGGTGTGGCACAGCACCCGGCGCTGGCGGGGCGAGCGGCGCGCCCGCGGTGGCCGGTCGAGGGATCATCACGCGCGTGCCGTCCATCCGTCCGCCGACAAAACCGCCGTCGGGTGTGGCGGCGAGGACGGAGACGACGTCGCCCTGGGGGGGCAGCGACTCGAGGAGCGACACGTCGGGGAGCGACCACAGGCTCACCGTGGCATCCTCCGCGGCGGAGGCGAGCACCGCGCCGTCGGCCGACACCGCCAGGGCCACGATCGGCGTCTCGTGGGCGAAGCGCGCCACCAATGGCGGGTTGAGGCCGGGGGCGTCGAACGTGGTCACCTGCCAGAGATGGATCCGCCGGTCGCGGCCGGCGGCGACGAGGTGGCGCCCGTCGGGGGTGAAGCAGACGGCCGTCACCTCCCCCTGCGGCTGGGAAAGGGTGTCGAGGCGGAGGCCGTCGGCGGCACGCCACAGTTTCACCGTCTCGTCGGCGCTGGCGCTGGCCAGGAGCGCACCGCCGGGGTGCCAGGCGAGGTCGAAGACGGGACCGTTGTGGACGTCGATGCTCCGCACGAGCGACCCGTCGGCGACGCGCCACAGCTTCACGCTCCGGTCGTAGCCGGCCGTCGCCAGGATCGTGCCGTCGGGCGACAGTTCGGCGTCGTGGAGGATGTCGCGGTGGGGACCGAAGCTGGCGACGAGGGCGCCGGTGGCGGGATCGCGGAGCTGGGCCGAGCCGGTGAGGCCGGCGACGCCACCGGCCACGACCAGCCCGCGCCCGTCGGCGGTGACGTGCAGCGCCGTGACGCGGCCGGGTGGATCGGCGAGCCGCAGCGGCTCCCCGGCTCCGGCCGGCAGGAGCGCCACATCGCGGTCGCGCGCCACCGCCACGCGGCCGTCCGCCGCCACGGCCAGCGCCGTCACCGGGAGCGGCGCGGCCGACGCCGGCAGGCGCGGCACGGCCAGGGCTCCGAGGATCGACACATCGGTCGCCGGGGGAGGGGCGCCGGCGGCAATCCAGCGGAGGACGACGTCGATTTCGGCGGCCGTCGGCTGCGGCTCGGTCGCTGGGGGCATGTGCTCGTCGCCCGTGGCGGCAAGGCGCCGCGCCACGAGCGAGGCGGCGGCATCACCCGGCACCAGCGGATCCCCCGCGGAGCCGCCGCGGCGCAGGGCGGCGAAGGATTCCAGCGACAACCCCCCCTCGGGCGCGGCTCCGGAATGGCAGCCGGAACAGTAGGTGCGGAGGAAGGGGGCGACCTCGCGCTCGAACGCCGGCTCGGCGGCCGGCGCCACGGCCGACAGGGCGGCAAGCAGGGTGAGAAGCAAAAGCGTGGAACGGTGTGCTGTCATCGGCCTTTCTCGGCGCGGGCCCCGGATCAGGAAACCGGATCGGGAAACACGGATCGGGAAACCGGTGGGACCATCAGTGCCGGAAGAGGAACTCGCGGCTGGTGAGGAGCGACCAGTAGAGATCCTCGACCACCGCGCGGCGCTCGTCGGCGGGGGCGCCGGCGAGAATCTCCTCGAACGACTTCCGTTCCGCCGCGGTCGGCGGCCGCGACAGGCATTCAAGCCACGCCCGCTCCACGATCTGGGCCGCGCCGGGCTCGGTGGCGAGGAGCTGGGTGATGCGGCCTCCCTGGGCGGCGAGTTTGTCGTTGATCGACGAACCGTTGGCCAACGCCAGCACCTGCACCAGGCTCGGCTGGTTGCTCCGCTCGCACTCGCAGGTGATGTCGCGCGGATTGCGGCCGAAGGTCTCGAGGAACGGGCTCTTCACCGCCGCGTCGGCCAACTGCAGGGCCCGGGTGTCGGGGCCGTAGGCGGTGGTCTTCTCGGTGGAGCCGTCGTTGAGGGCGATCTCGGTGTACGTGTCGCGGACGCCGGTGACGTCGGCGATCGCGTCGGCGAGGACCTCGGCGGCGAGACGCCGCGGGTAGGCACGGGCGAACCAGCGCCGGTCGGCGGCATTGGTGGGCAGCGGCACGCTCGAGCGCCGGTAGGTGTGGCTGGTGAGGATCAGGCGCATGAGGCGCTTCAGGTCGTGATCCTGTTCCACCGTGAACGCGGCCAGCGCCGCGAGGAGAGGCTCGTTGCCGGCCGGATTGCTCGCCCGCAGGTCGTCGACCGGTTCGACGAGCCCGACGGCGAAGAAATTGGCCCACACGCGGTTGACGATCGCGCGGGTGAAGGAGGGGTTGTCGGGGGCGGTGAGCCAAGCGGCGAGCGGCTCGCGGCGGTCACCGGCGAAATCGGCCGGCAGCGGCGCGGCGTCGAGCGGGGCGGGGGGCTGGGGCCGGCCGGTGCGCGGCTGGAGGAGGTCGCCGGTCGCCTCGACATACAGCGTGCGCTCGCCATCGCCGTTGCGGGCGTCGCCCCCCCAGCCCTTGGCCCGGACGCGCGCGAAGAGGTTGGCGAAGGCGTAGTACTGGTCGTTGGTCCATTTTTCGAGGGGGTGGTTGTGGCACTTGGCGCAGCCGATCGACAGGCCGAGGAAGGCCTGGCTGACGTTCTCCGCCATCGACTCCGGATCCTGGTGGACGGCGAAGAAGTTGGTGGCTCCGGCCGCGGAGCTCGAGCCCTTGGCCGTGACCACGGCGCGGACGAACTCGTCCCACGGGGTGTTGTCGGCGACGCGGTCGCGGATCCAGCGGTGATAGGCGGCCACCGCCTGGGGGCGGAGCTTGGAGCCGGTCACGAGGAGCAGGTCGGACCACTTCCAGGCCCAGTAGTCGACGAACTCCGGGCGGGCCAGGAGCAGGTCGGCGAGGCGCTCGTGCTTGGCAGGCGCCGTGTCGGCGACGAAGCGCTGCACCTCCTCGGCCGTGGGCAACCGGCCGATCGTGTCGAGAAAGGCGCGACGGACGAAGGTGGCGTCGTCGCAGGGCGGCGCGGGCTCGAGGTGCAGGGCGGCGAGTCGGGCCAGGCCGAGATCGTCGATGAGATTGGCCCGCGGGGCGGCGGCGAACGTGGCGGCGGGGATTTCGTGGGGGAAGGGAACGACGACGCCGGCAGTGGCGATCTGCGACGAAAACCAGGCCGTCACGCCACCGGCGCCATGCCCGACCACGGTCACCGTGCCGCCGGCGTCGACCGTGGCCACCGCCTCGTCGGTGGAGGTGAACCGCGACCAGCGGGTGACGTCGCGGTGGCTGCCGTCGGAATAGGTGGCCGTGACGGTCAGCGCGGCCGTCGCGCCGGGGGCGAGCGTCACCTCGCGCGGCGTGACCACGATCCCGGTGAGCCGCGGGCCGGCGGGATCGGGGGCGGGGCAGCCGGCGGCGATCCAGGAGGCGAGAAGGGCATAGTCGGGGCCCGCGGGGTCGAGGCGCCGGCCTCCCTTGTGCGCCACGGCGGTGGTCGGCTTGGCGAGCAGGAGGCTCGCGCCCGGGTCGGCGCCGTCGATGCGCCGGCCCAGCGCCTCGCGCGTGATGGCCCGGTGGTCGGCGGCGGGGTCGTAGCCGAACAGCGACAACCGGAAACCCCCCTTGCCGGCGAGGGCCCCGTGGCAGCCGCCACTGTTGCAGCCCGCCTTGGAGAGGATCGGCACGACGTCGAGCTCGAAGCTCGGCGCGGCACGTTCCTCGGCCGGCAGCGGCGGGGCGAGGAGGGAGACGAGGAGGATCGTGAGCAGGCAGCGCATCGACGGGTCCACAGGGCGTCTGGGTTCCGAAGTCGTCAGGCGAACAGCTCGCGGATCGGCTCGGTGCCGAAGTCGGTCAGCGCGAAGGGGCGCCCCGCCGGGCCGGGGAGGTGGGAGGTGTGGTCGAGGCCGAGGGAGTGGAAGATCGTGGCCACGATGTCGCCGGGGCTGACGGGCCGCTCGGCGGGGAAGCCCCCCACGGTGTCGCTCGCCCCCACGACGCGGCCCCCCTGCACGCCGCCGCCGGCGAACGAGCAGGTGAAGCACTGCGGCCAGTGGTCGCGGCCGCCGGCCGGATTGACTTTCGGGGTCCGCCCGAACTCGGCGAGACCGGCCACGAGCGTGTCGCCGAGCAAGCCGCGCTGGGAGAGATCCTCGATGAGGGCCGAGTAAGCCTGGTCGTACATCGGGCAGACGATGTCCTTCATCCCCTCGATCGACGTGAACGGCTTCGAGCCGTGGATGTCCCAGGTGATCTCGTCGAACACGGTGAGGAAGGTGTTGATCGTCACGAAACGCACGCCGCTCTCCACCAGCCGCCGCGCGAGCAAGCAGCACTGGCCGAAGCGGTTGCGCCCGTAGCGCTCGCGCACCGCGTCGGGCTCGCGCGAGAGGTCGAAGGCCTCCCGGGCCGATGGGCTGGTCATGATGCGCCAGGCGGCCTGGAAGCTGTCGTCGAGGAGGCGCGCATCCTCGCTGGCCTCGAAGGCGGTGGCCGCCGACTCCACCATCTCGCGCATCTTCCGCCGCCGGTCGAGGCGGGCGCCCGCGAACTGGTCGGGGGGAAGCAGGTCGGGCACGCGGAAGTCGACCTGCGAGGGATCGGCCATGAGCGCGAAGGGGTCGTGGGCCTTGCCGAGGAAGCCCCCCGCCTGGCCGTTGGGGAGGTTGCCACCCCCGCGCCCCATGAGCTGGGGGAGGACGACGAACGGCGGCAGGTCGGTGCGCCGGCCGAGGAGGTAACTCGACACGCTGCCGGCATGGGGCGATTGGATGCCGCCGGTGAACCGGCGCCCCGTCTGCATCATCTGCCAGCCGGCGTCGTGGACGGCGGCGCCGTCGTGGCGGCAGGAGCGGACGAGCGAGAAGCGGTCGGCGAGGGCCGCGTGGCGCGGAAGGAGTTCGGAGATCTCGAAGGCGTCGCTGGCGGTACGGATCGGCTTGAAGGGGCCGCGGATCTCCGCCGGCGCATCGGGCTTCATGTCAAAGAGGTCGAGTTGGCTCGGGCCTCCGAGGTTGAAGATCATGATGCAGGAGCGGTTTTCATGGCCGGGGCGCACGCCCCCCGCGGCGGCGGCCCGGGCGTATTGCGGCAGCGAGAGTCCGATGGCCGACAGGGCGCCGGCCTGGAGCACGTCGCGGCGCGTCCGGCCCCGGCCGCAGAGGATCGCCCGGTCGGAGGTGCCGCTGAGCAGTTCGAACATCGCACGCCTCCCCCACTGCGGTCGGGCCCCGACGGGGCGGGATCATCCCGTCCGCCGGGCGGCGACCCGTCCCATGATACTACACTCCCACCCGGCCGCCGCGGGGCCCGGTGCGGGTGGCCCGGAACCGGTGGCCCGGAACCGGTGGCCCGGAACCGGTGACCCACTGCCAGTGTCACGGTGCGCCGGTCAGAAATAAAACGGCAGTCCGCGCGCCTTGAAGTAGGCCTTCTCCTCGGAGAGGAATTCGTCGCCGAGTTTCTCGAACCCGCCGGCGGCGCGGAACGTGCGCAGGAACCCGTTCACCGCGTCCCGCAGCGCCGTGTCGCCCGGCCGCAGGCCCACCGCCCACGACTCCTTGCGGAACGGCATGAGCACGGCGCGCGTGGTGTCGGCGTGGCGCTTGTGGTTCTGGTAGACCGAGAGCGAGTCGTAGATGAAGGCATCGGCCTTGCCCTGGGCCACCTCCAGCACCGCCGCCGACTCCTTGTCGAGCACGAGAACCCGGGCGCGCGACAGCGACTTGGCGGAGTACTGGTGGCCGGTGGTGCCCTTCTTCACCGCCACCGTGCGCCCCGGCGCGTCGAGGTCGGCGGCCGACTGCACCGGCGAGCCGGCGGCGACGAGGAGCGCCAAGCCGGTCTCGAGGTAGGGTTCCGAAAAGGCGATCGAGCGCTCCCGTTCGGGCGTGGCGGTCATCGAGGAGATGATGCAGTCGATCTTCCCCGTCTTGAGCGCGGGGATGAGACCGTCGAAGGTGATGTTCTCGATCCGCACCGGGCGGCCGAGGTGGGCGCCCAGCGCCTCGGCGAGGCGGACGCTGACCCCCGTGGGCCGACCGGTGGCGTCGGCCATCTCGAACGGCGGATAGGCCAGTTCCATCCCCACCCGGAGCGGCTTGCCGGCCGGGTCGGCGGCGCGCGTGTCACCGTCGGCCGCGGCCCACGGCACGAGGCACCACGGGGCGGCGACGACGAAGGAGCGGCGGCTCGGCATGGGAGCTTCCGTGGACGGACCGGGGGCAGGGGTGCGTGCGGCGGACCTAGCGCACGCACGACACGGCGTCGCTGGAGCGCATGTAGAGCGCGCCGTCGACCACCGCGGGCGTCGACCACCATACCTCGTCGTCGCTGCCGGCGGACGATTCCCCGAGCAGTTCGTACTCCGGGCCGGCCTTGAAGGCGAGGGCCTTGCCCGCCTCGTTGAGCACGTAGATCGTGTCGTCCACCACCACCGGGCAGCCCACCGCCTGGGTGCCGCCCGGCATGCGCTTGCGGAACTTTTCGGCGCCGGTGCGCTTGTCGAAGCACACCGCGGTGCTGCCGAAGAAATAGAGGTGGTCGCCGACGACCACCGGCGAGGGCATGCCGGCACCGCTCTTGGTGCGGCTCCACCACACGGCCGACGACGACTTCTCCCCCTTGGGCAACGTGAGGTCGCCGGCATGGCCGGCAGCGATGGCGGCTGCCGGGGCGCTGCTACCGGGGCTCGACGTGCCGAAGTACACCGCCTCGTCGTCGGCCACGACCGAGCAGGCGAACGACGTGTCGAGGCCGCCGTAGCGCCACCGTTCCCGCCCGTCGGCGAGGCCGTAGCCGATGATCATGCCTTGTCCGGCGGCCACAACCTCGGGGGTCCCCTTGTTGTCCCAGATCACCGGCGTGGCCCACGACGTGCCCTTGTCGCGCGACGCCACCCAGCGGTCGGTGCCGGTGAGGGCGTCGATGCACACGAGCTTGGCGGTGTCGTCGTTGTAGAGCTGCACCACGAGTCGGTCGCCCGCCAGGACCGGCGAGGCACCGGTGCCGAACTGGTTTTGGATCGACTGCGTGCCGAACTCGCGCCGCCAGCGCTCGGCCCCGTCGCGGTCGAGGGCCACGAGGGTGCCAGTGGCCCCGAAGAAGGCGATGACTCCGTCGGCGGTGGCACAAGGGGTTTCGGTGGCGTAGGTATTGGAGGCGTGGGTGCCGTACTTCGGCTTCTGCTCCACCACGAGTTTGTCCCACACGATGTGCCCGTTGTCGGGGTCGAGGCAGACGACGCGCCACTGCACCGGATCGCGCGGGATGCTCGGCCGGCCGAGCGTGCTCAAGTCCATCGCCCCGCTCGACCCCTTCGGCCGCCGACCCTGGGGGATGACCGCCGTGGTGAGGTAGAGTCGCCCGCCGGCGATCACCGGCTGCGACCAGCCGGCACCCGGCACCATGGTCCGCCACGCGAGTTGTTTGCCGTCGAAGGTGACCGGCGGCTTGGGGCCGGTGGCGTGGCCGAGGGCCCGGCCACCACGGAACTGCGACCAGTCGTCGGCGCCGGCGGTGGCGGCAGCGAGCCCCGCGACGGTGGCGAGGAGGACGGCGACGGCCGGGAGGAGCGCCGGACAGGAGCCGGTCGCATCGCATCCGCAGCATTCCCGACCGTTCCGTGGCAGCAGCATGGGCATCACTCCCCGGCCGACGTGAAAGAACCCGTTCGTTGTATCACGACCCGCCCGGGCGGGGAGACTCGGCCGCGATCAGGCCGCGGTCTCCAGGGCCCCGGCCGCTTCCAGTGCCCCCCCGGGTGCGGCGACCAGTTCAATACGCCCGCCCGGCAGGAGGCGGTAGGTGCGGTCCCGCCACCTCGCCGTGCGCTGGAACACGGCCACGAACCAGCAGACGAACATCACCACGTCCTTGAGGAGGGCCACGGCCACGAACCGAAGCTCCAGCCCCTGGCCGCGGAGGATCCGGGTGGCGGAGAGTTCGAGAGCGAGCTTGAGGGCGATCGCCGCCAGGGCCAGCGGCGCCAGCCGCGGCACGCACACCAGCGGCAGGGCCCACGCCACGGGGTTGACCAGGAGCTCGAGCGGATAGGCCAGCGGGCAGATCCGCAGCCGCAGTCCCGCGTGGCGCAGGTTCCGCGCCAGCAGGCTCCGCCACGACCAGTCGCGCTGCACCACCCCCACCGGCATCGCCGCCGGCACCAGGCCCCAGCCGGCCGCCTGGACCTGCCGGCCGAGCTCGTAGTCGTCGGCGCCGCTGTCGCGGACGGCGGTGAAACCGTCGATCGAGTCGAGGGTCGTCCGCCGCAGCCACATCCCCTTGCCGTTGACGGTGTG
This sequence comes from Planctomycetia bacterium, assembly GCA_009924545.1. GTDB lineage: Bacteria > Planctomycetota > Planctomycetia > Pirellulales > UBA1268 > F1-20-MAGs016. Next base: position 651 of record RFRL01000029.1, on the reverse strand, counting down.
CTGCCGCACCAGCGCGTGGATCCCGATGGTGAGGAAGGCGGCGTACTCGGTGTAGTGGAGGTTCTCGATCGCCGCGGCCACGGTCCGCTCACCGCGGGCCACCACCGGCTGGTAGACCATGCCCACCGTGGGGTCGGCGAACAGGGGGAGGATCGCCGCCGGTTCGCTCCCCGAGAGGCGCACGTTGCTGTCGGAGAGGAGCACGACCGGGTGCCGGGCGTGGGGCAGGAGGGCCTCGAGAAGGGCGATCTTCGGGCTCGGGGCAGCGGTGGTGCGGCCCACGACGATGGCCACGTCGCGGCCGGGACGCGCGCGTACCAGCCGGCGGACGATCGCCAGGGCCGGGTCGAGCGGATCGGCCACCCCGAAGACGATCTGCAGCGGGGCGTGCTCGAGATCGAGGAACGTGGCGAGGTTGCCCTCGAGATCCTCGTCGATACCGCACAGTGGCTTGAGGATCGTGAGACCGGGGAGGTCGACGGGCTGTCGGACGGCGCGGCGGCGGGCGAGCAACCGCGGCACCACCAGGCACCAGGCGACGAGGTACAGCGCCAGGCTCGCCAGGCAGGGGACCACCAACATCGGCACCGTCATGGGAAGTCCCCGGGCCGCCGCCGGTCGCGCCGTGGCCCCGCGCCGCGAGTGCCCGCG
>RFRL01000280.1 GCA_009924545.1 Planctomycetia bacterium | reverse complement strand
AGGCGCGGGCGCGGGCGCGATACACCATCTGCGAAAAAGCCCGCTTGCCACCCGGTCAGGCGCGGGCGCGGGCGCGATACACCATCTGCGAAAAAGCCCCGTGGGGGTGGGTGTGGATCGTGAGCAGGTGGTCGAGGCCGCGCTGGAGCCGGGCGGCGTCGTGGCCCATGGCGACGAACTCGGGGAGCGCCGGGGCGATGTAGTCGGCGGTGTAGTGGGTGTGACGACGGAGGGCGTCGCAGCCCGGCTGGGCAAAGTAGTGGAAGCCCACCAGCCTGTTGGTCACGTCGCGGAAGCCCGCGGCGACCAGGAGCGTGCCCAGACGCCTTCCGGCATGGGCCTGCCCGTGGGCCCGGAAGTGCCGGAACATCGCCGCCTCGAGATACTCCCAGTCGTCGTTCTCCGGCCAAAGGTGGAACGACTCGTATTCGGTTTCGTTGACGGTGATCGTGCCCCCCGGGCGGAGCACGCGCCGCACCTCGCGCAGGATCGGCTCGATCCCCGGCACGTGCTCGACGAACCACATCAGGTAGACGTGGTCGAAACTGCCGTCGGGCCAGGGCAGGCTCGCGGCATCGCCCACGCGGAGGTCGACGTCGTCGCGACCGAGGCTCGTCAGGTGCGCCCGCGCCGCCTCCACCTGCCGCGCCTCGTGGTCGATCCCCGCCAGCACGAGCCCCGGATGGGCTGCGGCGAGGACGCCGAGCACCGCCCCCGCACCACAGCCGACGTCGAGGAGACGCTCGCCCGGCGCGTAGGGGAGATCGGGGAGGATGAGGCAGTCACACCAGTATTCGGCCTGCTCCACCAACCGGCGCTGCTCGGCCGGAGAATACCCATGGAGGTAAAGCGGAGACGACGGGGATTGCGACATGCCGTCCATGATACGCGGAAGGGGAAAACGCCGCGGCCCGGTGGCGGGGATGATCCTGCCACCGGGCCGCTGGATAGTGGGCCGCTGGATAGTGGGCCGCTGGAAACCTGGTGTTGGCCAACAGCCCCGGAAACCAGGCCGATCAGGCGCGCCGCCGGCGCAGGCGCCGCTCGAGGAGCCCCACCGCCCCGCCGAGGACGGCGAGCACGCTGCCGGCCGAGGCGGGATCGATCTCGGGAATGGCAGTGACCAGGGCGATCTGGTTACCACTCAGGTAATTGTAGTCGATCGAGTAGCCACTCGGCAGGCCCGTGACCGACCCGAAGGTGCCGGTCAGCGACGCATACTTCGCGAAGATCAGGTTGCCACTCGGGGCCGAGACCTCGTTGAACGTCACGCTCCCGCCGAGCGTGAGACCACCCGCCGAGCCGTCGAGGAGATCGATGTCGGTGCCGTCGACGTCGATCACGAGATCACCCAGCAGCGTGAAGCCGCCGGTCACGGTCAACACACCCGTCCCCCCCACACCGCCGCCGGGCTGCACCGTCGACCCGACCACGCCGGTCGCCGGGCCGATGACCGTCCCGAAACCGAGGAGAAGCTGCCCGGACTCGAGCTCGTAGCCTCCCGTCACGGCCGACACGTCGAAGGTCGCGAACGGCGATACCAGGCCAATGGTGCTGCTCGAGGCGATGCTCGCCGAGGGACCGAGCGCGAGCGTACCGGCCTGGATGAACGTCAACCCGGTGTAGGTGTTCGACCCGGTGAGCGTGGTGGTGGTGAGGGCATTCGTGGCCGTGTCGATCTTGGCCAACACAAGCGGACCCGACAGGACGTTGGGGAGGGTGACGTTGCTCGTCGAGAGGAACGCCACGACTCCACCACCGGCGTTGGGATCGGGGCCGAGATTGCCGTTGATCGTGGCGGTGCTCTTGATGAATCCGGCCGCCGCGGGGGTGGTACCGGTGTCACCGAAGATGAGGAGGCCGCCGGGGCCGAGCTGGACCGAATTGACGTTCGCCGATCCGCTGTTCGAGAGGACAAGCGCATTGTCATTCCCCGACGTCGAACCACTGACCACCACCTCGCTCCCCGCGTCGGTCACGTTGAGCGTGCTCCCGGGGCCCTCCACTTTGACGAGGTTGCTGCCGCTCGAGCCGGTGTAGCCGATCCACAGGTTCTTCCCCACGGCCGCCGTTCGCGATGATCAGTTCGTTGTGATCGCCGTCACTGCCGACACGGACGGTGCCGTTGGCGGTCCACTGCGAACCGCTGCCGCTGACGAGGACTTTGTTGTAGTCGCCGGTGGCGTTGAGACCGATGCGGGCCTGGCCGGTCGTGGCGACACTGCCGTCGGTGACGTTGAACTCGTTGTGGTCGCCGTCACGACCGACGATCAGGCTGTTCGTGGCACTGAACGAGGCTCCGGTGAGGTTGATCACGTTGTAGTCGGCCGTGACGTCCTTGCCGACCTCGGCACCGCCGGTACCGGTCACGATGATCGACCCCGACGCACCGGTGAGGAGGTTGGACGTGCCCAGGGCCCCGACGACGAGGCTGTTGGTGGCGGAAAGCGCGCCACCGTTCACGGTCACGCTGTTGCTGAACGAGGTCACGGTCCCGCCGGCGACGAAGAGGTCCTTCGCGGTGAACGTGCCGCCGGTGACCTGGAGCTGGTTGAGCTTTCCGTCGTAGCCGACGTTGAAGGTGTTGGCGACCGACAGCGACGCACCCGACGCCACGGTCAGCGTGCCGCCGACGTCACCTGCGCCGGTGCCGATCGAACCGTTGGGGGCGGAGACCGAAAGCGACCCGCCGAGGGTGAGCGCCGAGGCCGTCGGATCGGAGAACACGTAGAGCTGATCGGAGAGAGTGAGGGTGGCAGGGGCCGACGAGGTGAGGGTGTAGGTGGCGCCGCTCCACACCTGGAGTTGGTTGGCGGCATTGGCCCCGGCGAGGCTGATCGAGCTGTTGGGCTGCCCGGACAGCAACTGCGCGCTGTCGGCCGAGGTGGGCACACCCGCCGACCAGTTGCCCGCCGTGCTCCAGGCGGAGCTGGTGGCTCCTGTCCAGGCCGTGTCGGCGGCGCGGGCCGCGGGAGCGAGCGCCGTGAGGATCACGAGCCCCAACCCGAGGGCGAGGCTCCACGTGGCACGGCGGACGGCACGGCAGGGGGGGTCAGCAAGACGAACGCACGGCAGTGAAAACAGCATCGGCGGTTCCTTTGGGAAGAAAGTGGATCGTGAGATCGGTGAAGGCGACGAAAGACTGGAAAAACGGTGGAGACAGGCGGTGGAGCACCGGCGCTACGCCGGCACGGTGATGCGGTGAACGCTGCGTTCAGCCGTCGGGTGGATCGGCACAGGATGGCGGAGGGGAGAGAGCGCACACTTGCAACGCCTCCCTTGGCATTGCCCCGGAGGGCATGCACGGGGTGGGCGGCGGGCTGCGCCGGCCGATCCGCCACCCTGCGCAGCGAGCGCGCGGTGGCTCAGGGCCGCCGCGGGCGCGGTCCGGGCGCTCGAGCGCGCGGTGGCGCGGCAAACGCACTGGCTGCATGTGGCTCATGGCACGGTGTTCACTGTGTGGGGCGCATCACCCCCCTGCCCGCACCCGCCCCGCGTCCCACGGCCATCACCGCCGTCAATCGCCCACTCCCTGGCGCCCATGAATGGACGCGCGGCACCGCCTCTGGCACGGCATCCACTCGCTGGCCAATGCGCGGCCCGAAACGGGACCACGACCGCAAGCAAGGAGCCTGACGGGACCGCTACCACGCAGCCGTCAGAGGGGAACCACGAAACACCGCTGGGAGAGAGCGCTCGCCGACGGCCTCACGGCCAGAAGGGAGTCGCTGTGGCGGGTGTTTGCAGGAGCGATTCCAGGACGGCTTGAAGAATTGTTTCTTGGCGGAAAACCAGGGCGATTTCCCAGAGTGGTGGAGAGCGTAACGGCCACGCCCCAAGCCGGAAACCCCCCCACGAGGATTGCAGGCTGTGGACAAACAGCCTGCAGCACCTCATGGATGAGGTGCCGGGAGCGCAGCTCCCGTGAAAACTGGAAGTTTTCGTGTGGACAAAGGCCACGGAGGGACTTTGTCCACGGACTGCTAGCAGTCGCTTTCGGCCTCCCGGCAGCCTGAGCCCCTCACCCGAACGCGGCCCAGGCTCCGGTGCCGATCACATAGGCCGCCACCAGGGCGTTGGTGACCGCATGGGCCACGATCGCATCGACGAGCTGCCGGCGGTGGTAAAGAGCCAGCGCGAAGGCCATGCCCGCCAGCGTGCCCGGAAACCAGTCTCCCTGGTGGAGGCCACCGAAGGCCAACGACGACACGATGAACGACAGCCAAGTGAACGTGCCCAGCGGCACCCGTTCGACGTCGTCCCCCACCAGGCGCCGGGCGAGGAAGCCGCGAAAGGCGAGCTCCTCCGCGATCGGCACCGTGATCGTGTAGCCCACCAGGCGGAAGAGGAGCCACACCGACCCCCACAGCATGCCCAGTTGCGTTGGATCCTTGCGCGCCGCCGCCTCCATGTCGGGCTGGTTGATCGACGGGGCCAGCAGGAACCACATGGCGAACGTCGCCACCCCCACCCCGACCGCCACCGGGGAGAGGGTCGCCTCGCGCCAGCGGAACTCGTGGCGCAGGCTCCACAGCACCGCCGCCACCATCACCACC
>RFRL01000279.1 GCA_009924545.1 Planctomycetia bacterium | reverse complement strand
ACAGCATCGCCGCCAGGAGCAGGCGCTGCCGCAATCCGGTCTCGGTCGGCGACGCGGCCAGCCGCCGACTCTCCAGCACCCACGGCAGCGGAGCGACGAGCACCCCGAGGCCGTCCGCACACCACCGGGTGAGGAGCGTGAGCCCGGCGCCGGCAAGTGCGGCCGCCGCCAGCGCCGCGCGGCCGTCTCCACAGGCGCTCCCCGCGCCGCTGGCGGCGAGCGCCGCCAGGGCCGCGCCGACGAGGGCGGCGCTGGCCCCGTCGGCAGCCGGAACCAGCACGTGGCGCAGGGCGACGACGAGCCCCGCGGCGGTCGCCAACCCGACGGCGGCCGCCGCGGTGATCACCAGGCCGCCTCCCGACACGCCGCCGATGACCATCCCCACCAGGGGCCACGCGAGCCGCGCGGCGATCCAGCCGCGGCCATCGACGGCGCCGATGGCCGCCACGCCCGTGAGCCCTCCAGCGAGCGTCGCCGCGCCGAGGGACAGCGGCGCGCCTTCCTGGCGAAGCGCCCCCAGGGCCGCCACGGCCACCGTCGCGGCCACCGCCGCCACCCACACCGCGGGATGGCGGGCGGACACGACGATGAGCAACCGGGCGCGGGCCACGCGTGCGGCCACCGCCGGGCGCACCGGGTCGGACGGCGCGGCGTCACCACGACCTTCCCACCACCACCGGCTGCCCGCCGCGCTGCCCGATTCCATCGCCGAGGATTCCTGCTCGCCGGCCGGAGCCGGGTGCCTGCCAAGAGCCGGTCAGTCGCCGCCCCGCGGCCGCACCCGCCCCTGGACGCGGCCGGGGAGACCGAGGATCCGCAGGAAGCCCTCGGCATCGGTCTGGTCGTAGGATCCGCCCCCTTCCATCGACGCGATGGCGGCGTCGTAGAGGCTGTCGGGGCTGGTGCGGCTCTTCACCAGGATGTTGCCCTTGTAGAGGTTCAACTCCACGCTGCCGGTGACCGGCCGCTGGGCTTCACGGATGAAGGCCAGCAGCGCGTCCATCTTGGCCGCATACCAGAAGCCGTAATACACCATCTCCGCCACCTCGGGTGAGAGCCGGTCGCGGAGATGGACCAGGTCGCGGTCGAGCGTCATCTGCTCCACCAGCCGGTGGGCTTCGTAGAGGAGCGTCATCCCCGGGGCCTCGTAGACCCCCCGGCTCTTCATCCCCACGAGCCGGTTCTCCAGCACGTCGATCCGCCCGATGCCGTGCCGGCCGCCGATGGCGTTGAGCTCGAGCACCATCTCGTGCGCCGCCAGCGCGCGGCCGTTGACTGCCACCGGCACGCCGGCGGTGAAATCGATCCGTACCGTCTCCGCGGTGTCGGGGGCCTGCTGCGGCGCCACGGTCATGCCGAAATCGACCAGCGCGTAGCCGTCGGTGGTCAGCTCCTCGAGGAGCCCGGCCTCGTAGCTGGTGTGGAGGCAGTTCTCGTCGGAGGAGTAGGGCTTCCCCTTGGAGGCCTTCACCGGGATGTCACGCGACTCGCAGAACTCGATCAGTTCGCTGCGCCCGGGGAAGCGGTCCCGGAACTCGCGGATCCGCCACGGTGCGAGCACGCGGATCGCGGGATCGAGGGCCTCCGCTGCGAGCTGGAAGCGGCACTGGTCGTTGCCCTTGCCGGTGGCGCCGTGGGCGAAGATCGTCGCCCCCTCGCGGTGGGCGATGCGCACGCATTCCTTGGCGATCAGCGGCCGGGCGATCGACGTGCCGAGGAGGTAGGTCCCCTCGTAGCGCGCCTGCCACTGCATCACCGGGAAAGCGAAGTCGCGGCACAGTTCCTCGCGGACGTCGACGATCTCGGCCTTCACGGCACCGCACAGCCGCGCCTTCTCCAGGATCGCCGCGCGGTCTTCGCACGGTTGGCCGAGGTCGACGTAGATCGCCACCACCTCGTAGCCGCGCTCGATGAGCCAGCCGAGGATCACCGACGTGTCGAGCCCACCCGAGTAGGCCAGCACGCATTTCGTCTTCGCCGCCACGTCTGTCTCCTCCGCATCCCGGCCCACCCGATCCGCCGTCAACCCACCCCGGGGCCGGCGAATCGTCCGGGGCCACGAGGCTGACACGATACCCTCCGCCGGCCCCGCCGCGGAAACACCCCGGGCCGGGCCCCGGGGCGGGCTCCGCTCACACCTCGTGGACCACCGCCATGTCATGGCCACCACGGCCAAAGCCGCTGCTGCTCACCAGCACGATCCGGTCGCCAGAGCCGAGCCGCCCCTGCTCGCGCCCCCAGGCGACCACCTGCGCCAGGAGGCTGTTGACGTCGGCCGCCTGCACGGCCAGCGGCGTCACGCCCCAGTAGAGGGCCATCTGCCGGAGCGCGGTGGCGTTGTCGCTGACCCCGAGCGTGGGCACCGCCCCGCGCCGCTTGGAGCGGGCCAGCGCCGAGAGGCCGGTGCGGCTGGCGACGACCACGAGCCGGGCCCCGAGCTGGGCGGCGATCCGTCCCGCCCCGTCGACCACCGCCTGGGTGATCGGGTGGAGCCCCTCGACGAGCTTCTCGGGAGGGGGGGGCAGTTCACCGATGCCCCCCGGGGCGGCGGCCTGCCCCTGCTCGAGGAGACGCCGGCGGTCGTCGAGATAGAGCTCCTCGGTGGCCCGGGCGATGCGCCGCATCATGTCGACCACGAGGCGCGGATGGGCCCCGATCGCCGTCTCGCCCGAGAGCATGCAGGCATCGGCTCCGTCGAGGATGGCGTTGGCCACGTCGGTGGCCTCGGCCCGCGTCGGCCGCCGCGACTGCTGCATGCTGTCGAGCATCTGCGTGGCCACGATGACCGGCTTCTGGAACCGCTGGCAGCAGCGGATGATCCGCTTCTGCATCATCGGCATCGTGGCCACGTCGATCTCCACGCCGAGATCGCCCCGGGCCACCATCACCACGTCGGCGGCGTCGACGATCGCCTCCAGCGCCTCGAGTGCTTCGCGCTTCTCGATCTTGGCGACCACGCGGGCCGCCGAGCCCCGGGTGCGGAGCAACTCCTTGAGGAGCCGGACCTCGACCGCCGAGCGCACGAAAGACAGGCTGACGAAGTCGGCCCCGGCGGCCGCCGCCCACTCCGCATGCTGCCAGTCGGCGGGGGAGAGCGACGCCACCGAGAGCCGCGCCCCCGGGAGGTTCACCCCCTGGCGACTGCGCACCGTACCCCCCTGGATCACCCGGCACACCGCCGCCTCCGCCGTGCGCTCCTCGACCACGAGGCTGATCGTGCCGTCGGCGAGCATCACCGAGTCGCCCGCGGCCAGTTCATCGACGAGCGGGGCGTAACTGGTGACGAACTCGTCGGGGCGGTCGCTGGTGGTCCCGCGGATGAAACGGATGCGGGTCCCCTCGACACAGTCGACCGCGCCGCCGGGGAGTTCGCCGAGGCGGATCTTGGGCCCGGCGAGATCGACGAGCACCCCCACCGGCCGGTGCAACTCGTCCGACACGGCACGGATCGCCGCCAGGACGGCGGCGTGCTCGTCGAGGGTGCCGTGGGCCATGTTGAGGCGGAACACGTCGACGCCCGCCTCGATGAGCGCGCGGATCCCCTCCGGAGTGCGCGACGCGGGGCCGAGAGTGGCGACGACCTTGGTCCGCACCGGATCGGCCGCGGCCCCCCGGGCTGGCCCGCTCGGGGCGGAAGTCGGGGCCGAAATCCGGGATTCGGCGGTCCGGGACTCGGTGGGCAACTCGGGGGCGGGCATGCGCGGCTCCGGAGGCTGGCGGGACGGAGCGGGAGGGCGGAGCGACAATGTACCCCGCGGCGCCCGGAAGGCTCGCGCTGGCCCGCGTGAATCGGCCGATGCCGCCTCCGGGCCGCTAGCAGGCTGTGGACAAACAGCCTGCAGCACCTCAGGGATGAGGTGCCGGGAGCGCAGCTCCCGTGAATCGGCTGCACGGCAGCCGCACCCACTGGAAGTTCTCGTGTGGACAAAGGCCACGGAGGGACTTTGGCCACGGGCCGCTAGACTCCCGCCATGCGCACAGACTGGAAGGATCGACGGGTGATCGTAGCGGGGGGCACGACCGGCTTCGGGCTGGTGATGGCCCGCCGTCTCGTGGCGGCCGGCTGCCGCGTGCTCATCGTCGGCCGCTCCGGGGAAAGCGTCCGCCTGGGGCTCGAGGAGATTGAGCCCGTCGCGGCGCCGCGCGGTGCCGACGCGGCTCCGGTGCCGGCTCGGATCTGCGGCGTGGCTGCCGATCTCGCCCGCCCCGGCGAAGGGGGCCGGGTGGCGGGCGAGGCTTGGCGGCGCTTCGGCGGGATCGACGACCTGTTCTTCTGCGTCGGCCGGTCGGGGCGGGCGCGGACCCTCGACACCCCACCGGCAGCCCTCGCGGCGGCGGTGGAGGCGAACCTCCTCACGGCCGTGGAAATCACCCAGGCGGTCGCCGATGACGTCATCGCCGCCTCCGGCCATCTCGTCTACATCGGCAGCCTCGCCGGCAAGATCGTCATCCCCTGGATGGGCCCCTACAGCGTCGGCAAGGCGGCGCTCGCGGCGTGGGTCGACGCCGTGCGCCTCGAAGTCGCACCGCGCGGCGGGCACGTGCTCCTCGTGTCGCCCG
>RFRL01000278.1 GCA_009924545.1 Planctomycetia bacterium | reverse complement strand
GGCCCGACCACCGATCCGGCCACGATCGCCGCCACCTACACCCGCTTCTGCAACGACGTGGTTGACGTCGTGGCCCCCCTCGTGCCGATCGTCAAACCACAGCTCGCCTGCTTCGAGGCCCTCGGGCCCCACGGGATCATGGCCCTGGCGAGCGTCATCGCCCACGCGCGCAGCCGCGGGCTCCTCGTGCTCGCCGACGGCAAGCGCAACGACATCGGCTCCACCGCCGAGAGCTATGCCGACGGCTGGCTCGGCGGCGCCTGGGGCACCGACGCCCTCACCGTGAACCCCTACCTCGGTCTCGATGCCCTCGAGCCGTTCGCCAAGGCCGCCAGCGCCCGGCACGCGGGGGTGTTCGTGCTGGTGAAAACGTCGAACCCCGGCAGCCGCGACTTCCAGGATCTCGAGACCGGCGGCAAGACGATCTACGAGCACGTCGCCGCCGGCGTGGAACACCTCGCCGCCGCGTCTGCCGCCGGGCAACGCTACGGTGCGGTCGGCGCCGTCGTCGGGGCGACGTGGCCGCGCCAGCTCGACGCCCTCCGTGCCGCCATGCCCCACGCCTGGATCCTCGTGCCCGGCTTCGGCCGCCAAGGGGGTCGGGCCGCCGACGTGCGCGGCGCCTTTCACGGCGATGGGCTGGGTGCCCTGGTGGTCAGCGCCCGCGACGTGATCTTCGCCCACGCCCGGCCGGAGATGAACGCCGGCCTGGCCACCGGCCAGTGGCAAACCGCCGTCGATCGCGCCTGCCGCGACATGATCGACCGGCTCGCCTCCGAAACCCCCGCCGCCGCCCTCGCCGGCTGACCCAGTGCCAGCGCTGAGCCCCGGCCTCACACGGTAGGAATCGAACGCGTGGCCCATCCCGGCCTGCCCTCACCACCACGGAAGGTGACCGTGCCATGGCCACTCCGCCGACCACCGCGCCGCCGACGGCCGACACCGCGCGGCGTCACGATCTCGACAGCTTGCGGGCGTTGGCGATGCTCCTCGGGATCGCGCTCCACGCGGCGCTGTCGTTTTTCCCCGGGGCGTGGCCGGTGCAGGACTCGCGGCAGAGTCCGCTCTACGGCCTGTTCGTCGGCCTCGTCCACGGCTTCCGGATGCCGCTGTTCTTCCTCGTCAGTGGCTGCTTCACGATGCTCGTCTACCGGCGCCGCGGCCTGGCCGCGCTGCTCCGGCAACGCGCCGCACGGATCCTGGCGCCGCTGGCCCTGTCGCTGGTCACCGTCGTGCCGCTGTTGTGGTGGTCGGCGGTGTGGGTGCAGCGACCACCGGGCCGCGCAGCCGCACCCGACACGCTCGTCGCAGCCATCCGCGCGGCCGATGAGGAGGCGATCACCCGATTCCTCGCCGACCCCGACCGCCGCGCGGCCCGCGATGCCGAGTTTTTCCTGCCGCCACTCCAGTGGGCCGTGCTCCTCGGCGACGAGGCGTTGGTTGCCCGGCTCCTCGACGCCGGTGCCGACGTCGCGGCCTCCGACCGCCAGGGCAACACGGCGCTGCACAGTGCCGCCTTCATGGGGCGGCCGGCGCTGGCCAAGCTCCTCGTCGACCGCGGCGCCGATCCCACGGTCCGCAACGAAAGCGGCTTGCGGCCGGTCGATGCGACCGCCACCGACGGTGAAACGACCGAATTCATCCTCCGACTCCTCCGCCTCCCACCGATCGACGCCGAAGACCTCGCCGCGGGCCGGGCAGCGACGCGGGAATGGCTCGTGGCCGTCGGACCGGGGCCCGCAGCCGGCCCGGTCGTGGGCACGCTCGTCGACCGCTACCGGGCCTGGCTCGCGTCGCCACGGTTCACGATCCGCCTCGGTCGGCTGACCGTCGGGCTGTTCACCACGCCCGTGCTCCAGCACCTGTGGTTCCTGTGGTACCTCTGCTGGCTGGTGATGGCGTTCGCCGTGTGGGCCCGGTTCCTCGATCGCGGCCCGGGGCCGGGGCGCGCCGCGCCGTGGTGCGTCGCGCTCACGCCCGTGCCGCAGTGGTTCATGGCAGGACTGTTCGGCCCCGACACCGCCACCGGGTTGCTCCCGGCACCCCACCTGCTCGTGTACTACGGCCTGTTCTTCGCCTGCGGCGCGGCGGCCTTTTCCCGCGGCGACGGCACGTCCGAGCGGCTCGCATCCTGGAGCCGACGGCCGTGGTTGATGCTGGCGCTGGCCATCCTCGTGGCGTTCCCGGCCGGCTTCCTCGGCGGCAGACTGCGGCCGGCGGGAGTGGCGGCACAGGCGGCATATCCGTGGCTGGTGTCGCTGGCGCTGGTGGGATTGTCCGGTCGGTGGTGCAACCGGGCCCGGCCGACCGTGCGCTTTGTCGCCGACGCGTCGTACTGGATGTACCTCATGCACATGCCGCTGGTGATCGCCGGCCAGGGGATCCTCCGCGACGTGCCCTGGCCCGGGTTCGCCAAGTTCCTCCTCCTCGTCGTGGTCGTCACGTCCATACTGTTGGTGAGCTATCGCCTCATCGTCCGCGACACGTGGATCGGCCGCCTGCTGTCGGGGCCGCGGCGTGCGCCGACCGCCTGATCCCCACGGACGCTCCCCATGCCGGTCTTCGACTACCGCTTCACGGTCGCCGCGCCGATCGCCGCCGTGCGCGCCTTCCACCGCGACACCAGCGCCCTTGTGCGCCTCACCCCGCCGCCGACGATCGTGCAGCTCCACTCCATCGAACCGCTCGCCGAGGGCTCGGTGAGCCGGTTCACGCTCTGGGTGGGGCCGCTGCCGCTGCGGTGGACCGCGGTCCATCGCGACGTTCACCCCGACGGTTTCACCGACATCCAGGCGGAGGGACCGGCGGCGAAATGGGAACACACCCACCGGTTCGTGCCGCTCGACAGCCACCGCACCGAGATCCGCGAGCACATCGAATACGAGCACAAGCACGGCGCGTGGGGCCTCGTCACCCGCGCGCTGTTCTCGTGGCCGAACCTGCAGTTCATGTTCGGCTACCGCTGCCTCGCCACCCGCTGGTGGCTGCGCAGGGTCGGCTGACCGGCACGCGGCCGATCACCCTTTCTCGCCACCTACTGGTACAGTGCCAGCCCCGCGGGTAGTCAGATCCACAACTCGGGGCCGTCTTTCCGACGCGGTCCAACGGCGAGCAGGCCCACGAAAGTCAGTCCACCGCCCATCAGCAGGAGCGGGTACGCGTGGGCTGCGACGGACACAGCCTCCGCGACTCGGTGATGAACCGGAGTTGTCGCTCGCTCACCCTCCAACACGCGCAAACTCTCCTTCGCCGAACGACCGCCGTAACCGAGCGACTACCTCAAAGGCCGACGACCAAAATCACGCGGTTGCGGCCAAGTGACTCACCATCAGGAAACGCGCGACCCGCATCTCGCGTGCATTTTTTGCTTATGCTGCCTCGTCGGTAGTGCCTTCGGGCTGAGTCGGTTCGACGGGAGGGCGTCCGCAAATTCGCCGCCACGCAGACAATTGTCCCAAGTGCCCTGCGAAGTGGGTGGTCATTAGATGTGAAACTACATGACCGACAGTAGTTAGCGGAGTGGAAGACAAAAATGGTACGGAATGTCGTGATTCTGTATCCGAGTGGTCCATTTGCCGGGCTCGGTCACGGACGGTTGAGAATCCTGAGACGATTTTTTCGATCAAGTCCTTCTTGGTCGGCAGATCTTCTGGTCTCTGATCTCCCTTAGTTCCCCTCGCAAAGTTCCGGTGCCACTGCTTGGGGCAGTGGAATCTCGCGCCAGTTGCACGTAACGCATAGTCTGTATAGACAGCTAGATGACCGAGGATCCAACGAGGTGGATTGAATCCATCAACGGGTTGATGATCGAGATCAGCTTCGTCGATGTCAGCGACAAGCAGGTGCAGGTACTGGACCATGAATTCGTTTAGCACGCATTCGTTATCAAACATGTTTTTCTTCACACAGCACCACGATAACGATCAGCGGCTCGCGACCTTGGGCGAACCGCACTGCCAGGTTTTATTGTGAGTCCGCTGCATTGCATGGTTCGCACTCTGATCCTTCGGCATACCGGCCATAGTGCCCACAAGAATTGCGTCGGTGTCGCACGTCAATCGCGACATCACCTCTGATTAGCCGGTTCCTCGATACCCTCGCAGTTCAGGCGGCACTGGGGCAGACGCTCCCGGCGGCGGGCCTGGTCCGGGATGCCATGAAAAAAGCGGGGAATCGACGGAAACCCATCGGTCAGGGCGTAGTAGTACGTTCCTCCTGGGAACTCCGGTGTGACTCCGAAGCGACCGTTGCACTGATCGAGGTCGCCGTATTCGGGGTCATAGATATAGTCTTCGACGAAACGACCATCGGGCTTGCCGCCGGGCCCTCCCTGCCGCGGTGCCGCGGAGAGCCGATAGCTGGACCGCAGTCGCCGCAGCGGACTCTCCAAGTCATCAGGAGCAGCGGGGCATTCTGGCCCGTAAATCGGATACCCGTCAGCCGCATAGCCGACGAGCTGCATCGCGTGAGCCTGGTCGGCGCTCATTCGTTGTGCCAAGAGTCCACTTGGCAGCCCGTGATAGTGGTACATGCCGCCGATCTGCGTATGCGCGTTATTGCGGTCGATACCAAGCGCGATTGAGTTTGCGGGGTGCATCACCTCGAACTGC
>RFRL01000277.1 GCA_009924545.1 Planctomycetia bacterium | reverse complement strand
CGGCAAGCCGGCCAGCGACGTGGAGCGGGCCCTGCTGTCGAGTGCCGACTTCGCCCGCTCGCCGGCCGACCTGCTGGAACGGATTCACACCGCCGGCTGAGTTGAGTGGCATCACCAGGTCGGCCACTGGGTAAACCTTCACGATGAGGTTCTCGGCAGCCTTCTCCTTGGTGGTGATGAGCAGCACTTCGTCTTTGATCAGGTAGGTCATGTCGAGGTCGCCGAGGATCAGCCGGAGGGCCGACCGGAGCGACACGCCCGAGAGGTTGCGTGTCACCGGGGCATCGAGGTCGAGGCCCGCTTCCTCGAGGGCCTTCGTGTCGACCTGGATGGGGATCCCCTGGGAATCCTGCAGCTGCGAGATCACGTCACGCAGCGGCGTCTCGTTGAACTCCAGGCTCTCCACCGGCTTGTCGAGTGCGTCATAGATCTTCTTCTCGGCGCTCCCGGGATTGGCGAGATCGACCGATTTGTACTTCTCGCGCAGCCGCGTGATCTCCTGCCACCGCGCGGCGCTGGGGTAGATCACCGGCGGTTCGTCGGGAAACGGGATCGCCGCCACGTCGGCGAGGTGCAGGGAATCCATGAAGCCCCGCTCCATGTCGCGACGGACGCGGGTGTTCTCCGCGTGGTAGTCGAGGATCCGCGCCACCAGCGGGGCGGTGACAGCCACTTCCCGGGCCGGCATCGGCATGCCCCGGTTCGCGTACAGCCAGGGGGCCTGTTCGGCCATCTCCCGTCCCACCACCCGCTCGGCCTCGGTGAAAGCATCGGTGGGCTGTTGGAAACCGACCCGGATCCCCTCCTCCACGAGCGAGTGGTAGCGCTCGGCGAGTTGCTTGAAACGCTCCTCGCGACGGCGCAGTTCACCGTCGAGCCTGGCCCGCTCCATGCCGATGGCCCGATTGCGGTCTGCCGCGAGATCGTGCTCCGTTTTTTCCCGTGCCCGGACGATCGCATCACGGATACCGATCTCGATCTGCCGGTTGAGCCGATCGCGCGTGGTGGGCTCGAGGTCGTCCGACGACAATACGAGCCGCTGGAGATCCTTGAGGTCGGTGCGGGCCCGGTCGGGATCGACGGCACAGACCTGTCGCGCCGAACGGAGGCGGACGGCGGTCTCCTGCTCCAGGCGCTGGGCACGCACCTTCCGCATCCGGGAAAGTTCCGCCAGTTCAGCGCCGGCCGTCGGAGGGATGCGGACCGCGCCGTCGTCGCCTGCCCATGAGCCATCGTCGGCCAGCGCGCCATCCGGCAGCGTGGCCGGTTCCGCGCGGGGCAGCGGCTCCGGCAGAGGCTCGTCCTCCGACTCGATCGTAGCCCGCCCCGGGCGCGGAGCGGGGGGCGGTTCCTCGATGAGCAGGGGGTCGTTACCCGGTTCGGCCGGCGCGGGATTCGGCTCCGCGGCCGGTTCGGTGGGGGCGAAGGGGTCGTCGCCGGCCTGCGCCACGCGAGTGCCGGCGGCAATGCTCTTCTGGGCGGCGGTGAACACCACGGCCGCTTCGGTGTTGTCGGGATCGCGGCGGAGGGCCGCGAACGCCAGCCGCATCGCCGAGCCATGGG
Source organism: Planctomycetia bacterium (assembly GCA_009924545.1). GTDB lineage: Bacteria > Planctomycetota > Planctomycetia > Pirellulales > UBA1268 > F1-20-MAGs016. The sequence goes on along the minus strand of RFRL01000277.1, from coordinate 3,087 downwards.
CACCCGAGACTTCGGCCTGCCGGGAGAGGGTGGCGAGCGTCGCGGCCTCACCGCGAATGAAGGTGCGGGCCACGTCGAGGCCCTCCCGGCCCAGCGTGGGGAGGAACATGCCCGACGTGTCGAAGGCGTTGCGGGCGAGCTCCTCGAGGTAGGCGTTGTCAGGGCGGTTCGGCGCGTCGGGCACCGGGAGCGTCACCTGCTTTTGGACGAGGCCGCCGGCCGCCGAGGTTTCCACCACGAAGTCGAGGCGCGGTTCCGCCAGCGGGCCGACGACGATGACCACCGAGTCGCGGTCACCCCGCAGGGGCGGCACCTGCTCCGGCAGCAGTTTCAGCCGGGCGTCGGCCACCGTCGACGACAGCATGGTGTCTTCCGGCCACGACACCGGTGCCACCGCCAAGCCCGCCATGCGGGCCCCGATGTCGGCTGGCGTCGTGGTGGCGTCGGAGGTCAGGAGCACGCCGCCGGTGGCATTGGCGAGGGCGGCGAGGCAGGGCCAATTGACTTCGGGACCGATCCCCAGGGCGGCGACGCTGATCCTCCGTCCGCGCAAGCCCTCGAGCATCCTCCGGTACTCGACACCGTCGAGTCCCGACAAACCCGGACCGTCGCCGATGTAAACGATGGTCCGCTGCGCCGCACCGGGCGCGAATAGCTTCATGGCCTCCTCGAGGATCGCCACGACGTCCGTGGAACCCAGCGGCGTCCGCTCCGCGAGACCCTGCCGCGCGGCGCGGAGGTCTTCACCGCCCGGGGCATCGAAGCGCTTCGACAGGGGCACGCAAGCGACGTCGGCAGCGGCGAGGAACACGCGATCGGTCGGCCGGCACTTGCTCACGAGCGCGTCGAGCGCCACCAGCGCGTTTTGCCGGTGCGACCCCGATTGACTCGCCGAGGTGTCGAACAGCACCATGATCTGGGCCGCTTCGGCCTCGCGGGGTTGAGCCGAGCCGCGGACCCCGATCGCCGTGACAACGGGCGACAATTCGTCCCGCTGGAAGCGCTCGACGAAGGTCACGCGGGCCGGACCGTCAGCGGCCAGTGCTGCGGCGGTGGCCGACCCGAGCAGCAGGCAGCCGACGAAGAGAGGGGTCGCCGTACCCGTGGCAGCACGGCAGCGGCGGGGGGCGTGCCCGTTCCGCGGCGGGAAGGCCTCTTTGATCAAGGAGGTGATCAAGGACGTGGCGGACGCGATCAGCGGGCGTCCGATCGGGTGTCGGGTCGACATGGTCCCTCCGGGCGGGGCACGGGATGGCTTCGGGTCGGTAGACCTTCCCGCAAGCATATTTGCCACGGCTTTCCAAGCCAACGTCGTTCTGCCGCGGATTTGCGGGGTTGAATGGGTTTTCACCGACCGTGTCGGGGCAAGATCGGGTTGGTCCGCGGCGGATCGACCGCGATACTCAAAGTCCCGGTCACACGGCAGTCGCCAGCCGGGCCGGTTGCCGGTCACTCTTTCCGTCGGCGGGGATGAGCCATGCAGATCATGCGTCCGTGTTCGATTCGGGGATCTTGGGGTGCTGCCCGGGCCGTCGTCTGGTTGGCGACCATGGCACCGGTCGGCAACGCCTGGTCCCAAGTGGTGGAGCCGGTGGCATCACCGCGAGTGCTCACTCCGGATGAGCGGACCAACATCGCCGTCTACGAAGCGGTCAACCGCAGTGTGGTCAACATCACGACGCGCTCAACGGTTCCGGCCGGGCTGTTCTTTCTCGAGGTTCCGTCGGAGGGGGCCGGATCGGGGATCGTGCTCGACGGCCGTGGCCATGTGCTCACCAATTACCATGTCGTCGAAGGGGCCAAGGAGATCCGCGCCATGCTCTTCGACGGCTCCGATCACACCGCGACCCTGGTGGGCTTCGACGTGGCCACCGACGTGGCCGTGATTCGTCTTGAGTCGCCGTCGGAGTTGCTGGTCCCGGTGACGTTCGGAACGTCGAACGATCTGCTCGTGGGGCAACGGGTGTTCGCGATCGGCAATCCGTTCGGCCTCGAACGAACTCTCACCACAGGCATCATTTCCAGCCTCAATCGCTCGCTGCCCACCCGGAGCGGACGGACCATCAAGTCGATCATCCAAACCGACGCCGCCATCAACCCGGGCAACTCCGGGGGGCCGCTCGTTGACAGTTCCAGTCGCCTGATCGGCATGAACACGGCGATCGCCAGTCGCACCGGACAGCACTCCGGCGTGGGGTTCGCGATCCCTGTGGGGACACTGGCACGCGTGGTCCCCCAGTTGATCGAGCAGGGCAAGGTGATGCGTCCCGATGCGGGAATTTCCCGGGTGTATCAGACGGATCGTGGTTTGCTGGTGGCGGCGTTGACGCCGGATGGGCCCGCCGAGCGCTCCGGGATCCGTGGCTTCCGCATCGTCCGTGAACGCCGGCGGCAAGGGCCGTTTCTCGCGGAATTCGAGCGGGTAGACCGCCGCGGTGCGGATCTGATTTTGGCGGTCAGTGGGCAGGCAGTGAAAACTGCCGACGACTTCCTTTCCGCGATCGAAACGAAGGATGCGGGGGAAACGGTCCTTTTGGCCGTGGAGCGGGAAGGACGACGGCTGGAGATTCCGGTGGTTCTCGAGGCCGAGCGGGGACCGTGAGGAGGAGGGGATTTTTGTCGAAAATTCAACGAATTCGCGGTTGTAGCGTTCCTCCGGCCCCCGGATTGAAAAAGAAACGGTTGACGCGAACCGAAACCCTGCTAACCTCGTAGACATCTGAACGACGATCCCTTGGGGGTCTGTCGTCGGTAGCTCATTGACAATTTGGCAGTTCGATCTCTTTCGGTTTCGGCCGGCACGCGATCGTGACCGGCGCCGAAGGACGCTCTTGGCCACCCTCTTTGGGTGGTTTTGGAGGCGTCTGTTCGGCAGAAACAGGGACAGATAGGCCCTTTCTGGGTCTGGCGAAATTTCCTCGCGTCCGATGCGCTGAGGGCCGTCTGAGTCAATCAGATCTGGCCGTCGGAGAATTGGAGCGGTGGCGACGAACCAAATCAATTGAAGGGTTTGATTCTGGCTCAGAGTGAACGTTGGCGGCGTGGATTAGGCATGCAAGTCGAGCGAGAACCGTAGCAATACGGGGA
>RFRL01000276.1 GCA_009924545.1 Planctomycetia bacterium | reverse complement strand
CATCTGCGGCATGCTGGGCCGCTGCATGCCGGGGCTGGGGCGCGACATCTGCGGCATGCTGGGCCGCTGCATGCCGGGACTGGGCCGCGACATCTGCGGCGCCTGCGGCCTGGCACCTCCCCCGCCAACCCGCCCCATGGAGGGCCGGGCACCGCCACCTCCGGCTCCGCGGGGCGGGGAAGCCTCGGTGGTCGCCATCGCCACGAAGGCACACGAAACCACGCAGCAGCCGAGTGAAAACCGCGTCATGTCAGCACAGCCCCAAGAAAGGAATCCAGAAAGCCCAAACAGCCCAAAAACGAACCGAAAGCACGACCTGCAACAGCTCCCCGGTCGTCATCCCCGGACACAACAAACCACTCCTCCACCCACTCCGCCATCGCCCGGTCACAGGTCACACGGCGATCCGTGCCGTGCGGTTCCACGCACTGCTCACTTCGCCCGCGGCGGTTCCGCGGGCACGGCCGGCGCGGCCGGCTTGGTTTCGGGTGCGGCACCCCCTTGTGGCGCCGGCGGCCGGCGGGCGATCTTGAGCTCGAAATCGGGCTCCTCCACGCCGCCGACGATGCGGTCGCTCGAGCGGATCACGAAGTGGTCGGCATCGACCGGCGTGATCTCCACGGTCGCCGACCCGGTGGTGGCGTCAGGCAGCGTGGCCTCCGATTTGACGATCCACCCCGTTTCGACCGGGGTCCACTCCCCTTCACTGAAACCGCCATCGGAATCGAACGTCCAGCTCCGCAGCACACCTTCGACGGGGTCGTAGCCGATACGCTGCGCGCTCTTCGAGATCGCCTGCCCACCGATCGCCAGCGTGTACTCGCCGACGAGGAAGTTGCCATCCTCGCTCCAGCGATAGCTGACCTCGGTCCGCCCCTCCGGGCTCTCGTCGATCCATTCGCCCACCAGCCACGACACCGGCAGCAACATCTCCTGCGGTGTGGGCAGGGGGTCATCGGCGAACTCGCGGTAGGAGGCGATCGGCCAGGCATCGCCAACCTTGTCGCGCACCGCGACGTAGCGGAGCTGGGCGGCCGTCTGACCCTCGTCGACGGTGATCAGCCGGATCCCCTCCTCGACCGCCAGGCCCTCCCCCACCTGGCGCAACCCCGTCACCTCCATCTGCAGGTTGGCCTTGGGGAAACGCTGGAAAAACGCCTGGAACAGCTCGGTGATTGCCTTTCGGCCGCTGGTCAGTGTGCCGTTCTCGTCGATCAATTCCCCCTTTTCCATGAACAGCGCCCCGAGGGCGGTGGCGTCGCCGGAGTTGAAGGCCTCGAGGGTGGCTTCCTGCTCGCGCGTGATCGCGGCCATCAGTTCGGCCGGCAGTTCAACCACCTCCACGACCGTCACCGTCTCCTCCGTGACGACCGCCGGTTGCGGGGCCGGCTTGGCGACAGGCGTCTGGGCCCGGGCAGCAGCCATGCCCATCACCGGCCCCATGGCGAGCGCCACGAGGGCGTGGGTCAACCACCTGCCGCACCAGCTGCCGTCCATGGCGGACGAAAAAGCCGATCCCTGATCCGGACGCGCTGCCATGAAACCCTCTCCGCTGGACGTGAACGCTGAACGTGGCCCGTCGCCACCCGACGGAACACCATGAATAGGAAACCAGTTCGGTGGCCAACCGGCAAGCGCCCGGCAAGCGACGCGGGGTCGGGGAATCCCCTTCAGGGGGTAGGGAAGCTCGAGCCGCCGCCGCCCACGCCCTCCCGCACGCTCAGGACAGCAGGCTCAAGAAGGTGGTGATGACGATGGCGTTGGTGAAGTCGATGAAAAACGCACCCACGATTGGCGCCACCACGAAGGCCCGCGGGGCCGGTCCGAAGCGATCGACGAGGGTGTGCATCACCGCCATGGCGTTGGCCGTGGTGCCGAGCATGAACCCCGTGAACCCGCCGGTCATCACCGCCGCGTCGTAGTCGCGGCCCATCAGCGGGAACACGAGCCACCGGCAGAACAGGGCCACCGCGACTGCCTGCAGCGCGAGGTTGACCAACAGCGGCGTCGCCAGCGCGGCCAGCTCCCACAGCCGGAGGTTGGCCAGGGCGATGGTGAGGAACAGCGTCAGGCACACCGACCCGATCCGCGCCGCCAGGTCGTGGGGAATGCCGATCCACCCGGTGGCATCGTCGATGTTGCGGGCCACGGCACCGGCGAGCATCGCCCCCACGTACCCCGGCAGGGTCAGCCCCGCGGCGGCGAATCCGGCACTGATCACCCCTCCGGCGGCCATCGCCACCAGCAGCACGGTGAGCGCCTTGAGGGCGTCGCGCACCCCCCCCTCCTCTTCTGCCTCGTCGCCCGCGGCCGTGCCGGAGTCGGGTTCGTGGGCCGCGCGGCCAGGCTCCGAGGGGGGCGCCGGGGGGCCCGGGGAGCGGGCGGCGCCCGGGCCACGCAGGCCGTTCCGCTCGAGGAGGTGCGTGGCGATCGGACCACCGAGGAGGCCGCCGAGCACGATCCCGGCCATCGCCGCCGCGATCGCCAGAGCCTCGGCAGCCGGAACCCCGGCAGCGGCGAACTGCGGCGCGAAGGCCAGCGCCGTCGCCGGGCCCCCCGCCAGCGCCGTGGAACTGATGAGTACGCCGAGGAGCGGCCGCTCCCCGCAGGCCAGGGCCACGCCGATGCCGATGGCGTTCTGCACCACGGCGAGCACGCTCGCCAGCGCCAGGAACCGCAGTGCCTGCCCGCTCCCGGCACGCAGCAGCGAAAACCCGGCACTGAGTCCGATCGACGTGAAAAACGCCGTCATCAATGGCGTTTGCAGGCTGGTGTCGAAACCGACGCGCGCCAGGCCGGTGACCCGGGCCAGGGTCACCAGGGCCGCGACCACGAGCCCCCCGATCACCGCCGCCGGCACGTTGGAGCGCTGCAGTGCCGGGATCGCACGGACGATCCCGATGCCGAAAAACAGCGTCATTCCGCCCACGGCGAGCGTTTGCACGAGATCGAGATCGACCAGGGGCATGCACGAGCTCTCCGGGCCGCGGCGCGAGCGCAGGATACGGCGGTCCGCGCCGCAGCCGCAATCGCCGGCTCCGCAGCGCGCCACGGTGGCCCGATCCCCCGACTGCCGCCACGGCCCGCGGCCACCATCCAGCCGGTTTTCCCGCGTGGAACGCGGGAAACTCATCCAACGCAAAACCGGGCCGTGGGTGTGGGCACGAAAAAACTTCCCAGGAGCCGGTCTTTTGAACGCCGCCGACTCGAGCCCACAAAAGCCGCTCCGAGCCGCCGCCGGCGGCGATGCGCACAACGTGAACATGCGCCTAGTTTGATGCCCGGCGCTCGCAGAAAACAGCGGTTTTCCAGCATCTTGACCGCCAAGCCGCGAGCTCCTTTCCCGTCGTCCGGTTGGCCGAATCCAGTCTCCAGGCCCCGACCTGGGCTCCCGGGAGCCGACCACTGCCGCCTCGATGCAATACGTTTGCGTTTTTGTGCAAATTCCAAAATCGAATCTCTCGGCCAGAAACAAGCTTTTTCATCTACTTGTGTTAGCGTGATGTGAGTTTTAAGAACAGTTGTTGACGGCGAAACCACGATCCCATACATTCCCTCCGGTTGGCCCGCATCGCGGCGGGGCAAAAAACAAAACCAATCAACGCCTTCTTAATCCAGGAACCGCTACTGCTAGCACCCGTCAATGTGTTCTGCTTCTTGCGGAACCAATGACCTTCTTTCCGGTGTGCTGCGTTCTTGGCCTCGGGCTCGTGCCGAGGGAAGCTGGTTTTCTCGCTCGTATGGTTGGTGAGCGAAGTCCGTTGTGCAGTATCCGGTCAGGTGCTTTTCGGTCGGCGGTTCTTCTCGAGGTTGGATGCAGGCGGGTGCTCGCGGTGGTCTACCACCGAGGTAACCCATGCTCCCCACCGTTCCCGAGACCACGCAGAGCAGCTTGCCGTCCGACCGCTTCTTCGGGCTGCTGTCGAGTGTCGGAGGCTCTCTCGCTGGATCGGGCGCTCTCGCCGGTCTCGCGGTGTGCTGCCTCATCTTGTTCACGGGCATGAACCGGGCCGATGTGGACGTCACCCGGTCGTCGACCTCGGTGTCGGTTCCGGTCCAGGACGACCAGCCCTCGGTGCCGGAAGCGAAGCGCATCCGCTGGATCAAGAACATCGTCGAAGAGCCGATGCAGCTGCGTCGTGACTCGTTCAAGCAGATGGACTCGGCTTCTCCGCTGGGTCTGACGTTGCCGCTGGTGTCGTGCTGATCGTCCGAAGCCACCGGCCGCTTCTCTGATTTTCCCCGGTTTCCCGTCCCACTCGAAGACGCGCATTTCCATAGGTGAACACATGTCCACTCTCGCGGCCACCGCGGTTTCTCCGGCGTCCTCCGGCTTCACGGTTCGTGATGTCGTCCTCTGCCTGCTCCCGATCGTCGCCTTCGTTTCGATCCTGTTCCTCGTTTGAACTCCGCGCCGACCCCGGGCAGCGGCCGCGGCGGGCGACCACGTCCCGCCCACTGCATGGTCCGCGGTACTGGGCAGCACACAACCACACAACCTCGAACCATTTTTCAGTCGGTCGATGCCCGCGATGCAATCGGTGAACCACCCATTCGCCAAGCCGCTCACCCATCTCCCGTCAAAAGTCACTCGTCAGACAAGGAGTGCGTCATGAACTTTCCCTCGTATCGCGCCCCGCGCTTCCGCACCACCGTGTTTCAGGCACGCAGGATGTCGGCGCCG
>RFRL01000275.1 GCA_009924545.1 Planctomycetia bacterium | reverse complement strand
CGCAGCGCCAGCGCGAACAGCGCCGCGGCCACGACGCGGGCCCACACCGGGGTCACCAGCGGCTGGATGGCATGCCGGAACCCGGCCGCGACGGCGAGCCAGCCCGCCCAGCGGCCGATCCACGCGGCCGAGTCGAGCGGCACCGCCACGGTGAGCGGGCCGATGAGCCGGAAGAACACCCCGTGCGCATCGGGCGTCTCGAGGAAAAAGTCCCCGCGTCCCCATGCCGGGTCGGCGGCATGACGCGCCTTGGTGAGGTAGACCGTCTCGTTGACGTCGGGCACCGGCCAGGCGCCCGTCGCGGCGCACACCAGACCGATCGCCAGCCACTCGACCACAGCGCTCCATGGACCGCGGGTGACCGCCGGACGACCTGTCGTGGTGACCGTGGACTGCATGGCCGGCTTCCGGGACACGACCGCGTGCCCGGGTGGAACGGAGCCCCGGCGACGGGAAGTCCCCGGCAGGATACAGTGGCAGCCATGGAACCCGAAGTTGCTGCACCCGCCCCGGCAGGCCCTCCCACGGCCGCGGGCGGTTCGACCCTGAGAGCCGCCGTCGGGGCGGGGCAGGTGGCCATCGTGGGGGCGCCGCTGGCCCTCGCGGCCAAACTCGTGGAGTCGACCGGCTTCGACGCGGTCTACCTCTCGGGCGCGGCCCTCTCCGCCGGGAGCCTGGCGGTGCCCGACGTCGGGCTTTTCACCAGGGCCCAACTCGTGGAGCAGACCCGGATCCTGGCCCGCGCGGTCACGATCCCGCTGGTCGTCGATGCCGACACCGGTTTCGGCGGTCCGGAAGATGTCGCCCTCACCGTCCGCCTCCTCGAGGAGGCCGGCGCGGCGGCGATCCAGCTCGAGGACCAGGTCGGGGTCGGCAAGCGCTGCGGTCACCTCGCCGGCAAACGCCTGGTGACGGCGACGGAAATGGCCGAAAAGGTTGCCGCTGCCGCTGCCGCACGGCGCGACCCGGCCACCGTGATCATCGCCCGCACCGACGCCCGGGGGGTGCTCGGCCTCGACGAGTGCCTCGGTCGGCTGGAAGCCTACAGGGTGGCAGGTGCCGACTGGCTGTTCCCCGAAGCCCTCGCCTCGCGCGAGGAGTTCCACGCGGTCGGTGGGGCGTTCCGCGGCCGGTGTCCGCTCCTGGCCAACATGACGGAGTTCGGCGTCGGCCCCCTCCTCGACCGCGGCGACCTCGAGTCGGCGGGATTCGCCGCCGTGCTCTACCCGATGACGCTCCTCCGGCTGGCGATGACCGCCATGGAGGCGGGACTGGCGGTGCTCGCCGAGGAGGGCACGCAGGAGGAGCTGGTCGACACCATGCAGACCCGCGCGGAGCTCTACGACCTGCTCGACTACGACCCGCAGCATCCGGAACGTTGGCTGGCCGCGCACGGCCTCGACGCATCGGCCGACCCCGATGGCGCGCCACGACCATGACCACCGCCGCTGACAACACCCGTGGCGATGCGGGTCTGGCCCGCGGACTGGCCGGGGTGGTCGCCGGCCGGACCGCCATCTGTTCGCTCGACGGCGACCTCCGGTACCGTGGCTACGGGATCGAACCGCTCGCCCGCGCGGCCGACTTCGAGGATGTCGCCCACCTCCTCCTCCACGGCGAATTGCCCACAGCGGCCCAGCACCGGGCGTTCGCGGAACGGATCCGCTCGGCCGCCGCGGCGCTCGACCGCACGGTGATCGAGGCCCTGGCGCTCCTCGCCGCGCGAGAACCCGCCGCCACGCCGATGGACGCCCTGCGCACGGGGGTGAGCATGCTCGGCCTCCTCGCCCGTGACGACACCCCCGGCCCACCAGAGGCGCTCGTGGCGGCCGCGGAGCGGCTCCTCGGCCAAGTGCCGGCCCTGCTGACGGCGTGGCTCGACCTGGTCGCCGGCCGGCCCGTGGCACCGTGGCCCGGAGCGTCGCTCGCTCCGGCGCTGCTCCAGCGCCTCACCGGCCGTGTGCCGTCACCCGCCGCCGTCACCGCCTTCGGTGCCACCCTCGTGCTCTATGCCGAACACGAGTTCAACGCCTCGACCTTCGCCGCCCGCACGGTCGTGTCCACCGGTTCCGACATGCACTCGGGGGTGGTGGCGGCGATCGGCGCCCTCAAAGGTCCGCTCCACGGCGGGGCCAACGAGAAGGTGCTCGAGGTGCTCGGGGCCATCGGGAGCACCGACCGCGTTGCTGCGTGGCTCGAGGAACAGTTCGCCGCCCGACGCGTGGTGATGGGGTTCGGCCACCGCGTCTACAAGGACGGCGACGTGCGCGCGAAACTCCTCGCCGACCTGTGCCGCGACCTCGTCCGGGGCACGCCCGACGAGGGGCTGGAAGGGCTGGCTGGGCGCGTCGAGCAGATCATGCTCGACCGCAAGGGGCTGCGGCCCAACCGCGTCTACCACGCGCTCGGACTGCCGGTGAAGGTGTTCACGCCGATCTTCGCCGTCGCCCGGATGAGCGGCTGGACGGCCCACATCATCGAACAGATCGGCGACAACCGCCTCATCCGCCCGCTGTCGCTCTACAGCGGGCCACCACCACGGACGTACCAGCCGCTCGCCTCACGGTGAGCCGCGCCCCGGGTCGGCCTCGCCGGCGTACCCCGAGGCTCCCCGGTGGCAGGATGGTCCGCGGCGAGACGACGCTCCCGGGCGACGCGGCCGAAAGGGACGCGCCCGTCAAAGCGCGGCCGCCGCGGCAGCAGGGGCAGTCGGCGGCGCGGCCTCCCCGGCCGCCGGCTCGACCGTCGCCTGGACGAGCACACTCGGCACCGCGCCCTCGCCGAGGTCGGTGGAGATCCGCAACTCCCGCTCGATCGGCCCCACCGCCTCGCCCGCCGTGAAGGTCACGGGGAGGATGTGCAACACGGCCGGATCGGGCTTCGCCGGGCACGTGATGCAGCCGTCCCCACAGTCGACACCGGTCACTTTGAACGGGCGGTTGGCCTTCACGACGACGTTCTTGGTGACCGTGCCACCGCTGGGGACCGACCCCATCGCCAGCAACTGCGGGCTCACCGTCACCGGCGCCACGACCCGACCCTCGACGTCGATCGGGATCTGCACCGCCCGCGGGTCATTGGTGACGAGCATCAACTGCCCTTTGACGTAGCCGGCGGGAGCCCCCGGCTTGAGCCGGAAGGTGAGGTCGTAGGCCGACTGCCCACCGTCGCGCTGCGGCTTCGACAGGGCCACCTCGAAGTTGGAGTTCACGCTGCGGACGTCCTTGATCTCCCAGGGGAAACTCCCCGCCCGCACCACCCGTACCTGACGTTCGGCCCCTTGTCCCAGATCCAGGTTGCCCAGATCGATGAACGGCGGGTTGAAGGTGACGTCGCCACGGATGTTGCCGGTGACCCGGAGTTGCACCTCCGCGTAAAACGGCTTGTCGAAGGTCACGGTGAGCGTGGCACCATGCTGGCCGACGAAGGTGTGGGTGTTGAACTTGGCGATGATCTCGGCTTCCTCGCCCGTCTTCAGGTCGTTCTTGGAGACCGTCGGCGACGTGCAGCCGCAGCTCGTCCGCACGCCGACGACGTGGAGATCCTCCTTGTAGACGTTCTTGAAACCGAAGCGATGTTCCGTCTTCGCGCCCCGGGCCACGGTGCCGAAGTTGTGGCTGGTCTCGTCGAACATCTTCTTGGCCCACTCCTGGGCCGACGCCGGGGCGGCGGCGACGAAGGCGAGGATGAGCGCGACGAGCGTGGAGAATGAATGGTTCAACGAATGGTTCATCGTGGGGTCGCACCGGTCGCGGGGGAGGTTCCGGAGCCCAGAACAGCCGTCAATCGAGAGGGTACGGATGGCATCGATCGGGAGTCAACTCGACCGGCTCTGGGGGGTGGCAGCCGAGCCACCGCTGCCTGGAGTATCCAGCGCCGCCAGGTGTCAGTCCGGGAAGGAGCAGACGTTTTTCAGCGGAATTGGCCCCCCGTCCGCCGTCCGACCGATACCACCCGGGAGGTTTGCTAGGATGGTAGGGTCGGCGGACAGGCGGCCCAGAGGTCACCACCTCCGATCGCGATGCCCACGGCGGAAAACGGGTCCTTCCGCCGTGGCTTGCCGGGACCGCCGGGGGATTGCGATCCTCGGGTCGCCGGTCGAACGGATGACGGCAAGACGGACCCGCTGGAAGATCTCGGGGGCGTACTGGTTTCGACCGGATGGCCAGAGGTCCGGATTGCGTGCCGTGGTTGGTCGGCTGGCCACGTTAAAAGTCGACCAAGCTTCAATTGCCGAAGCTCAGTTTTCCCTGGCTGCTTAATTAAGTAGCCCCGAGCGATGGCCCCAGTCGGAAGGGCCTCCCAATCGGTCGCCAAATCCGACTCGCCCCGGTTCACCGCCTGGTACGGCCGGGGTCAAAAAAGTTCCGGGCTGGTCCGCGACGCACCCTGCCGGCCGGGGACGCGCGGACGAGATCCAAATCGACCGGATACGCACGTAGACGTCCGTACCGAAACATCACGGGACGCGGGTTCGATTCCCGCCGCCTCCATTTTGCCCGGCCGGTGAGCCGTACGACCCGCAAGGTCGGATGGCGGCCGGCCTCCCCGCGGTCGGGCGTTTCGCCCGACCGCGGGGGCGACGGCGCGGTCGCGGGGCGACCGCTGTCGCCGTCCGCACGGCGCGGACGCCGAAGGATGACGCCCATGCGAATCGCGGGGCGACCGCTGTCGCCGTCCGCACGGCGCGGACGCCGAA
>RFRL01000274.1 GCA_009924545.1 Planctomycetia bacterium | reverse complement strand
GGGGCCCGACCGCCGCCGGTACCGCTGTGGCGTGCTCCTTGACATGGTGGGCGATGCCGACCTCCAGATCTGGCAGGAGCAACGGAGTGTCGACTGGGACGACACCCGCCCCGTCGTCGAATCGCTGTGGGGGGTCGCGGCTCGCCTCGGGGTGCGGCAGTTCGTCCCCCGGCCGCGGTACCAGGTCGACGACGACCACGTGCCGCTGCGGAACATCGCCCGGATCCCCACCTGCGACGTCATCGATTTCGACTACCCGCACTGGCATACCACCCGCGACGTCGCGGCCAACTGTTCGGCGGCCTCGCTGGAGGCCGTGGGCCGGGTGATGGTGGCGTGGCTGCGGGAGCAGCGTTAGCGACCACGGAATCGACCCGCCGGGACGACAGTCCCGCACGCGGGCCGCAGCCCCTGGATGGTGTCCGCATGGATGCAGCAACGCCGTCCCCGAGCGGACCTTCGCCCGACCCCCGGCCTCCGGCCGACCAGCGCCTCGTCGTGCCTGATCTCGGGCACCCCGGCGTGCGGGCGGCGGTGTCGCTGTGGCTGGTGCCCGAGGGGGCGCTGGTGGTGGAAGGGGACCGGGTCGTCGAACTGGTGGCTGGCGGAGCCACGCTCGACCTCGAGGCCCCCGTCACCGGGTGCCTGGTGCGGCAGTGGATCGACGAGGATGCCGAGGTGGCGCCGGGTGACGTACTCGCTGCATTCCGCGCCGACGAGGGAGCGGCCCCGGCATGACCGACGCCTGTCCGCCCGCTGGAGTCACCGCCGCCCGGGTGGCAGCGCGACCGCGGTGGCTGGCCGTGGCCGGGGCGGTGACGATGTTCCTCGTCCAGCCGCCGGCCGACGTGTGGCTGCTGGCGTGGCTGGCGCCGCTCCCCTGGTTGGGTCTGGTGCGGCATGCCGGCCCGCTTCCGTGGGGCACGCTGTGGGGCGCGGGATTCCTCCACTGGCTGCTCACCATCCACTGGTTGCGACTGCCCCATCCGGCCACCGCCATCGGGTGGGTGCTCCTGGCGGCCTACCTCGGCGGCACGCTGCCCCTGTTCGTGGCGGCAGGGCGATGGATGACGTGGTGCTGGCGCTGGCCGCTGGTGGTAGCGGCACCGGTGGCCTGGATCGGGGTGGAGCAGGCCCGCGGCTGGTTTCTCGGCGGGTTCACTCTCGGTGCGCTGGGCCACACCCAGTGGCGCGTGCTGCCGCTGTTGCAGGTGGCCGACCTGTTCGGGGCGTGTGGCGTGGGGGGCGTGGTGATGACGGTGGCGGCGGCGCTGGCCATGCTCGTCTCCAAGGTGGGGGCCGGCCGTGGCGTGACGGCGACCGCACCGGAAGCGGCCACACCGTCCCGGGATCGGCTCCTCCCGACGCTCGCCGTGGCAGGGTCCGTGCTGGGGATGGCGCTGGCCTATGGCGGGTGGCGCTTGGCAGGGGCGCCGTCGCCCACCGCGCCGCTCCTCGACGTGCTCCTGGTGCAGGGTTCGATCGACACCGAACTCAAGCACGATCCGGCTGCCGCCGGCGACGTGCTCGAACACTACGACACGCTCACCCGGCAGGGCCTCGCGGCCGGCGCGCGGCTTCCCGACCTCGTCGTCTGGCCGGAGACGATGTGGCGGTACGGGCTCCTGGAGATCGACCCGGCGGAGCGCCTCCCCGAGGCGGTCGTGGAGCGCGTGCTGGGGGGGGCAGCGCCGGAGCCGTCGGCCGCACTCGACGCGGAGCGCCAGCGGGCGTGCCGGGCGGCGCTCGAGGAAGAACGCCGCGCGGCGCTGGCCGCCTACGCGCGCCGCTACGGCACCGCCTGGCTGGTGGGTGTGGACCGCCAGGAGATCACTCCCGCCGCCGCCGCCGGCAGTCGGCACTACAACACGGCGCTGTGCCTTGATGCCACCGGCCGTGTGCTGGCCCGGTACGACAAAATGTTCCCGGTGATGTTCGGCGAATACATCCCCGGGGCTGACCGCTTTCCCTGGCTGTACCGGCTCAGCCCGCTGCCGGCCGGCCTCACCGCCGGCCGCGAACCGGTCGCCATCGATCTCGCCGGCGCCCGGATCGCCCCCACGATCTGCTACGAGACCACGCTCCCCGAGGCGCTCCGCAGCCTCGTGCGCCGGCTCGCAGCCGCCGGGCAGCGCCCCGACGTGATCGTCAACCTGACCAACGACGGCTGGTTCTGGGGGTCGAGCGAACTCGACATGCACCTCCGCAGCGCCGTGTTCCGGGCGGTGGAGGTCCGCACCCCCGTGGTGGTGGCGGCCAACACCGGGTTCTCGGCGTGGATCGACGGCAACGGCCGGCTCCTCGCCCGGGGCCCCCGCCGGGCCACCGCCACCGTGCGGGCCGCCGTCACCGCCGACGGCCGCTGGAGCCCCTGGTTGACCTGGGGGAGTCTGCCGACCGGGGTGTGCGTGGTGGTGGTGGCGATCACCATGGTGGGGCAGTTCCGGCGGTGTCTGCGGCGGCCGGGGTCGGCGACGCGGGGGGCTGAAACGACGGCGACCGGCCCACTCCAGACGCGTTGACCCCCCGGCCGATGCACAACTATCCTCACGGCCGGAGGCCGCAGCGGGGTCGCCGCGCCACCCAGACCCACCGGGGTGCGCACGGCTCCGGTGACGGGTGTCCATCGTGACGACCGTGCGCGCCGTTCAACGTGACGACCTGGGCCCGCACCAGCGGCCGCAACGACAGCCGGGGATTCCATGAACATCATCGGCAAGATCTTCGTCTTCGCGGTGTTCGTCATGAGCCTGATGTTCATGGCCTTCGCCGTGGCGCTCTACTCGACGCACACCAACTGGCGTGACGAGATCCTCCGCACCGCCGACCAGGTGCAGGCGGGCAAGCCGCTCGGCTACAAGGCCCAACTCACCGAGGCCAAGAAGGAGCGCGAGGCGCTGACCGCGGAGATCTCCCGACTGGCCGCCGAGGTGGCCGCTTCGGAGGCCGCCCGTGACCAGGTGGTGGCGAAGATCCAGACCGCCCTCGAAGAGAAGAACAAAGACCTGGAGATGCTCCGCAAGGAGAAGGAGGCCCGCGAACTGGAACGGGAGAAGGCCCAGGCCGAACTGGTGAAGACCCGCCTGGAGCTGGAGACCGCCACGAAGGTGGTCACCGATCTCCGCGCGGAGATCCGTGGGATGCAGGGCACGGTCGACGAGCATGTCGACCGGGCCGCCAAACTGGCCGGCGAGCTGCACGAAAAGGAATCGTTCCTGGCGATCGCCAACGAGCGGAAGAGCCAGCTCGAGAAGCAGGTCGCCAACGCCCGGCTCCTCCTCCGCCAGAGCGGCCTCTCGGTCGACAGCCTGCCGCGCGACAGCGTGCCAGCCATCGACGGCGTGGTCACGGCGGTGGTCGACGATTCGATCGAACTGTCGCTGGGGGGTGACGACGGCTTGCAGGCAGGTCACGAACTCGAGGTGTACCGCAACGACAAATACCTCGGCCGCGTGCGCGTGGTGAGCGTGAAGCCCGACCGCTCCGTCGCCGTGGTGGTTCCCCAGTTCGTCCGCGGCGTGATCCAGCGCGGCGACCGCGTCGCCACCCGCCTCAAGGCCTGATGGCCCACCGGGCCCGGAGAAGAGCATGGCCGCCGACCCGCAGTCGACCCGTCCGCCGGTGAACGTCTACACCGCCATGTTGGTGCTGTCGTTCATTGCCATCGCCGTGGGCTGCATCTTCCTGGCCCTCGACCTCAATCGCTACAACTTCCAGCTCCAGCCCCCACCCGACGTCCGCCCCTGACGTCGGTCGCCGGGGCGGCGGGCCTCCCACCCGGGCTGGGACCGACGGCGATGCTGGCTCGGTGCGGGACGCCCGCCTGGGGTGTGGTGATGCTGTTCTCCTGGCTGCGGCAGCGGCGACGGCGAACCCTGGCTGCGTCGCCATTCCCCGCGGCTTGGGACGAGATCCTCGCCGCCGGCGTCCGCCAGGTGGCGTGGCTCCAAGCGGACGAAGGGCGGCGGCTCCGCGGGCTGGTGGCGGTGCTCCTCGCCGAGAAGCGCTTCGAGGGCTGCGCCGGCCTGCGGATCACCGACGAGATCCGCGTGGTGATCGCCGGGCAGATGGCCCTCGTGGCCCTCGGTTTGTCGCTCGACTTCCTCGACCGGCTGAAGTCGGTGCTGGTCTACCCGGGCGACTTCCGGGCTCCGCGCCGCACACCCCTCGGCGGGGGTGTCGACATGGAGTGGCAGCAGGACCAGGAGGGGGAGGTGTGGACCGGAGGGTCGATGGTGCTCGCCTGGCCCCGGGTGGCCGCGGGGGGGCGGCTCCGCGACGGCGCCCGGTCGGTCGTCATCCACGAGTCGGCCCATCTGCTCGACGCCCACGACGGCTCCATCGACGGCCTCCCGCCGCTGCCGTCGGCCCACTGGCCCGCCGGTGTCGCCGCCTGCCGCGAGCATTTCCGCGAGGTTCTCGACGAGGGGCGCGGCGTGCCCTTTGACGAATATGCCGACACCAGCCCCGTCGAGTTCTTCGCGGTGGCGAGCGAATGTTTCTTCCAGGATCCCCACCGACTGTGGCGTTTCGATCGCGGTCTCTACGATCTCCTGGCGGCGGCCTGGCGCCAGGATCCGCGCCGCCGCGTGCCGGCCAGCGGGCTGGCGCGGTAGCTGCCCGTGGCCAAAGTCCCTCCGTGGCCTTTGTCCACACGAAAACGTCCAGTGGGTGCGGCTGCCGTGCAGCCGATTCACGGGAGCTGCGCTCCCGGCACC
>RFRL01000273.1 GCA_009924545.1 Planctomycetia bacterium | reverse complement strand
CCGGGAGGAACCGGTGGCCTGCCGGGAGGAACCGGTGGCCTGCCGGGAGGAACCGGTGGCCTACCGGGAGGAACCGGTGGCGGCGCCGCCAGTCGGCCGGGGGGTGGGTTCGCCAACCGTCCGGCGCCGTCGCTTCGTCCTGGTCAAATTGGTGGCGGCCAGATCGGGGGCGGCAGGCCGGGAAGCGGCGGCGGGATCGGCGGCGGGAATGCCGGCAGCGCCAATCGACCCACGACACTTCCGGGAACCCTGCCCGGCGGGCAGGGAGGCAACCGGCCGAGCCTTCCCGGAGGCGGTGGCGACCGGCCGAGTTTCGGCGGCATGACCAAGCCGTTCCCGGCCCCGGGGGGCGGCGGCATCGGCGGCAATCGCCCGCAAACCAAGCCCTTTCCCACCCCGGGTGACGGCGGTGCTGGTGGCGGTGGCAACCGGCCCGGCGGCGTCACGACGTTGCCCGGCGGCATCGGCGGGCCCGGTGGCGGTGGTGGTGGTGGGGCAGGGGGCAACCGACCCGGGATCGGTGGGAACCGGCCCACCACGCTGCCCGGTCAGATCGGTGGCAACCGGCCTGATGGCGGTGGGAACCGGCCGGGCGGCGGTGGGAACCGGCCTGATGGCGGTGGGAACCGGCCGGGGATCGGTGGCGATCGGCCGGGCGGCGGAGTGACGACTTTGCCCGGCGACATCGGCGGAAACCGTCCCAATGGTGGGAACCGTCCCGGCGGCGGTGGCGATCGACCCGGGGGCGGCAACCGGCCGGGGATCGGCGGTGATCGGCCGAGCTATTGGAACAGGCCTGGTGAAGGTGGCAACCGGCCCGGGTTCGGCGGCAACCGGCCCGATGGCTGGAACCGCCCGGGCAACAACTGGAATCGTCCCGGCATCGGCAACAACAACAACATCGGCAACTCGCTCAACAACATCAACGTCAACAACAACAACTTCAACACGTGGGGCACCGGTGGCTGGGGTGGCAACACCAACATCGCCATCGGCGTCGGTGGCCTCGGCGGCTGGGGGCTGGGTGGCTACGGCTATGGTGGCGGCTACGGCGGCTACGGCGGTTACGGCGGTTACGGCGGTGGCTATGGCTACGGCGGGGGATTGTACGACAACTGGAACAGCGGCTTCGTGAACCCGTCGTATGGCTGGTACAACGGCTGCTGGAACAACAATTGGGGTGGCGGCTATTACGGCGGCTGGGGCGCTCCCCTCGCCTTCGGGGCCGCCACCTGGGGTCTGTCGACCCTGCTCAACGGGTGGGGGCTGGGGTACGGCGTCGGCTACGGCGCGAGCTACGTGAACCCCTACTATTCGACGGTGCCGCAGACCGTGGTGGCCTCGAGCCCCTACGACTACTCGCAGCCGGTCGTCGTCAACAACTACATCACCAACGACGGCGCCACGAGCGCCAGCGATGCCCAGGGAGGGGGTGGCGCCACGGCCACCGCCACCGCCCAGCCGGCGGTCAGCGAAGCGACGAAGCTCTTCGACGACGCCCTGGCCAGATTCAAGGCAGGTGATTACGCCGCGGCCCTGGCGGGCTGCGACAAGGCGGTGAAACTCGCCCCCGGCGACTCGGTGATCCACGAGGTCCGCGGCCTCACCCTCTTCGCGCTGGGGCGCTATCCCGAGTCGGCTGCCACGCTCAACGCCGTGCTGGCCTCCGCACCGGGGATGGACTGGACGACGATGAGCAGCCTCTACGGCTCGGTCGACGCCTACACCACCCAGTTGCGAAAGCTCGAGGGGGCCTGCCAGTCCAATCCGGGCGATGCCGCGGCCCATTTCGTCCTCGCCTACCACTACCTGGTCGGCGGACACGTCGATTTGGCCCGCGAGGCGCTCCAGGTGGTGGTTGCCAAGCAGCCCAAGGATCTCGTGTCGAAGCGGTTGCTCGATGCCCTGGCCCCGCCGGCGGAGGAGCAAGTGAAGGCCGAAGATCCCGCGGCCCCCACCAAGCCGGCGACCGACACGGCCGCGAAGCCGGCGACCGGTTCCAACGCTGCCAAGCCCGAGACGCCCGGCCCCGAGACCGACCTCGTGGGCACGTGGAAGGCCGAGACCGGCAAGGACAGCGTGCTGCTGACCGTCCGCGAGGACTCGACCTTCACCTGGAAGGCGCTGCCGGCCGGAAAACCGGCGGTGGAACTGACCGGCTCGATCGACACCGCCAGCGACGCCATTGCCCTGGTCACCGAGAACCAGGGCACGATGGCGGGCAAGGTCACCTCCAAGGGAGCCGACGCCTTCGACTTCCTCATCGTCGGAGCGCCGGCCGACGCCAAGCCGCTGGAGTTCAAACGGCAGTGATCCGGAAGCCCGCGGCCCCCCTGATGCCCACCACCCGGGCCCGCCATCCGGGGGCGGCGGGGCCCGGGAATGTCCCCGCCCCCCGGCACCCCGTGATCGAGATCAGCGTGATCGAGCGGTGAACCCGTCCAGGTTCGCTCCATGAATGGTGACGTTTCCATCCGGCCCGAGCGTCAGGGCCGGCAGCCTTCTTGGGAGAGTCCACGATGTCCTCGCCGTCCGACCAGGCCCGGTCCCTGCTCGAAGAGTTCAAAAACTTCGCCTTCAAGGGCAACGTCATCGACTTGGCCGTCGGCGTGATCATCGGCGGGGCCTTCGGCAAGATCGTCACCAGCCTCGTCGACAACATCATCATGCCGCTGGTGGGGGTGATCATGCCGGGTGACGGCGGCTACAAGGAGTGGGCCCTGTCGATCGGCGGCAAGACCGTCCCCTACGGTGCGTTCCTGGGCGACATCGTCAGCTTCCTGCTCCTCGCCCTGGCGCTGTTCGTGTTCATCGTGAAGTTCCTCGGCTGGCTGATGCATTCCAAGGCGGCCGCGGCCGCCGCCCCGCCGCCGCCGACGAAGGACCAGGAACTGCTCACCGAGATCCGCGACCTGCTCAAACAGCGCGGCTGACCGGCCGGCGGCTGTGCCTGGCAGACTGTGGACAAACAGCCCACGGCATTTCAGGGATGAGGTGCCGCCAGCGCTGCTCCCGTGAATCGGCTGCGCGGCAGCCGCACCCACCGGGGGTTTTCGTGTGGACAAAGGCCTCGGATGGACTTTTTCCACGGGCTGCCAGGCATGGGCCGCAGCCGCAAGCACGGCTCCCTGGTACTGGCCGGGTGCCCGACGCGAGGGGATCGGAGTGTCGCGACGATTCGCTCGGGGCTGTGCTCCCGGCGCCGTAGCGGCGGCAACGATCGGCGCTTCGCCGCAAGCGGTCTCGTCCTTCAAGACCTGGGGGATCGAGGGTTCCCCATGGATGGCGAAAGAAGGTGGCGGCTGCCCTGGGGATGGCTGAGAGCACCGAGGGCATCTCTGGAGTCTGACCACGCCGCCGGGTGGGCCAGACCTGAGAAAGATGGCCATGCCCCGATGAAAAGAGAGCGGGCCGGACGGTTTCCCGTCCGGCCCGCTTCTGTTCACATCAGGTTCCCGCGGAGCGGGGGCCCGATTCAGCAGCCCTTCTTGCAGCCGAGGAGGCGCTTCCGGCCGCAGCCCTTGCTGCAACCAGCCGAGCCGCTCGAGCCGCAATCGCCACAGGCACCGGCATCGCCGCAGCCGCCGGCGGAGCCGCAGCCACCGGCGGAGCCGCAGCCGGCGTCGCCGCCGCAGCCGCCCGCCGAGCCACCGCAATCGCCAGAGCCGTAGCTGCCACCACCGCAGCCACCGACTGCCGAACCACAGCCGCTCTCAACCGGCACCTCGACGGCGACGGAGATGCACTTCTGGACCGGCACTTCCTTGGTGACCGTGTGCGGGACGCGGACCGTGTAGGACTGCGTCATCGTCTCGGGCACCGTGTCGTACACCGTGACCGAGTAGCTCTCGGTCTTCTGCTGCGGGACCATCACCGTGTAGTTGACTTCGCGGGTCATGGTCTCCGGCACGCTCCGGGTGACCTGATACTCGCGGGTCTTCGTCTCGGTGCGGTACTTCGTGACGTTGACCGAACGGGTCTTCGTCTCGGGCACCATCTTCGTCACCGTGTAGCTGCGGGTCCGCTCCTCCGGCACCATGGTGGTGACGGTGTAGTTGCGGGTCCGCTCCTCACTGCGATACCGGGTCACCGGCACCGAGCGGGTCCGGCTCTCCGACACCATGTTGGTCACGGTGTAGGTCCGGGTGCGCTCCTCAGGACGGGTCCTGTTGACCGTCACCATCCGGGTCTTGGTGACCGGGACGCTCTTCGACACGGTGTAGGTGCGAGTCCGCTCCTCGGGGCGGTACTTCGTCACGTTGACCGAGCGGGACTTCGTCTCGGGAACCATCTTGGTGACCATGTAGGAACGGGTCCGCTCTTCGCTGCGGTAGTTCGTCACCGTGTAGGTGCGAGTCCGCTCCTCGGAACGGGTCCGGGTCACGTTCACCATCCGGCTGCGCTGCTCCTGGCGGCACTTCTGCACCGAGTAGGAGTAAGGAACCTCTTCCGTCACGCACTGGTAGGTGGTGTACGGGACTTCCTTGGTCTCACAGGTCGGCACCCAGACGCGCTTGCAGCAGATCTTCGGGGGGCAGGGGTTGCCGCACGAGTCGACACCACCACCCACCTCGGTCTGCTGGGTCTGCCAGCTGCCGCCACGGACCTGCACCGTGCGGCTGCCCTGCACCGGGACGCGCTTCTGCACGGTCCGGCTGCCGGTCATCTGCTCGGTGTAGGGGACGTTCACCGTGTAGGTCTGCTCGACCTGCTCGGTGTAGGGGACG
>RFRL01000272.1 GCA_009924545.1 Planctomycetia bacterium | reverse complement strand
CGGCGACGGCCCGCGGCACGTCTGCTTCCATCCCGACGGCGCGCGGCTGTATTCGATCCAGGAGGAGGGCTCGACGGTCGTGACGCTCGACTGGGACGCGGCCCGCGGCAGGCTCGTGCCGCGGGAGACGCTCTCCACGTTGCCGCCGGGATTCCAGGGGAGCAATTTCTGCTCCGGGATCCTCGTGTCGCGGGACGGCCGTCACGTCTACTGCGGCAATCGTCTCCACGACAGCATCGCGATCTTCCGCGTCGAGGCCGACGGGACGCTCGCGTACCGCGGCGAGGAATGGACCCGCGGCAACTACCCGCGGAGTTTCTCCTTCGATCCGGGGGGCCGGTTCCTCGCTTGCGCGGGCGACAACGTGGCGATCTTCGCGGTCGATCGCGAGTCGGGATTGCTCGCCTTCACCGGCCACTACGCCGCCGTCGGTAATCCCTCGCACGTGGTCTACCTCGACCTCGCGGCGGGGTGAGCCGGGCGCGGGGGCGAGACGGCGGGCGGTTGCCCCGGCCTACTCGTGCTCCCCGTCGAGCGTCGCGTCGCCCATCGGGTGGCAGCAGACCGGACAGTCCTCGACGTATTCCTGCCGGTCCCCCGCCGTGATGTCGAGCGGGACGACGATCTCCTCCCCGCAAGAATCGCAGACGTACGTCGCCTCGGTCGTCACCTCCGCCCGACGGCGGCGCGGGCGGGGTCGGCGGCGGGCCATGGCGGGCCTCCTGGTGGGCTTTCCCTGGAAAAGATACTACGCTATCATTTCTGTAGAAAGGATCCATCCATGCCCCACCCCATTCGTCCGCGGAGCGGTGCCGCGGGCCGCTTGTCGAGCCGGCAGGGGGCTGCCGCCCCCGGGCGCGAGACGGTGCTCACCAAGGCGTTCGTCCGCGCGGGGGAACGCCTCGGCGTGCCCCGGACGGTGCTGGCCCGGATCGTCGGGCGCAGCGAGCCCACCCTGTCGCGGATGCACTCCGGCACCTACCAGCTCGAGGAGGGGGCGAAGGAGTGGGAACTGGCCCTCCTCTTCGTGCGCCTCTATCGCTCGCTCGACTCCATCGTCGGCACCGACGAGGCGGCCCGGGCCTGGTTCACCGGCCGGAACGTCGCGCTGGGCGGCGTGCCCGGCGAGCTCGTGCAGACCGCGGAGGGACTGGTCCGTGTCGTCCACTACCTGGACGCCCACCGGGGTGTCGTCTGAGCTGGCCCGCTACGCCGGCCCCCTGTGGCGCGTGGTCGAATCGCAGCGCTTCGCCTCGACGATGAAGCTCGTCGACACCGTCGCCGAGCAGGCGCTGCTGGAGGAACTGGTCGAGGAGGCGAAGCCCGCCCGGCCCCCCGGGACGGAAAAGCTCCACTACCTCCTCGCCACGCCGTTCCGCTACCCGTCGGCCCGGCACGGATCTCGGTTCCGCGGACCCGCCGACCCGGGCGTGTTCTATGGCTGCGAGGCGCTGCGCACCGGCTGTGCCGAGGTGGGCTACTGGCGGTGGCGTTTCCTCATCGACGCCCCGGCTCTGGAGCGGGTCGATCCGGTGGCGATGACCGCGTTCCGCGCGCACGTCGAGACACAGGCGGTCGACCTGCGCCGGACGCCGTTCGCCCGCGCGGCCACGGCGTGGACCCACCCCACCGACTACACCGCAACGCAGGCCTTCGCCCGCGTCGCCCGCGAGGGGCGGGCCGGGGCGATCGTCTACCGTTCGGTCCGCGATCCCGACGGCGGCACGTGCGCGGCCGTACTCGATCCGGGGGCCTTCAAGAAGCGCCTCCCGGATCGCGAGACCCAGGAATGGTGGCTCGCCGTCCGCCCCGACGGGATCGCCTGGCGGCGCGGCCAGGGCGAGGCCCTGGAGTTCGACGCCGCCCCGTGGAAATGAAGTTGCCACCGGATCAGGGATGGCACGCTCAGGCTTTGAGCGTCTCGTCATGCCGGCCGTGTTGCCACCGGATCAGGGATGGCACGCTCAGGCTTTGAGCGTCTCGTCATGCCGGCCGGAGGCCGGCGGGAGGTCGCCGGCGCGGACGGCGTGGAGGGCGGCCACGGCGCCGGCTTTCTTTTCGGCGTCGTTGTCCTCCCACTCGATGTTGATCGCCCCGGAATAGCCCGCGCGGTTGAGTTCGACGATCAACTCCTCGACGTTCACCGCGTCGCGCCGGCTGCCCGCGGTGACGAAATTCCAGCCCAGGAGTTTGCTCCCCATCGGCCGGTGACCGCCGAGGCGGCCGGCCCGGGTGGTGCCGTCGATCACCTGCACCCCCTTGATGTGGGCCGAGTGGATCCAGTCGGCATACTCGCGCACGAACTGGATCGGGCACACCCCCTGCCACACCATGTGGCTGGGATCGAGGTTGAAGCCGACGACGTCGCGGCCGTAGCCGGCCCGCTCCAGGAAGCGCACGTAGTCGCCGGCGCTCTCGATGTCGCCCATGGCACGTTCGCCCGGGTGGCACTCCAGGTCGAACGTCACGCCATACTTCCGGCAGGCGTCGAACACCGGGGCGAAGCGCTCCGCGAGCAGTTCGAGGCTCACCTCCAGCACCTCCGGGATCGGGCAGCCGCCGATGGCCCGCGGGCGCGGCGGGAACTCGAACCAGTGGCTCCAGCAGTGGGCCGGCGAGCCGACGAAGCCGGGTACCGCGACGTGACGGTCCTGGTGCTTGCCGAGAAAGTGGGCCAAGCGCACCGCGCGGATCAGATCTTCCCGGGCCTTCTCGTGGATCAGCTTCCCCACCTCGTCGGGCACGAAATACGGGTTGGTGCGCGGCGGCTGATGGCCCTGCTTGCGCCACGCGACGTAGGCCTCGACCGGTGCGCCGCCGACGAACTGCAACGTCTTCGCCGAGGGCTCGTCACCCAGCGCCTGCCCCTGGAGGTGCGTGGCGACGGTGAAGATCTCGAGCCCGCGCTGCTTGGCCTTCGCCACCCGGCTCTGGGCGTAGGCCTCGGCACCGCTGTCGGTGTCGCACTGGGCGAGGTCGAGCTCCCAGGCGGCCTCCTCCCAGCCGTCGAAGCCCGCGTCGGCGATGAAGTCGAGCCAGGAGTCCTCGGGGATGTCGCCGAACTGGCCGCGGACAAGGCCGATCTGGTGGTGCGAACCCTTGCCGCTGCGGTGTGCTTTCGTCTGGTGGAAGCCCATCGTGCATATCTCCGTGGCGACCCATGTCGGCCGTGGACGACGTCGATCTTGCGATTGAACTGTCTGCGTGCCGCTCACGCGACAGACGGTTGGAGGTCTCGTTGGCCTGTCGGAAAGCAGATCTGTCGGAAAGCAGATCCGTCGGGAAGCAGACCGGTGATGAAGAGGGACGGTACCGCGACCCCGAGTTTCTCAAAAGTCGGGAACAGTGTGGCGACTGAGCGAACTCTGTGCCAGACCCCCAACTTGTTTTCGGGGAAGGGAGGCAGAACACGGCGATCGGTGGCGCTGGCGTGCGCTGCGAAGGATCACCGCGTTGGAGTATCCCCCACACCGGGCAGAATCGCTGAGTGAAACGCGCGTCCAACCGCGGCCTGCGAGAAACATGCATCTCCGGCTGCCGCCGCGGCACTTCCGAGAACTTGACGGCGCCCCGGATCCTCGAGCCTGCGGATGGCGGCGGCCAGCTGTTCGGGCTCTGCGGACTCGACGACCTCGGCAACGTCTCCTTGCTCCCTCGCCCAACGCACGGCGGACGCCGACGCGGGGGCCCAGACCAAGATGGGCAGGCCGGTCGCCGTGTAGTCGACGAGTTTACTGGGAAAACAAAGCTCCATCTCCAACCGCATCGACGGGTCGAAGTTCATCGGCAGGAGCACGACATCGGCCTCCGCGCGAAGCCGGGAGAGCAGGTCGGCGACCGTTGGTAGCGTCGACCGAGGAATCACGTTTGGAAGGTTGAGACCGGGTGGTGCACGGTCGTCAACGCAGGCCGGGGAATTGATCAACAGCCGATGACCGCAGGACTGGAGCACGCGGGCTGCAGTCACGAGGTCGCCTTGGTATCCATGGATGCGAAACGACCCGGCGTAACCGAAGACGAGAGAGCGCCGCTGTGACGGCGCGGGAGGCGGCAATGAGACGGTGCCAAGGCTGCGAGAGGGATACACAACCGACCCGGGCACGCCATATCTCCCACGATAATATGCCTCCATCAGCGGGCCGATGCACAGCCGACTGGCTGCTTGGCGGTAAACACGACCCAGGCACGCATCAACAGAAGATCGCAACCGTGGCGCGACTCCGCTCATTGCGACGATGTCGTCGTGGAGAATCAGGTGGAGAGGGATGCCGCGGCGGCCAGCAAGGGCAGCGGCGGTAATCCAGCTGCTGCCATGGCTGATCGTGAGAATGGCTTCGGGGTCGAAGGCACGGATGATACGGGCGTAGAGCGGTTGGCGGAGGTGGCTGGAGCGATACATGAAGTTGCAGTGCTGCGCGCGAAACCGGGTGTTTTGGAGTCGTCGCACACCGACAGTCGCGACGTCATAGTCGACCCCGCGCAGTCGTCGTTCCGGCTTCGACACATCGAGGTTGGTTTCGACGATCCGCAATTTGTCGGCGGGGTAGTCCTCGAGGAGACGGTAGAGGGCCGCGGGTCCGCCGACTGTCGCTTCAACGGGCTGGTCGCCGATGTACAGCAAACGGGGCAGCAGGGCGTGCGGGGCGGACGCCGGCGCCGAAGATGATGATGGCGGCCGGGCCGCTCACACCATCCCCTTGGGCGCCGCCAGCAGCTCGAGCAGGAGGCGCCCATGGCGAA
>RFRL01000271.1 GCA_009924545.1 Planctomycetia bacterium | reverse complement strand
CGGGTGGTCGACCCGCGCGGCATGGCCACCGATCTGGTCGACCGCGCCCACCGCGCGGGGCTCGTGGTCCACGTGTGGACGCTGCGCCGCGACGACCTCCCCCCGTGGGCCACGTCGTTCGACGAGCTCATGGCGCGGCTCGCCGGCACCGGTGTCGACGGCGTGTTCAGCGACTTCCCCGATCTCGCGGTGGCCTGGTGTGCGCGGCAACGACACGGCAGTGGAGGTGGGCGATGACGACGACCTGGACCCGGCGCGTGGCGAAGGGCGGGGCGCTTTTGTGGCTTCTCGGCCAGGGCATCCTCTTTCCCGCCGCCGGCCGGGCGGAGGGGCCGGTGCTCGCCGTCCGCGCCGCGACGCTGTACACGATGGCCGGGCCGCCGATCGCCGACGGCGTGGTGGTGATCGTCGACGGCAAGATCGCGGCGGTGGGGCCGGCGGCGACCGTGGCGGTGCCCGCTGCTGCCCGCGTGCTCACCGCCCGGGTCGCCACCCCCGGCCTCGTCGATGCCCACACCGTGGTCGGCCTCACCGGCTATCTCAACCAGGAGCAGGACCAGGACCAGCTCGACCCCGCCGAGCCGGTGCAGCCGGAGCTCCGGGCCATCGACGCCTACAACCCGCGCGAGCGCCTGGTCGAGTGGGTCCGCGGCTTCGGCGTGACCACGCTCCACACCGGCCACGCCCCCGGTGCCCTCGTCTCCGGCCAGACGATGGTGGTGAAGACGACCGGCGCCACCGTCGAGGAGGCGACGCTCGTCCCCGCGGCGATGGTGGCGGTGACGCTCGGCGACGACGGCCGGGCCAAGGGGGACGAGAAGAAATCCCCCGGCACGCGCAGCAAGGCGGTGGCCATGCTCCGCGGCGAGCTGGTGAAGACGCGCGATTACATCCGCAAGCGCGATGCCGCCGAGGCCGACAAGCGCCCCGACCGCGACCTGCGCCGCGAGGTGTTCGCCGAGGTGCTCGCCGGGAAGTTGCCGCTGCTGGTGACCGTCAACCGGGCCACCGACATCGTGTCGGCCCTGCGCGTGGCGGAGGAGTTCGGGATCCGGATCGTGCTCGACTCGGCGGCCGAGGGGTATCTCGTCGCCGAGCGGATCAAGGCCGCCGGCGTGCCGGTGATCGTCCACCCGTCGATGCGCCGGGCCGGCACGGGCGAGACGGAGAACGCCAGCTTCGAGACGGCAGCGACACTCCGTGCCGCCGGGATCCCCGTCGCCCTGCAGAGCGGCTTCGAGGCCTATGTGCCCAAGACGCGCGTCTGCCTCTTCGAGGCGGCGATCGCCGCCGCCAACGGCCTCTCCACCGAAGAGGCCCTCGCCACCGTGACCATCGACGCGGCGACGATCCTCGGCGTGGCCGACCGGGTGGGCTCGATCGCGGTCGGCCGCGACGGCGACCTGGCCCTCTTCGACGGCGACCCGCTGGAGTACACGAGCCACTGCGTGGCCACGGTCATCGACGGGCAGGTGGTCTTCGAGGGCCCGCGCTGACAGCCGTTGGACAAAGCCCCTCCGTGGCCGTTGGCCCCGGGCTCCCGAGCGGCCTGTCAGTCGCCGCGCCGGGGGATGCCGTCGAGGAACGAAAACACCTGGTCGAGCGCCGCCTGGACGATCACCATGTGCTCGACGTCGGGGATCTCGCGGTAGGTGACCGTGCTGCCGGCGGCGGTGAGCTGCGTGGCGAGCGCCTCGGCGCCGCGCTTGCCGAAGTCGCGTGCGCCGGCGGCGATGAACCAGGGCACACGCCGCGCCGCCTCGTCCTTCGACACCGTGCCGCCGCCGCCGAGGCCGACCGCCGCGGCGACGAGCCCCGGGTGCTTCGCCACCTGCCGCGAGGTCTGCACCGCCCCCATCGAGTGGCCGACGAGGAACACGCGCGTGCGGTCGATCGGGAAATGCACCGCCAGTGCCGCGAGCATGCCGTCGACGTCGAGACCGAGACCGAACATCCCCTGCCGCGGGGCCACCACCAGCCAGCCGCGCTCCGTTCCCAGGCGCACCGCGCGGCCGGCGCCGCAGGTCTCGAAGAACATGTTCTCGCTGCCGCCGGCACCATGGAGGAGGAACAGCACAGGCAGCGCCCCGTCCGCCGTCGGCGGCGCCCGCAGCCGCACCGGCACCTGCCCGCCCCCCGCCTGTGCCAAGGTGAGCCACACGTCGTGGTCGCGCGCCACGGTGGCGATGCGGCCGTCGGCCGTGCCCCCACCGGCCACGAGCCCCTCCGCGAAGGTGAGGAGGCGCGCGGCGGGATAGTCGGTCTCCGGTTGACCGCCGTCGGCGAGCGCCGTCAGGAGCGTGGTGGTCTGTGCCACGGTGGCGCGCACGGTGGGGTCGGCGGCCGCGGGCCAGGTGGAGCCGGCTTCCGCCAGCGCCGCGAGCCGGTCGGCGAGCCGCGTGGCGCGCGACAGCCCCCGGGTGGCGCAGGGGATCCGCCGGTCGCCGACCAGGCACTCGACGGCCAGGGTGAGGTCTCCGTCGGGAAGCGGGCCGGGATCCCACGCGATTTCACCGCCGGTCCACGCGCGCTCCACCGCGGCCACCGCCTCACCGCCGGCGGTGGTGATCGCCAGGTGCAGCCGGGCCCCGGCGGGAGGGTCGGCGCGGTCGTAGAGCGGGGCGAGGGCGACCGTCAGCCCCGCGGCGCTGGCGTCGGCGAGCTTTGGCACCACGCTCACCGCCGCGGCCACGGCACGGCGCTCGTCGTCCGACGGCGGCGCGCCAGCGCGCACGGCGTACCACGCCTCGTCGAGGCGCTGTGCGGCGTTGCCGAGCTGGAGGGCGAAGAAGGAGCGCACCGCCTCCTCCATCGGGGCCACAGCCCGGGCCCGCGTGGCGGGATCGGCCTCCTCCCAGGCGCGCTCGAACCGGGCGAGCCGGCGGCCGAGCTCGGCGCGCAGTTCCTGGCCGTGGGCCGGCCCGGACGCCGCGGCGAGGACCATGAGGGACCCCACCGCCAGCCACGCTCGTCGCACCGCTCGTCGCACCGTCGTTGCCATGTCGTGACCCTCGCGCGCCGCCTCCGGGAACGGTTCGGAACCAGCGGATGTCGTCAGAGCCTGTCGCGCAGGTCGTCGGCCTGGCGGCGGATCGAGCGCAGCTCGGCGGCCGGCTTGCGGTCGAGGTTCTTCAGTTGCATCGTCATCCGCTGGTTCTTCCGCAGCAGTTTCTCGTGGCGCGCGAGGAAGTCCCAGTAGAGCGTGGTGAACGGGCAGGCGTCGGGGCCGGTGGCGACGGTGGGCTTGAAGCGGCAGCCGCGGCAGGCGTTGCTCATCCGGTCGAGGTAGGCCCCGGTGGCGCAGTAGGGCTTGGAGGCCATCACGCCGCCGTCGGCGAACTGGCTCATGCC
The DNA here is from genome assembly GCA_009924545.1 of Planctomycetia bacterium. GTDB lineage: Bacteria > Planctomycetota > Planctomycetia > Pirellulales > UBA1268 > F1-20-MAGs016. Next base: position 1,395 of record RFRL01000271.1, on the reverse strand, counting down.
GAGGGTGTTGGGCAGTTCGACCCACTCCACCGCATCGACGTAGACGGCGAGGTACCAGCGGTGCACCTCCTGCGGGCGGACGCCGGCGAGCATGGCGAACAGCCCGGTGACCATGAGCCGCTGGATGTGGTGGGCGTAGCCGTGGGTGAGGGTCTGGGCGAGGGCGTCGCGGAGGCAGTTCATCTCAGTCGCGGCGGTCCAGAAGAACCCCGGTAAGTCGGCTTCCGCGCCGAGGGCGTTGCGGCGCTCGTATTCCGGCATGAAGTGCCAGTAAATGCCGCGGACGTACTCGCGCCAGCCGAGGATCTGGCGGATGAAGCCCTCGGCCGCCTCCAGCGGCACCGTTCCCTTGCGCCACGCGCGCTCGGCCCCGGCGACCACGTCGCGCGGGTCGAGGAGCTTGAGGTTCATGGCCGCGGCGAGGCGCGAGTGGTAGAGCCACGGTTCACCGGTCCAGATCGCGTCTTGGTACTTCCCGAACCGCGCCAGCCGGTGGGCGAGGAAGTCGTCGAGGGCGAGGCGCGCCGCCGCAGGGGTCACCGGCCAGTCGAAGGCTGCCAGGTCGCCGGGGTGGGTGGCGAACCGGGTGCCGACCAGGTCGATGACGCCGCGCGTGACGTTGTCGGGCGAAAAGGCCCGTGGGGCGGGGAGGGCTCCCGGTCCCGACTTCGGGAACGCCCCGCGGTTGTCGGCGTCGTAGTTCCACTGGCCTCCGGCGGGCTCGCCATCGTCCATCAGGACCGCGAAGCGCTCGCGGAGTGGCCGGTAGAAATACTCCAGGCGCAGTTGCTTCCGCCCTGCGGCGTGGGTGGCGAAGTCGTCCTTCGTCGTGAAGAAGTGGCGGTCGGTGCGGATCTCGAGGGGGATCCCCGCCGTGCGCGCCGCCTCCCGGAGCAGTTCCTGCACGCGGTGTTCCCCCGGCTCGACGACGATCAGCCGCTCGGGGCGACCGGGGGGCAGGGGAGGCGTCGGGGCCGCCGCACCAGTCCGGCGGCGCGCGGGTGCCGGTGGGTTCGCGGCGCTCCAGGCCGCGAGGCTCGCGGCGAGGGCCTCCGCCAGCGACAGCGGTTCGCCCGGGACCGGTTCCGGCGGCAGCTCGCGGTAGTCGACGGCGATGCCGGCGGTGCGGAGGTCGTCACGGAAATGGCGCATCGCCGCCAGGAAGTTCACGATCCGCGGCTTGCTCGTCCAGACGTGGGTCGATTCCCCGGCGACCTCGGCCATCCACACGCTGTCGCGTGCCGGGTCGAAGCCGTCGAACGCCGCCGAGCGACGGTCGAGCTGGTCGCCGAGGATGATGACGAGATGGCGGGGCATCGCTCGCTCCGGTGGCAGGAAGACGCGCCTTCAGATCCAGCCGCCCGATTCGACGAGCACCGCGAGGGCGAGCCCGAC
>RFRL01000028.1 GCA_009924545.1 Planctomycetia bacterium | reverse complement strand
GATCGCGATCACCACCAGCAGTTCCACCAGCGTGAAGCCACGCCGTGTTCCACCGGCGAAAACACTCCGGCTCATGCGACACCTTCCTTCTTTCTTTGATTGAAAGACCGCTCGGCAGGCACCCGTTCGGCCATACCGCACGGGGACGAACAAATGAATGAACCGCCTGACCAAAACGATCTGGATGGGAACCAGGAACCCCAAAAAACAGGACGCCGTTTCGATTCCGCGAATCCGTCCCCCGCAGCGTCCAAAACCTGTCGAACGTATCATCTGGAAGGCCCCGAAACAAGGTTTCGGCACGCGCCGACATGCCCCCCATGCGGTCACCCGGTCGCCACGAAGTGCCCGGCAGCGAAGCGGGTGGTTTGCCCCTCGTTCAGCCCACCGGCTAAAATCATGCGTGCGGTGGCATCGGTTGCAGCGGTTTTTGTGGCGACGTCCACCACCGTCGCCAGTCCGCGGTCCCCTGCTCCGTGTCTGCGGCCCGCTCCTCGATTCATCCGCCCCCGACCAAGTCATCTGCCTCCGTTCCCCACGCAAATCTCTCCACCCAAATCAAGGAACTCCCCATGACCCATTCCTGCCCCCGTTGCGCCCTCCAGCACGGCTCTCTCCTGCTGGTGGCCACCGTGATGGCCATCGGTTCCCTGGCCGGGTGCGGCGGCAAGGCCGTGGGTGTTGACGGCACGGTGCCCGTCACCGGCCAGGTGACGCAAAAGGGGGCGCCGCTGGCCGGGGCGACGGTGACGTTCGCCCCGTCGGGCAAGGCGCGTTCGGCGTCGGGTGTGACCGACCCGCAGGGCAAGTTCACCCTCACGACCCTCAAGCCGGGCGACGGGGCGATGCCCGGTGACTACAAGGTCACCGTCACGAAGATGGCACCCGTCGGCAAGGTCTACACGCAGGAAGAGGCCAACGAGTACTACAACAAGAACCAGAAAGCCCCTCCTTCGCCGGAGATGAAAAACGCCGTGTCCGAGAAGTTCTCCAAAATCGACTCGTCGGGGCTGTCGGCGAGCGTCAAGGGCAGCGGCAAAAACGAATTCACGTTCGACGTGGAGTGAGATGGAAGCCGCTGCCCGCGATTTCCTCGTCCGCCTCCTCGAGACCCCCAGTCCCTCGGGCTATGAATGGCCCGTCCAGGACTTGGTCCGCAGCTACCTGGCGGGTGTCGCCGATACCGTTTCGACCGATGCCCACGGCAACGTCATCGGCGCCAAGAATCCCGGCGCTCCCCTGCGGATGCTCTTGGCGGGCCACTGCGACCAAATCGGGCTGATCGTCAACTCCATCGACGGCGACGGCTACCTGTCGGTGCAGCCCATCGGTGGCTGGGACCCGATTCAACTTGTCGGCTGCCGGGTGAGCGTCTGGACGGCGAGCGGACCGGTGGCCGGGGTGATCGGCCGCAAGCCGATCCACCTTCTTTCCGACGAGGAGCGGAAGGTCGTCCCCAAGCTCAAGGACATGTGGATCGACATCGGGGCGGGCGACAAGGCCGACGCCGAGAGCGTGGTGCGGATCGGCGACGCGGCGACGGTGGAACTGCGTTTCCAGCCCCTGCGGCGCGGGCTGGCGGCGGCGGCCGCGATGGACGACAAGGTCGGCCTGTGGGTCGTACTCGAGGCCTTCCGTCGGGCCGTGGCCGAGGGACCGCTGCCCTGCGCGCTGTTCGTGTGCTCCACGGTGCAAGAGGAAATCGGGCTCCGGGGGGCCCAGACGAGCGCGTACGGCATCGACCCCCATGTCGCGATCGCCGTCGATGTCACCCACGCCACCGATTGCCCCACGATCGACCGCAAGGCGGAAGGCGACGTTTCCCTGGGCAAGGGGCCGGTGGTGTTCCGCGGCCCCAACATGAATCCCCACGTCGTGGAGCAACTGATCGAAGCGGCCCGATCCCGGTCGCTCCCGTTCCAACTGGCGGCCAGCGGGCGTGCCACCCCGACCGATGCCAACGTCCTCCAAACCACTCGTGCCGGAGTGGCCACCGGCTTGGTGAGCATCCCCAACCGCTACATGCACTCGGCGGTCGAGACGGTGTCGCTCGACGATGCCGACCACGCCGCCACACTCCTGGCGACTTTCATCCGCCGGCTCGATCCGCGTTTCGACTGGGCGCCACGCGGGCAGCGCGAGGAGGCTGTGGACACACAGCCTGCAGCACCTCAGGGATGAGGTGCCAGGAGCGCAGCTGCCGTGAAAACTGGCGGTTTTCGCATGGAGAAAAGCCCCGGAGCGACTTTGCGCACGGGCGGCTGGCAGCCCGTGCCAAACGCGGCCGGCGGGCAGCCGTGACCATCCGTGTCACGGCCACCCGCGGCCTGTTGAACGCGAACGTGGAACGTCCGTCCCGCGCCTGTCGCGCGAGCGGCGAACTCTCCGCAACGTGGATTCGAAGCGGGCCCAGCCACGCTACAGGCCCGCCACGGCCGGCCGACCATTCCGTTGGTGCCACCACCTGCGTGTCCGCGGACCGTCAACCGGTCAGGGCATCCAGCCGGCGGCGGAAGTCGGGCATCTCGGCGGTGATCACCTGCTGCCACGCCTGCGGGTGCCACAGTTCCACGCACACCGCCGCACCCACCACGACCACATCGCCCCCGGGCTCGACCCCGAGGAAACCGCGGAACCCCTCGGGAATCACCAGCCGATCGCGACCGGACAGCGAAACCGCCGCATGCCGCGCCGAGAGCAGCCTGCCCGCTTGCTGCACCTCTCCCACCCTCTGGGCGAGGAGCCCCGCTTGGAGCTTCGTGCGGAGCACATCGAGAGCCGCATCGAGGCGCGGGCGCCACACGGCCGCCGACCACAGCGACAGGCACCCGCCCCGCTCCTTGGCGAGCACCAGCTTCGACCCCTCGGCCAACAGCGGCCCGGCCAAGTCGACAGGCAGTGACAGCCGGAATCGCTCGTCGAGCGTCCGGACCACTTCGCCGATCAACAGCTCGCCGGCAGCACCCATCGCGGACCGTAGCCAACACCCTGCGTCTCCCCGCACGGACCACCGCCGACCGCTCGGGGCCGGGGGCAACTCCCTTCGTCGCTCCATCCACGGATTGCCGCGGACGGGCCTTTGCCCGACACCACGAAATCCCGAAAGGGCAAGCAACCCACCGAACCAGCCATAACGGGGTTCAAATGGGAAAGAAACCCACGGCGGGCAGTCTAGCGACGCCCCTCTAAAGTGCAAGCGACGGGGCTTCGAAAGAACGCGGCAAAAACTTTTGCTTAAAAAGCCGGCCCGTCAGTGGCACGACTCGCATTCAGCGGGGGGCGAGGCGGCTTTGAGGGCAGCGGCTTCCTTCGAGAGTTTGAACTCGGGGCCCGCCGGGAAGTACTGGATGTCGTCCTGCAGGTAGTAGGCACTGGGAAGCGTCTGTCCTCCCACGTCCACCTGGCACCCGGTGAGCGTTGTGGCAGCCAGGCCCAGGCAGCCGAGGAACAGACCGGACAGGCGGGTGCCGGGGGCGATGTTCTCGCGGACGTTCGAATGTGCACGCATGGGTCGGATCCCCGGCAGAAGGGCCAGTGACGTGATACGCCTCCGCCCCATCCATCGACCGACACGACCGGAAAACTTTGAACGATCGTCACAACCGGCTGGTGGCTGGCGCTTTCCGCCCAGCCCGCGGTGGCTACCCAGTCTTCCAGACCCTCCACAACCCGCGCGGCCGCCACGGTGGGCACCGGGATTCCGCCCCCCGCGCAGTACAACTACCGCCATGACTCCACTGGTCTCGGGCCTGCCGCGGGGGCGGGTGATCATCGTCGTGGTCGCCTGGCTACTGGCAGTCGCCGGCGGGATGCGACCCACGGCTGCCCAGCAACCGGTCCTGCAACCGGGCACCGGTTCCCCCCGCGGCCTGCAGACGGTGCCCACCCCGGCGTTCGACACCGCTCTGGCCGCGCTGGCCGCGGGCGAATTCAGCCGGGCGGTCGACATCGCCTCCCGGGAATACCGCGGCGGGATCCGTGTCGGCAGCCGGCGGTGGCTCGATTCGGCAGCCATGGCCGCGGTGGTGGGCGAATGCCACTATGAACTGGGCAACTTCCGCGAGGCGGTGGCGGCCTACGACGAAGCCCTGCTCCTGGCGGCGCAGCAGGCCGACTGGCTCCTGGCGTTGCGGTTTCCCGCCGGCCCGCTCGAGGCCGCCAACCGTCCGCGCGTCGCCACGTGGCTCCGCGGCGAACGGGGCACGCGCCCCGCCAACATTCCCGCCACCGCGATCATCCAGCACGCCGGTAGCGACCCCCAGGAGGTGTTGCAGAAAGGCGGGGTGCTCACCGCGGCGTTCAGTTCGACGGTGCGGCCCGAGGAGATCCTCCGCGGACTGGTGATCAGCCTCTACCGGCGCACCGAGATCCTCGGTGAGCTCGCCCGCGACGGGGTGGCGTTCAACGACTGCTTGCGGGTGCTCTTGCGACGCCCGGCTCCCCCGAACCACTACTCCCAGGCGTGGATCGACGTCGCCCTGGGCACCGCGCTGTGGTCGCAGGGCAAGGCGCAGCAGGCCGTGCCGCTCCTGGAGCGCGGCCTCGTGGTGGGCAATCGTCTCGACCACGGGCTCACCGGCTGGGGCCTCCTGGTCCTCGGCCGGATTTCCCTGGAGTCGGGCAACGCCGCCGCCGCCGCACGCCTTTTCGAGGAGGCCGCGGGTGCCGCGGCCGAGGCCCACGACGCGCGGGCCCTGGAGGAGGCGTTGCGCATGGCATTCGCCGCCCACATGGCCGCTGGGGAAACCGGCGTGCCGCCGACGATCGCCGCCGCGGCGGAATGGGCGCGCAGTGAACTGCCGGCCCTCCGCGCCCTGCTGCTGACCCTGGAAGCGGAGGCGTTGGCCACCGCAGGCAATCCCCAAGCCGCCGCCGCCCGCCTCCAGGCTCTCGATCCGCGCATCCTCCGTGGCGACCCCGGTCGCGGCGCCATCGGCGCCCAGGCGGCCTATGCCGCGGGCCTCGCCGCCCTCGCCGCCGGCGACACCGCCACCGGGAGCAGCGAGATGGAACGGGCCGTGACGCTCTCCCGGCAACGTTCCCCGCGCCTCCATCAAACCGCCGTCGTTGTGGAGCAGGTGCTGGCGGGCTCGGCCGGCCTTTCCGACCGGCAAGCCGAGGCGCTGTTCACCCGGCTCCTCGCCGACCCGTCGGCGCGCGACTTCACCATCGACCCGCTGGCGGCGCTGACGGTGATCACGGCCGCGCGGCAGGAGGCGTTCGATGCCTGGGTGATGAGCGCCGGACGGAGGGGGACCGACGCCTTCCTCGCTGCCACCGACGCGGCCGTCCGGGCCCGCTGGCTGGGCCGGCAGCCGTTCGGTGGTCGGCGCGTGGCCCTCGACCGCCTCCTCGACGCCGATCCCGCGGCCCTGGATCCCGCGGCCGCCGCCAGGCGCGCCGCCCTCCTGGCGCGACACCCCGAGCTCTCCCGTCTCCTCGTCGACACGGCGCGGCTGCGGACAACGCTCACTGCAACGCTCCTGGAAAACGCGGGAGCGGCGGCCGCGGACGCCGGGGCGGAGGCCACGCTGCCCGGCGATCCGGCCGACTGGCAGGCGTTCCGCGAGGCGGCCGTCCGCCGGCGCCAACTGGTCGATCTCGTCGCCGCGGGGCGCGACCCGACGGTCATCGACTTTCCCCCGCCTGCCGGCACCTTGGTCCGCACGCGCCTCCGACCGCGGGAGATGATCCTGTCGTTCCACTGGACCGGCCAGGGCCTGTACGGGGCGCTCGAGTCCCGTGACCGAGTCGCCCTGTGGCAGGTGCCCCAGCCGGCCGCGGTGCAGCGGGAGCTCGCCGCGCTGCTCCACGGCATCGGGCTCTTCGAGGGGACGACGCCCGTGACCAGCGTTCACCTCGCCAGTGGCGAATGGCAGGCGGCGGCGGCGGCGTTGGAGCGACTCCTCTTCGAGCCGTCGCGCGTCTCCCTCGGGGCGGGCATCGAGGACTTGGTGATCGTGCCCGACGGCCCGCTATGGTATCTGCCCTTCGAGTTGCTCCCGGTCGGCTCCGGCGCCGCGGACGAGACACCCCGGCCGCTCCGGGAGGTGTGCCGCGTCCGCACCTGCCCGACGCGCGGGCTGGCGGTGCCCAGACGAGCGGGAGACGGCATTGCCGGCCCCATCGGGGTCCAGTCCCGCAGACGGACCAGAGGGGAACGGCCCGGGGAGAGCGACTGGATCGGCCGACGGTTGGCCGGGCAGTTCGACCGCCTCTTGCCCTTCCCGTCGCGCTCGCCGGCGGCCCCGATCGGCCTGGCCGCCGCACTGTGCGAGACGCTCGTCGTCTTCGATGAACTGCCGATCGACGTGCCGGTCGGCGAACGGGTCCTCCTGCCGTCGACGGTCGATCGGCCGACCGAGCGGGCGTTGGGCGCGGGCTCCACGACGTTCGCCGACTGGCTCACCGCCCCGGCAAAGCGACCGACCTGCGTGCTGCTGCCGGGCCTGCAGCCACCGCTCGTCGAGGCCACGGCGAGCGGCCGTGGGGGGGAGGAACTGTTCGACGTCGCCACCGGTCTGCTCGCCGCGGGGGCGCGGCGGGCCGTGCTCAGCCGCTGGCGGATGGGGGGGCGCACGACCTTCGAACTGATCGACGAATTCCTGCTCGGTCTCGCCGACGGGCGCACGGAGGGGGCGGAGAGCTGGCGCCGGGCCGTCGACGTCGTGGCGGCCGAGGCCCCCGACATTGCCGCCGAGCCACGCATCAGGCCCGACGCCGACACGGGGCTTCCCGATGGCCGGCACCCGATTTTCTGGGCGGGCTACCTCCTGGTGGAACCTGGGACCGCCGACGACGCCGCGCCGGGCGGTGCCCCGCCGCAGGTCGTCCGATGATGGAGAGTCTCCCGGCGGTGCCCGGTGACTGGTCGGGCGACGTGGCGGGCTGGCTCGGGCTCGCTGCCGCCAGTTTCATCGCCGGCGCCGTCAATTCCGTGGCCGGTGGCGGCACGATCATCGCCTTCCCGGTCCTGGCGGCGATCCTTCCGGCCGACCCGGCCCGGATGGTGACCGCCAACGCGACCAGCACCGTCGGCCTGTGGCCCGGGGCCGTCGCCGCAGCCTGGGCGTACCGTGGAGAAAGGATCGCAGAGCACACCTGGGCCCGGCACCTGCTCGGGCCGAGCGTTGCCGGGGCGGCGGCCGGGGCGGGCCTGGTGTTCCTGCTGCCGGCCCACTGGTTCGACACCCTGGTCCCCTGGCTGATCCTCGGGGCGGCGGTGATGTTCGCGGCGCAGCCGCGGCTGGCGACCTGGACGGCAGGCCATGGCACCGGTCGGTTGCCGGCCGCCGGCGCCGGCGTGGCGCAGTTCCTCGTGGCGCTGTACGGGGGCTACTTCGGCGCCGGGATCGGGATCCTCATGCTGGCCTTGCTGGGGAGCCTCGGCATCGCCGACATCCACCGGGCCAACGGCGTCAAGAACCTCCTCGGCATGGCGGTCAACGGCACCGCGGCGCTCGTCTTCGCCACCCTCTCCCTTTTGGCCCGAGCGGGGCTCGCCGGGCCCGCGGCCGCGTCGGTCACATGGGGCGTGTCGTGGCCACACGTGGCGGTGATGGCCGCCGCCGCAACGTGCGGTGGCCTCGCCGGAGCGCACGTGGCCCGGCGCACGCGTCCGACGCTCGTGCGCCGCTTCGTGGCGATCATCGGCTTCGCGCTGGCCGGCTATTATCTGTGGCGGCAGTACGGCTGACCTCCGCCCCGATCGCGCTCGCCCCACCAGTTCCGGCCCTTCCATGCTCGTTTCCACGACCGGTCTCACCAAGCGCTACGGGGCCTTCACCGCTCTCGACGGGTGCACCCTCGGCGTGGCGGAGGGGGAGACGTTCGGGTTGCTCGGCCCCAACGGCGCCGGCAAAACCACCCTCCTGCGGCTCCTCCTCGGGTTCATCACGCCGACCGCCGGAACGGCCTCGGTGGCGGGCCATGACTGCGTCCGCGACCCGGTGCGGGTCCGCGCGGCGACGGCCTACCTGCCGGGGGAGGCCCGGTTGTTCCGGCGGATGACCGGGCACGAGGTGCTCGACTTCTTCGCCCGGCTGCGGCCCGGATGTGATCGCCAGCGGGCCACCACCCTGGCGCGGAGGCTCGACCTCGACTGTGGCCGGCAGGTGGCGCGGATGAGCACCGGCATGCGGCAGAAACTCGCCCTGGCGACGGTCCTCGCCACCGACGCCCGGCTGATGATCCTCGACGAGCCGACCGCCAACCTCGACCCCACCGCGCGGGCCGAGGTCCTGGAACTGGTGCGCGAATGCCGCGCCGCCGGCCGCACGGTCATCTTCTCCTCGCACGTGCTCTCCGAGGTGGAGGCGTCCTGCGACCGGGTCGCCATCGTGCGCGCCGGGCGGTTGGTGCACGAGCAGTCGCTCGAACAGGTCCGCCGCCGGCACCGCATCACCGTGCGGCTGCAGGGACCGTTCGCCGGTCTGCCCGCTGGGGTGCCGATCGCCTCGGGGGGCGGCCGGGGTGGCATCACCGTGCGCGACGGGGGGGACGGCGTGGTGGTGCTCGACGACGTCGACGAGCTCGCCCCCCTCCTCGGCTGGCTGTCGACGGTGCCGCTGACGGAGATCCGCATCGAGCCGGTGGGGCTCGACGCCATCTACGACGCCTTTCACCGCCCTGCCGCCGCCGGTCGTCCGGCCGCGGTGGCCTGACGGGGAGCCAATTCACATGGATGACGGGCCGCGGGACGACAGCCTGACGGACGACCAGCGCGTCGCCCTGCCCCCCTGGTCGGGCTGGTGGGACTGGGCCATCTGGCGGAAGACGTGGGGCGACCAGCGGGTGCTGGTGCTGTCGCTGGTGGCCCTGTGGGGGGTGTTTCCCTGGCTCTTCATCTGGCTCTCGGCCCAGATCCAGTTGAGCGCTTTCCAGGGACTGCTGTCGTTCATCCCCAAGGACTGGCAGAAGCTCTCCGGGGTGCCGTTCGCCGAAGTCGCCACCCCGGCCGGCAGGGTCGCCCTGGCGTTCGTCGATCCGGTCGTGGTGCTGGCCGCCACGGTCTTCGGCATCACCCGTGGCAGCGACGCGGTGTCGGGCCAACTCGAGCGCGGCACGCTGGAAATGGTGCTCGCCCAGCCTCTCCAGCGACGGGCCTTCTTCGTGTCGCAGGCGGCGGCCACCGTAGCGGCAGCGGCGGTCCTGTGCGGCGTGCTCCTGGCGTCGGTCTGGTCGGCGGTGACGCTCGGTCCGTGGGCCGGCGAGGTGGAGCCCGCCCGGTTCGTGCCCCCGGTCGCCAACGTCTTCGGACTGATCGTCTGCATCGCCGGCTTGGCCACGTGCGTGTCGGCGGCCGACAGTTACCGGTCCCGGACCATCGGCATCCTCTGCGCGTTCTACGTCACCTCGCTGCTGGCCAAACTCGTGGGGCGCTTCGTCGGCTGGCTCGGCTGGGTGGGCTGGCTGTCGATCTTCAATGCCTACGAACCACAGCGCCTCGTCGGCGACGGGGGCAGTGGCTGGTGGCTGGTCGCGGGCTACGACGCCATCCTCTTGGGCATCGGGCTGGCGGCGTATGTCGTGGGGGGGATGATCTTCGTCCGCCGCGACCTGCCCGCCCCGCTGTGAAGTGCGGCGGGGGCACGCGGCTGCGATGGCCCGGTGGTACGCCCTGCCGCATACTATGAGAGGTCGGTGGGTTCGGATCGGAAACGGGCACGGGAGAAACCCAGATGAACAGCGGACACATCGACTGGTGGGCATGGCTGGGGCGGGCGGCTCTGACCACAGGGCTCGTCGGGTGCCTGGCGACGGCCCCCGGCGGACCGGCCACCGCCGACGAACCGCCTGCCGCGGTGGAGAACGAACCCGGGCAAGCCGACCTCGACGCGGCGGTCGACAAGAAACTCGCCGTCCGCCGCCTCGACGACTATGGGGAGGTGCTTGACCTGTGCCGCGCGGCCCTCCGCAAGGGGCTCAGCGAGGATTCCCGGGCGTTCGCCGAGGAGCTCCTCACCGGCACGCTCGTGGAGCGGGCCGACATGGTGGTGGAGGCGATTTTCGGTTCTCGCAATCCCGACCCCCAGTGGCCGCGGATGCGCTCGTTCGCGCTGCGGGACCTCGCCGAGGCGATCGAGCGGGAGCCCGATCTCGCCGCGGCGCATCTGGCCATCGCCCGCCTGGAGGCGCTGCCCCGCGGCGACCGCCAGCGCGCCCTCGCGGCGGCATCCCGGGCGATCGAGTTGGCCGGCGACGACGGCCTCCTGGCGGCCCGGGCCCATCTCGTCCGGGGCAACCTCGAGGAGGAGGATGCCGCCAAGCGCCGCGCCGATTACGACCGCGCGGTGGAGCTCGCGCCGGGCGACAAGGACGTGCGCCGCACACGCGGCCTGTTCCACCTCCTCGCCGACGACTACGAGCGATGCCGGGCCGATCTCGAGGCGGCCATCGAGATCGATCCGGACGATGCCTCGCTCCTCGAGGCCCTCGGCACCGCGGCCCTCATGGACCAGCGCCTCGACGAGGCCCGCCAAGCCTTCGACCGGGCACTGGAGATCGATCCCGACAGCACCGGGGCGCTGGTGCAACGGGCGCGCACCCGGGCTCTCGGCGGTGACCGTGGCGCGGCGATCGACGATCTCGACACGGCGGTCAAGCTGGCGCCCGACGATCCCGAGCCCCTGCTCCTCCGGGCGCGGATCCTCCAGCAGGCAGGCGACACCGCGAAGGCCCAGGCCGACCTCGGCCGCGTCCTCGCCGCCAATCCCGACCACCTCGCCGCGCTGGAGATGCGTGGGCTGCTGGCGGCCGACCGCAACGACTACGGGGCGGCGATCGACGATTTCCGCCGCCTCGCCCGTCTCGACGCCGACAATCCCGTGGTCGCCGCACAACTCGGCATGTTGTACCTCGCCGCCAAACAACCGCGTGCCGCCCGGCAGCGGTTCGACCGGGCGTTGGAGCTCGACGAAGCGCTGTTCATGGCCCGGCGCGGGCGCGGCGACGCGGCGTTGGCGATCGGCGATCACCAGTCCGCCCGGGCCGATCTGGAGCGTGCGGTGGAACTGGAGCCCGACAACGAGTCGGTGCTCAACAATCTGGCTTGGCTCCTCGCGACGTCACCCGACGACGCCATTCGTGACGGCCGGAAGGCGATCGGCATCGCCACCAAGGCCTGCGAGCGCACCGCGTGGAAGGAGTCGCACATCCTCTCCACGCTGGCCGCGGCCTACGCGGAAACCGGCGACTTCGCCACCGCTCGCCGCTACAGCCGGCAGGCCGTCGACCTCGACGACACCCCGGAGGAGGTGCGGCAGCAACTCCGGGATGAACTGGCCAGCTACGAGCGGGAGCAGCCCTGGCGTGAGCGGCAGCAGGTCGATGACGCCGGCGTCCACATCGCGGCCCCCGAAGGTTCACATACGCCACTGACGCCCGCGCCGTCGTCGCCCCCCGCCCCGGCGCCGCGACGGCCGTTCGACTGACCGCCGATGGTCAGCGGGGGGCGGCCGCGTCCCTGACCCGCGCGGCCGCGGCGCTCGCGGTCCGCGCCCGCTCCGGTTCGCCGGCCCGTTTCCAGGCGTCGGCGGCCAGGCCCCACGCCGTGGCACGCTCCCGGGGCCGATCCTCCGCCGCGGCTTTGGCCGCGATCCGCTCGGCAGCCCTGGCCACGTCGACGGCGCGGGCTGGGGCCAGGGCCCGCAGGGGGATGTCGCGGAGGGCGTCCAGCTCGGTGCGTAATCCGTCGATCCGGAAATGCTCGGTGGTGAGCGCCACCGCCGACTCGATCCGATCGGGGTCACCGATCGCGGCCGCGAGGCGGATCGACTCTTCGAGGAACACCCACTTCAGACAGGGATCCTCCTCCATGACAGCCGCTTCCTCGAGGACCACGGTCGCCATGCGGGCGCCGGTGCGCGTCCGCGACACCCGGAGCAAGTCGCGACACTGGGTACGGAAGGCCCGCCGCAATGGCTCCAGGTCTTCGGCCGAAGGTGGCCGGCGCAAGCCGGGCGGGGGGTCGAGCAACAGCATCGACGGCCGCGCGGGCCCCGTCGGCATCGGCTCGACCGCCGTGGCTTGATCGACCGCCGTCTCAACCTCCCCGCTCTCCGCGCGTGCCGTCACCACGTCGGGCACGCCTTCCGGTTCCTGTCCGTGGCCCGTGCCCGTGGCGAGCCCCACCACCGCCAGACCACCCCATGCCAGGTGGCGGCTGCGGCGAAAGCCGGTCAGCGGACGCGTCTGGTCGGGGGCCGGCCCGCGTCGGTGTGTGCCGCCGCTGCGGAGAATCACTTCTTGTTCGGATAGTAGTGCGAGAGGTTGCCGTACGTCGCCGCCCGACCGGTCGGAGAAATGAGCAGGCCCGACGCCAGATCGGCAGCGCTCAGTTTCGTGCCACGCAACTGCGACTGCAGCCGCCCCACTTGGCTGCCAAGCCGTGACTGTTGGGCCTGCATCCGCTGCTGTTCCATCCCGGGACGGGTGATGTTGCTGTAGGCGTTCACCGCGGCGAGCGTGGAGGCCACACCCGTGAGGCTGCCGTTCTGGTTGACGCCGATGTTTCCGGCGTTGGCGGCCGCCAGTGCCATGTACGGGCTCACCGAGGGGCGCCGGCCGGGATTGTTCCGCGCGGGACCCATACCTTGGGCAGGGGCATCGGATCCCCACAGCCCCCCCGCCAGGAACGCGATGGCGATCACCGACAGCTTCGCTGCCTCACGCAGCAGGAACGTCCGCACCGGTTTGACTGACAAGTCGCTCATCTCGGTTCTCTCCTCCGCGGTCGCAACACCGTCGTCCCGAAGACCCCCCGTTATATCAGCCACGGACCAGCGCCACCACGTGGCGGCATCAGGCATCAGAAGAACCCGAATCCGAACTGACCGAACCGGGCGATCGACTGCACCGTGGAAGCACCGATGAGGGTGAAGCCGAAGATCCGCTCGAAGGGAGCCGTGATCTTGTCGATGATGCCGTTGAAGGCGAACCAGGGATCCTGGGCGATGAACACCCGGTCACCGGGGAGGAGTTGGTAATTCGTCGCCGTCGAGCCCCCCTTCATGATCGCCTCGATGTCGACCGGCAGGATCTGGTCGCACCCCACGCCGGAGGGTGCCGGACGGGCGATCCACACCTCCTTGCTCGAGGCCTGCGACAGCCCGTTGGTGACGTCGGCGATGGCGTCGAGGACGGTCTCGTTGCCGGTGATGACCTGCTTGGCGACCTGGTCACCGAGGCCACCCCCCTCGGTGATGACGTAGAAATACTTCGAGTTGTAGGCGAACACGTCGACGGAGACGACCGGAGCGTCGAGGTAGTTCGACAGTTGCTTCTCGATGGCGACCTTCGCCTCCTGGAGCGTCATGCCCGTGACGTAGACCTGGCCATAGATCCCCAGATTCACCGTCCCGTCGGGGCCGACGGCATGTTCGCCCGCCACCTGTTGCAGACCGGCGGCCTGGATGAGCGTGAGCGACACCTGGGGGCCGCGGAGCACCCTTGTGAGGTGGCGGGTGACCGCATCCTGGGCCTCGTCGAGCGATTTCCCCTGCAGGTTCACCTTGCCGTAGGTGGGCCCGAGGTCGACGTTGCCCCCTGGTTCGATGACGAAATCGCCGGAGATGGGATTGTCGAGCAAAGTGTTGGCGACGTCGATCCGGAGCGTGTCGAACGACTGGATCCGGAACGGCGGTTTGGGCACCACACGGAGGGCCTCGATGAGGAGAATGTCCGGCGGCTCGATGACGTACGGAGGGAGCGTGATCTTCGCCAGCTCCTTGGCGGGCATGGTGGACGGGTCGGGTTGGCAGGTCGAGTCGAGCGTTGCCCGCAGGCCGCTTTGCCGTTGCGGACGGCCGTAAATGCTGCACCCGGTGAGACAGCTTCCCCCCACCATGAGGGCCGCTCCCCAGGCGATCCAGGACCACGTGGTTCCCACCCTCCGGCGGGTCCGTGCATGAGGTGTTCGGCGTCGATTTGCGGTGGTCATGGCAAACTCCTCGCGACCGGTACGATCGCCTCGATCGGATTCATCGGCACGAACGGTGGCAAACTTCGCCCTTTTCCACGCTTCTCCACCGGACCAGGCATCCTTCCGGGTGCTGAATTGCTACCCTTTTCTGCATGCCCATCTTGCCCGTCCAGCGTGACCTCTACCCGCCGGGCCTCCTCGAGGCCCTCGCCCGGGGTGCGCCCCCCGTCAGCGTCGGCCTGTCGACGGATGCCCGCTGGCTCGCCTTCTACACCCTTTCCCGTCGTGAAAAAGACCTGATGCGGCGCTTGGAGGCGGCCAAACTGCCCTTCTATTCACCGCTCGTACGGCGTCGTCTCCACTCGGCGGGGGGGAGGGCGCGGGCCTCCTATGTCCCGCTCTTCCCCGGGTACGTGTTCGCGGCCGTCGACGAAGAGCAGCGGCGGACGGCGCTGGCGACCAATACAATCTCGCGGTGCATCGCCATCGCCGACCCGCTGTCACTCGTCCACGATCTGCGGTCCATCCAACGGCTGATCGAGCACGACGCCCCGATGACACCCGAATCGAGGATCGAGCCGGGACACCGGGTGCGGGTCCGTTCGGGGCCCCTGCTCGGCCTCGAGGGTGAGGTGATCCGGCGCTCCGGCGGCGAGCGATTGCTCGTCGCGGTACGATTCCTCAATCAAGGTGCGTCGATCGAGCTGGAGGATGTCGACGTCGAGCGGCTCTGACGGCAGACCTTTGCCGGATGCGGCCAGGCCAGTGCACAATCCGGGGTCGGTGACCAGCCAGATGAGCAACCCTGATGCCATTTCCGTGTCCCCGACTGGCGTGCTCGCCCCCGCCAGCGGGCAGCCCCCGGATCGGATCAACAGGCCCGCCGACGGACCGCGGATCCCCCGGCTGCTGCGCGACCTCATCCCCACCCGGGAGGCGATCCTCGCCACCGCCTTCGTGGCGGTGCTGTGCGAGGTGTCCTACCTGGCAGCCTTCGCCGTCCGGGGTGAACTGGAGCTCCAGTCGGCCGACGCGGGAACCATCAACGGTACGATCGGCTGGGTCGTGGCCATCCAGACGCTGACGTTTTACGTGCGCGGCTTGTGTCACCGCCCGTGGCGGGCCGCACGCTTCGAAGACCTCAATCGGCTCCTCCGCACCGCGACGACTGCCCTGCTGATCCTCATCGCCTGGAATTATTTCCTCGGTCCACGGTTGTTCGCCGTGCCTCCGATCCCGAGGAAAGTCCTGGTCCTCGACTGGGTGTTCTCGATCATGGCGGTGGGCAGCATGCAGGCCATCGCCCGGAGTGTGTACGAGGAGGTGGCACCGGCGACGACACCGGGGAGCGAGTCCGGCGTGATCGTCGCTTCGGCCGGTCCCGAGGGCCAGCGGTTGGCCAAGGAGATCAACCTCCTCTCCCAGGGCCGATTTTTCACCTCCGGCCTGCTCGACGACGACCCCGAACTGTACGGGATACGGGTCGGTCGGGCTCGGGTGCTGGGGCCGCTCGCTGTGGCCGTGCCCTGCGCGGAACGTCTCCGCGTCCGGGAGGTGCTCGTCCCCGACAGCACCCTGCGCGGCGCCCAGCTCCGGCAACTGTGCGAGCGGTGCGATGCGGCGGGTATCCGCGTGCGCGTCGCGGCGCTGGTCCCGGTGGACCGGCCGTCGGCCGCTGCGATCGCACCCGCTGCCGCGCGCCTCGGGAACCCGATCCTGCCTGGCGACGGGCTGCAACTGCGGATTCGGCGCGTGGAGCTCCCCGACCTCCTCTCGCGCCCCGCCACCCGCATCCAGGACCATGCCGAAGTCGTCGGTCCCTTCCTCCGTGACCGGCGGGTACTCGTCACCGGGGCCGGTGGCTCGATCGGTAGCGAGATCTGCCGGCAATTGGTCCAGCACCAGCCGCGGACCCTGATCCTCGTCGAGCGTTCCGAGGCGGCCCTGTTCGAAATCCACCGGGAGATCCTCCCGGCCGCCTCCCCCGGGACCGTGGTCGTGGCGTTGCTGGTCGACATCGCGTCGGCGCCGCGCGTGGAGGCGGTCCTCCGGGAACACCGTCCGGAGATCGTCGTCCATGCCGCGGCATACAAGCACCTGCCGTTGATGGAGTCGCATCCCGTCGAGGCCATCGAGAACAACACGCTCGCCACCGCACTGCTCGCCGAGGCGTGCGTGGCCGCCGGCGTCGAGACATTCGTCGCCCTGTCCACCGACAAAGCGGTCTACCCGTCGAGCGTGATGGGGGCATCGAAGCTGGTCGCCGAACGATTCCTCCAAGCCCTCGGGCCGGCCTCGGGAAAACGGTTCGTCGTGGTCCGGTTCGGCAACGTGATCGGTTCCAGCGGCAGCGCGGTCCCGATCTTCAGCGAGCGGCTCCGCCGTGGGGAACCCGTCATCGTCACCCACGCCGATGTGCGCCGGTACTTCATGACGATCGAAGAGGCCGCCCGCCTCGTGATCCTCGCCGCGGCCACCGGCGATTCCGGTGGCCTGTTCGTCCTCGACATGGGGCAGTCGGTGCGGATCGTCGACTTGGTGCACGCGATCGCATTCGTCATGGGCATTCCCCGCGAGACCGTCCAGATCGAGTTCAGCGGCCTTCGGCCGGGCGAGAAGCTCGATGAAGAGCTGTTCTTCGGTGACGAGACCCGGGCGCCGACCTCGGACGAGCGCGTCACATGTGCCACCCGTCCGGAACGCTCGCTCGCCGAGGTTCAGGATTGGCTGGCCCAGCTCCGGGAGGCCGCCGCCCGCGGTCCGCACGCCGCCCGGGAGACGCTGCTGCGGATCGTGGCCGACGACTGTGGCCGGGCCTGCGCAAGGACGCAGGGTGGAGCGCCCGCGCCACACACCGCGGACGCTCTGCCAGCCGGACCGGCAGCGGGATCCGATCGGCCCGCGGCGGGAAGCGTTGCCGCCCCGACCGGCGGTGGCCATGAGGCGCTGGGCACGTTGGCGACCGTCACGATCTCCCCGCCCACCGCCGAGCGGCCCCGAGGTCGATCATGACCAGCCCGCGTGATGGCCACACGGGCTGGCGGGTGCCGTTCGTGCGGCCCGACCTGCCCCCATTCGACGCCATCGAGCCGGCCTTCCGCCGGATCCATGCTTCGGGCATCCTCACCAAGGGCGCGGAGTTGACGGCGCTCGAATCCGAGGCAGCCCGGTTCCTGGGGGTCGATGACGTCGTCGCCGTGTCGAGCTGTTCGATCGGCTTGGCGCTGGCGTTGCGCGCCCTGCGGGCGGAGCGCCCCGCGGCCGAGGCTCCGGCACGCACCGAGGTGGTGGTGCCGAGCTTCATTTTCCTCGCGGCCCCGGCGGCGATCGAATGGGCCGGCTTGACACCGGTGTTCGTCGAAGTCGACCCGGGTCATTGGACCATCGACCCCGCCGCGGTGGCAGCGGCTCTCGGCCCCCGTACTCTGGCCGTGCTCGCCTGCCACACCTTCGGCTGCCCGTGCGATACCGACGCCTTGGAATCGGCCTGCGCGGCGGCCGGCGTGCCCCTCCTCGTCGATGCCGCACACGGTCTGGGATGCAGGCGGCGCGGCCACCATGTCGGCGGGGAGGGGCTGGCCCAGGTGTTCAGCCTCTCGCCGACGAAACTCGTCTGTGCCGGGGAGGGTGGGTTGGTGGCGACCAACTCCCGGACGATGGCCGAGAGCCTGCGCCAGCTTCGTGAATACGGCAACGACGGCCACTACGACTGTGTCGTGCCCGGCCTCAACGGCCGTCTCCCGGAAATGGCCGCCGCCCTGGCGCGGGCGTCGCTGGCCCGTCTGCCGGAGGTGGCTGCGCGCCGGGCCGCGGTGGCTGCCGCCTACAGCCACGGCCTCGCCGGCCTGCCGGGAATCTCACCCCAGGCCATCGACAGCCGCGACTCCAGCAGTTGGAAGGACTATTCAATCCTCGTCGATCCCCGCCGTTTCGGCGTCGACCGCGGGCACCTGCGGCGGGAACTGGCCCGGATCGGGGTCGATACCCGCACCTATTACGATCCCCCGTGCCACGCCATGCCGGCCTTCCGAAGGCATCGTCCCGACGCTCAACTGCCGATCACCGACCGCCTCGCGGCGGGGAGCCTGTCGCTCCCCATGGGAGCCCACGTGACCGAGGGGATCGCCGCCGAGATCGCCGGCGTGATCGCCGCGGCCCGTCGTGGATCGATCGCGGGCCACCGCGTGGCGCCAGCGGGAAGGGGAGGCTGAGCCGCATGCACCGCTCTGGTCAGCCACTCGACCTTTTCCCGCCGCTGCATGAACTGGAACCGGTGATCTGGCCGGGGTTCGCCCTGCTCCTGTTCGTGGTCAGCGGCGTGGCCACCGACATCATCATCCTCCTCGCCACCCGGCTCCGCCTCGTCGACCTCCCCAACCGCCGCAGCGCCCACGCCCTGCCCACGGCCCGTGGAGGAGGGTTGGCGATCACCCTCACCGCGGCCCTGGCGGCGATCGCCGTGGCGCTGCGTTGGCCGACGATGGCCAGTGCGGTCCTCGTCGGCACCATGCTGCCCTGCCTGGCGATCGCCGTCTGCGGCATCGTCGACGACATCCGCCCCCTCAACGCGCTGTTGCGGCTCGGGCTGCAGGTGGGTGCGGCCGTGGCGATCACTTTCTGCCTCGGACCGCTGACCAACGTCGGCGTCCCCGGCGTGGTCGACGTGCCCCTCGGGCCGGCGGCCTGGCCGCTGACGGTCCTGTGGATCGTGGGTCTGACCAACGCCTTCAATTTCATGGATGGTATCGACGGCATGGCGGCGATGGGTGCGGTCGTCGGGGGGATGGCCGTGGGCGCCATCGGGCTGTGGCTGTGGGCACCGGTGCCGATGCTTCTCGGTGCCTGCCTGGCGGCGGCTGCCGGTGGCTTCCTGGTCTTCAACTGGCAGCCCGCCCGGATTTTCATGGGAGACGTGGGGAGCGGCTTCCTCGGGATCCTCTTCGCCGCCCTGCCGCTGCTCTTCCCGGAACGGTTCCGGGGGGTCGTCTTGCTGCCGGTGGCCATGGCGCTTTGGCCCTACATCTACGATCCGTTCATCTCCGTGTTGCGCCGCGTGGCCGGCGGTCACAACCCGCTCAAGCCACACCGGGAGTTCCTCTTCCACAGGCTCGTCCGCAGTGGTTGGAGCCACGCCGCCACGACTGTGCTCTACGCGGTTCTGGCGGCCGGCGGCACGTTGGCCTCCCTGGCCTCGCTCGACGATCGGGTTTCACCGTCATGGCGGACCTTGCTCGCGGCGTCGCCCATGGTGATGGCCGTCTGCCTGACCGCGGGAGTGGAATGGCACTGCGCGCGCCGGCAACTGGCACCGGTCGGTGCCTCGGTGCACAATCCCAAGGAATGACGTGGCCGATGGAATGACCGGGCCACGCCGGCCAGGGGTCCTGTTTTCCCGCGCGGTGGGGTTTGCTCCCAGTGACGATGGGCCTGTACTCCGGACCTCTCAAGCGCGGCCTCGACATCGTGCTCTCGGCGCTCCTCCTGCTGCTGCTGCTGCCGTGTGTCGGTGCCGTGGCGCTGGCGGTCCGGCTGGTGCTGGGCCGGCCGGTTTGCTACCGGGAGGAACGTGCCGGGCGTTGCGGCAGGCCGTTCACGATCGTCAAGTTCCGCTCGATGACCGACAAGCGCGACGGCACCGGCCATCAGCTCCCCGATGAACAGCGCCTCGGGGCGTTCGGACGAACCCTGCGCCGGACGAGCCTCGACGAGCTCCCCCAACTGCTCAGCATCCTGACCGGCGACATGAGCCTCGTCGGCCCGCGCCCCCTCCCACTGCGGTACGTGCCGCGCTACACGCCGCGGCAGGCCACCCGGCTCCTTGTCCGCCCCGGACTGACTGGCTGGGCCCAGGTGCACGGCAGGAACGCCCTCGCCTGGCCCGACCGCCTCGAACTCGACGCCCGGTACGTGGAGATGATGGCGCGCTGGTACGCTCCTTTTATCGACGCGTGGATTGTCCTCCTGACGGTGGCCCAGGTGACCTGGCAGGCGGTCACCGGCCGGGGCATCGCCGCGACCGGGACGTCGTCGATGCCGGAGTTCATGCCGTGACCACCGCCGTCGCCACCGCCGTTGCCACGGCGCTGCGTGCCGTCCTCGCCGACACCGGGCGCGGCGACCGCGACATCTCCCCGGACCAGCTGCTCGGCGCCGACCTGGGTCTGGACTCCCTCGACGTCGCACAGGCGGTGGTGCTCCTGGAACGCTCCCTGCACACCGACCCCTTCCGCCTTTCGACGGTGGTGGCCCCGCTGCGAACCGTGGCCGATCTGGTCGCGATCTACACCGCCGCCCTGGAATCGTCCGCCTCCCGACCGGATTGAATCATCATGCAGCGCTCCACCGTCGCGTCCCGATCGATCCCCACCATCACCGACGCACCTGCCGCCGAACGACTGGCGGCGGCGATCACCCGTTTCGGTGCGGAGCATCCGGAGCGGATCGGCGTGGTCGCGGCGGCGGGAGGTCCTGACCGGTCGACGACCGACTACCGGAGCCTCGCTGCCCGCCTGGCGGCCTTCACGACGGCACTCGATGCCGCCCGGCCGGTGGGCGTGGTGGCCCGGGCGCTGCGGGTCGATTCGCTGGTCGTCATCGCCGCCGCCTGCGGTCGCCTCCACGTGCCCCTGGCACTGCTCAGCGACGATGCCCGGGACCTGATGGGCACCCTCTCCGATTGGATCACCATCGACGACAGCCTCGCCTTGGACGCGGCCCACGGTACGCCGGGGGAATACCGATCCGTGCCCGCCAACGTGGTGGTGGCCACCAGCGGCACCAGCGGTCCCCCCAAACTCGTGGAGCACTCCTGGGACTCCCTCGTGGCGGCGGCCCGCCTCTCGGAACAGTGGCACGATCTGGCCTGGCTCCTGGTGTACGACGCCACCCGCTGGGCGGGCATCCAGGTGTGGATCCAGGCGCTCCTCACCGGCGGCACCATCGTCGTCCCCGCCTCACGCGACCCCGACTGCGTCACCCGTGCCATCGCCACGGAACGGGTGGCGGTCCTCCCCGCGACACCCACGCTCCTCCGCCGGCTGGTGGCCTCCGCCGACCGGGCGCTGCTCCGGGCGGCGAGCCCGGAGAGGATCACCCTGGGCGGAGAAGCGGCGGATGCTGTCCTCCTGCAGCACCTCGAGGCGTCGTTCCCCGGGGCGCGGGTCTCGCAGGTCTACGCCACCACCGAATTGGGAGAGGTGTTCCGGGTGACCGACGGTCTGCCCGGGTTTCCGGCCGATTGGCTCGGCAAGACCCTTCCGGGAGGCGGCCGACTCATGGTCCGTCGGGACGGCGAACTGCTCGTGCAACTGTCGCGCGACACCGCCCAGGTGGCCACCGGCGACGTCGTGGAACGCCGCGGCGATCGGTACGAGTTCACCGGCCGCCGCAGCGACGTGATCGTGGTCGGCGGCGCCAAGGTCCTCCCGCGTCGGATCGAGGAGATCCTCCGCGGTGTGCCCGGGGTGGCCGACGCCCGGGTCTGGGGGATGCCCAGTGCGATCACCGGCGAACTGGTGGCGGGCGAGATCGTGCTCTCCGATCCCCTCCCCGCCGCCGCGACGCCGGAGAGCGTGCGTGCCGCGGCGCTGGCCACCTGCCGCGCGTCGTGCGAGGCGCCAGCCGTGCCCCGCGTCCTCGACATCGTCCGGCGCATCGCCACGACGCCGGCCGGCAAGGTGCCACGACGGCCGGTGGGGACGACATGACTGGCGCCGGAATCATCGCCGGCTGCCGGACAGCTGACCATTGACCATGACGGACAGGCGACCATGACGGGCCCCATCCCGACGGGCCCCACGATCCCGACCGCACCGGCGGACACGAGACCGACGGACACCGGGGGCAGGGCATGAGCGACGACCGCCCGGTGTCGATCGTGTCGGGAGGCTCACGGGGGCTGGGCTTGGCGGCGGTGGAGCGGTTGCTCGACCGCGGCGACCGGGTGGCCACGTTTTCCCGGCGCGGCTCGGACCGCCTCGACGATCTCGCCAGCCATGCGCCCCAGCGGTTGTTCGCCGCGCGGATCGATGCCGCCGACCCGACCGCGATCACCGGTTTCGTCGCCGCGACGGTCACCCGCTTCGGTCGGATCGACCACTGCGTCGCCAACGCCGCGGTCGCCGCCGAGGGGGTCCTCGCAACCACCGCCGACGAGACCGTCGCCAACCTCCTGGCGGTCAATCTCCAGGGGGCGATCGTCCTCACGCGCGAATGCGTCCGCCAGTGGTTGGTGCAGCGGCGCACCGCCGTTCCCTCGCCAGGCCCTTCCGTGGTGCTGGTTTCCAGCATCGTCGCCAGCCGCGGCAGCCCGGGACTGACCGTGTATGCGGCGACCAAGGCAGGGCTCGAAGCGTTCGGTCGTTCCCTGGCCCGCGAGCTCGGGAGCCGCGGCATCCGCGTCAACAGTATCGCCCCCGGCTTCCTGGAGACCGAGCTTTCCGCCAGCCTGTCGCCTGCTGATCGGGCGCGGATCGTGCGCCGCACGCCGCTGGGACGGCTCGGCACACCGCTCGACGTCGTCGGGGCGATCGACTTCCTCACCAGCGATCGCGCCGCTTTCGTCACCGGTCAAACCCTCATCATCGATGGGGGCGGAGCAGCCTGACCCACGCGGCCCCCCCTTTTGCCGAACCGCCGGGGAATGGTCGGTCGTCAGTCGCTATACTCACGGCCCCTTGAGGTTGCTGGCCGACGGCGACCACAGGCCAGGTAACTTGGTCGCGCCACGTGCTGCCACCCACGGGAACGGAGTGCGCGCCGACGGTTGCACTGCATCAAACGCACCGAATCGGCCACACGAATCGGCCGGGCCTCGCCGGCGGAGCCGACTCGGCGGGTGCTTCCCCACCTGCCCTCACCTTGTTCGACAGCTCGAGTTGCGATCGGATCCTCATCATCGGAGCCGGGGGCTTCGGCCGTGAGCTGTGGCATTGGCTGCAGGCGGCGGCGGCCGACGGAGCGGTGCCGGCGCGGGTGGCTGGCTTTCTCGACCGCGACCCGCGGCGGCTCGACGACACGGGCATCGATCGCCCCGTGCTCGGCGATCCGGCCACGTTCCAGCCAGCCGCGGGCGACGGCTTCCTCCTGGCCATCGGGATCCCCGGCGTCCGCCGGGCCGTCGCCTCCGACCTGCTCTCCCGGGGCGGCCAGCTGCTCTCGTTCGTCCACCCCACGGCGCTCGTGGTGCCTACCGCGCGTCTCGGCGCGGGGGCGATCGTCTGCCCGCTGGCGATCGTCAGTGACGCCGTCACCCTCGGCCGGGGCACGCTCGTGAACTACCACGCCTCGCTCGGCCACGACGCCGCCACGGGAGACTTTTGCGTGCTCTCCCCCAACGCGGCGCTGGGCGGCCACGCCCGGCTGGACGACGACGTGTTCCTCGGGCTTTCCGCCTCCGTCGGCCCGGGGAAACGGATCGGCGCCCGCAGCAAGGTGGCGGCCAACTCCGCGGCCCTCGCCGATGTCCCCGCCGACACGCTCGTGGTCGGTGTGCCCGGCCGCTGCTCCCCGTTGGTGGACAAGTCGGCATGAAGGCGATCGCCGGCATGTGGGCGGTGCTGGACCGGCGGCAGCGGCGCCTCGCGGTCGGGCTCGGTGTGCTTCTGCTGGGAGCGATGGCCCTGGAAATGGTCGGCGTCGGGATCATCGTGCCGGCGCTGGCGCTGTTGGCATCGGATCTGGGGCCCGACGCGCCACCGGCCGTGGCCGGCTGGCTCGCGCGCCTCGGGCACCCGGCCCGAGGAGTGCTCGTCGGTGGCGGGATCGCCGCGATCCTCGGTCTCTACCTGCTCCGTACCGGCTATCTGCTCCTCGTCACCCGGGCCCAGACCGCCTTCGTCGCCGACCTCCAGGAGAGTCTGTCGCGGCGTCTGTTCGCCACCCACCTGGCGCGCCCCTGGGCGGCGCACCTGGAAGGGAATTCGGCCGATCTGCTCCGGAGTGTCGGCGAGATGGACAAGCTGGCCAACGCCTGCACCGCGTTCCTCGTGGCGGTGGCCGAGCTGCTCGTCCTCGTCGGCGTGGTGGGACTGGTGCTGTGGTTCGAGCCGACCGGTGCGCTCGCCGTCGGCCTGCTGATGACCGCGTCGACGTGGGCCCTCCTCTCCCTCACGCGCCGCCGTTTGTTCGATGCCGGTCACCGTGCCCAGGCCTTCACGGCGGCCGGCATGCGCCAACTCCAGCAGGCCAGTGCGGGGATCAAAGAGGTGCTCCTGCTCGGGTGTGCCCCGGTCCTCGAGGAAGCCTACGCCACCGACGCTGCCGGCCTCGCCCGGGCCCGGCGCGACCAGGCCTTCCTCGTGCAGGTGCCGCGGCTGTGGTACGAACTGGCGGCGGTCGTCGCCCTCTGCCTGGTCACGGCGGTGATGGTCTGGCAGGGCCGCTCCACCCAGCAGATGCTGCCCACGCTCGGCCTGTTCGCCGTGGCGGCCTTCCGGATGCTGCCGAGCGTCAACCGGATCGCGATGGGACTGCAAACCGTGGTCTTCTTCACACCGACGATCGAAGCCCTGCGCCGCGATCTCCGCGGAGAGCGACGCGTGCCCACCGTCGGCACGTCGCTGTCACTCTCGTTCCGCGACACGATCCGGCTGGAAGGGATCGCCTTCCGCTATCCGCACACGGCGCAACCGGCCCTCGACGCGATCCACCTCGCGATCCCCCACGGCAGTTCGGTGGGGCTCGCCGGTGGCAGCGGTGCGGGCAAGAGCACCCTCGTCGATCTCGTGCTCGGTCTCCTCGCCCCGACCGCGGGCCGGGTCACGGTCGATGGCCGCGACATCGCCGGCAACCTCCCGGGGTGGCAACGGCTGGTGGGCTACGTGCCCCAGGCGATCCATCTCTCCGACGACTCGATCCGTCGCAACGTCGCCTTTGGCGTTCCCGACCGGCTGATCGACGATGCCGCGGTGGGCCGCGCGCTGCGTGCCGCGCGGCTCGACGACTTCGTCTCCGGCCTGCCGGCCGGGGTGGAGACCACCGTGGGCGAGCGCGGCGTGCGTCTCTCCGGCGGGCAGCGGCAGCGGATCGGGATCGCCCGCGCCCTCTATCGCGACCCCGAGGTGCTGGTCCTCGACGAGGCGACCAGTTCGCTCGACACGGCCACCGAAGCGGAGGTGATGGCGGCCGTCAACGCCTTGCACGGGACCAAGACGCTGATCATCGTCGCCCACCGCCTGTCGACCGTGGCGGAGTGCGACGTGGTCTACCGCCTGGAACAGGGGCGCCTCCTCCCTGCCCCCCGTCTGGCGGACGCGATCTGATGCCGACGAACCTCGCCCCCGACTCCTCCTCCGTGGCAGCCGACCATGCGGCCGTGCCGTCGGCCGGCGAGGTGGTCATCGAGGCTGGCCGCACCGAGGCCAACTACTGGCGGGATCTGTGGCGCTACCGGGATTTGTTCTACTTCCTGGCGTGGCGCGACCTCCTGGTGCGGTACAAGCAAACGCTGTTCGGCGTCTTGTGGGCGGTGCTGCGGCCGTTCCTGACGATGGTCATCTTCGTGGTCATCTTCAAGCGCGTCGCCGGTCTGCCGTCGGGCGACGTGCCCTACCCGATCCTCGTGCTGGGTGGCATGCTGCCCTGGCAGTTTTTCGCCGGGGCCCTGTCCGAGTCGAGCAACAGCCTCGTCGCCAACGCCAACCTGATCACGAAGATCTACTTTCCCCGGATCATCCTCCCGGCCAGTTCCGTGATCGTGGCGATGGTCGACTTCGCGATCACCCTGGTGATGCTCGCCCTGGTGATGGCCTGGTATGGCTACGTCCCCCCCGTGCGGATCGTGTTGTTGCCATTGTTCGTGGCCCTCGGCCTCGTCGCCGCCCTCGGCCCCGGGTTGCTCGCCACCGCCCTCAACGTCAAGTACCGTGACTTCCGCTTCGTGATCCCGTTCCTGGTGCAGTTCGGTCTCTATGTGTCGCCGGTGGGGTTCAGTTCGGAAGTCATCGAGGCGAAACTCGGACCCGTGGCCCGGCTGCTCTACGCCCTCAACCCGATGGTGGGGGTGATCGACGGCTTCCGGTGGTGCATCGGTGCGGAACCGTCGCTGCACGTCGCCGCCCTGGCGGTGTCGATCGGTGTGAGCCTGGTACTGCTGTGGCTGGGAATTCGTTTTTTCCGGAGCACGGAAAAAGGCTTCGCTGACGTCATCTAGCCATGACCGCCCCGATCATCAGCGTCGAGAACCTCGGCAAGCGCTACACGCTGCGCCACCAAGCGCGCGGCTACCAAACGCTCCGTGACACGCTCGCCCTCCAGGCACGGCGCCTGTTCGGCGGGCTCCGCAGGCCGGCCGACGCGCACCAAACTTCGCCTGCCGAAGATTTCTGGGCCCTCAAAGACGTGTCGTTCGAGATCGAGCGTGGCGATGTGGTGGGGATCATCGGCCGCAACGGCGCCGGCAAGTCGACCCTCCTCAAGATCCTCTCCCGCATCGTCGAGCCGACCACCGGGAGCATCCGCCTCCGCGGCCGTGTCGCCAGCCTCCTCGAGGTTGGCACCGGGTTCCATCCTGAGCTCACTGGCCGCGAGAACATCTTCCTCAACGGCGCCATCCTCGGAATGTCGAAAGCGGAGATCCGCGCCAAGTTCGACGAGATCGTGGCCTTCGCCGAGGTGGAGAAATTCCTCGACACGCCCGTCAAGCATTACTCGAGCGGAATGTACGTCCGCTTGGCGTTTGCCGTCGCCGCACATCTGGAACCGGAAATCCTCATCGTCGACGAGGTGTTGGCGGTGGGCGACGTGGCCTTTCAGAAGAAGTGCATGGGCAAGATGAAGGACGTCGCCTCCCGCGACGGCCGGACCATCCTGTTTGTCAGCCACAACATGGGAGCTGTGGGAACACTGTGCAATCGCGCGGTGTTGCTCGATCGCGGCTCCGTCGAAATGGTGGACAAGGTCGATGCGGTCGTGTCGCACTACGTCGAGTCGACCGCCTCCCGCGGTGTCACCGATCTGGCGTCGCTGCGCTGGCCCGGGCGCGGGGAACTGATCCGCTTCACGAGTCTCCGGATGGCCGACGACACACCCACCTTCGATTACAACCAGCCGATCGTCGTGGAGATGGAGATCGAGAGCGACCGTGATTTTTCCGATCTGTCGATCGGCGCCAGCATCTTCACGCAAGATGGGCACTGTGTCGGCACGCTGTTCACGGGCGACACCTTTTCGATCCGCCGCAACACGAGCCACGCACTCCGCCTCAGGATCGAGCGGCCGCGATTGGCGCCGCATCGCTACTACTGCGGATTCAGTATCGGCACCGGCGGCTTCCTCAGCGAGCGTTACGACTACGAAGTCGTGATCGGCACCCCCGCCTTTTCCATCGTCCCCCGGGCGGAAACCGGGCTCCTGGCCAGTTGGCACCGCAGTTGGGGTGACATCCACTTCGACGCCAACAGCCTCGAGCCGATCGCCGCGGAAACCGAGGCCGTGCGATGAAAGTCGTCATCCTCTGCGGCGGCAAAGGCACGCGGCTCCGTGAGGAGACGGAGTATCGCCCCAAGCCGATGGTGCCCGTCGGCGGGATGCCGATCCTCTGGCACATCATGAAAATCTACGCCCACCACGGCCACACCGACTTCGTCCTCTGCCTG
>RFRL01000270.1 GCA_009924545.1 Planctomycetia bacterium | reverse complement strand
CGCTCGTTCCCCCCGCCCGCGGTGCCGACCGTCGGCATCGCGGGGCGTCGCATACCGATGCACGGGGCGTGCCCATCGTGGGAATGTCACGGCGGATTTTTCGCGCCGGACAACGGGGAATGCCTAACCCATTGCGGGGGCCCTGTTTGGGGCATGCTCAAGGGGCGCACACGCCAGGCGTGCTGCGGGGCCGCGATGCGGACACGACGCTGTGCGCGTTCGATTCTGCGCTACCAGTGTTGCAAAACGCCTCGATCCCGAGGTCGGTTCACTCCACAGTGCGGACCGGATACCGACCGATTACCGCGTCGTCGGTGATGAACCACAGGAAGGCGTGTGTGTCGACCAGCAACTTCACGGCCGTCCCTCGAAGCCGGCGAGGAGATCGTCGGGGAGCGGGTCGAAAAACACCTGCGGCACCGTGAACTCCCCGCGTGCCGCTCTGGGGCGGCGCCTCGAGGCGACGGCCGGGGCGAGGGGCGGGTCTTGGCCTCGTGCATGTCGAGCCGTGTGGTTTTCGTGACTCGATCGTGAACCATGAACATGGTTCATTCAGCCCGGTCGCGCGCGTGCCACCGAACACGGCTGCTGCCAAGCGCGGGACGCCCGTTGATCGCCCCGGCGAGGGAGGCGCGGTACGTTCGTTCGGGAAGCGGCCAGGCAAGCTCCTCGTGCGTGCCGGCCCACCCGCGAGCCACCCGATGCAGTCCGTCAACGACGTTTTCACGCGCGCGATCGCCCGCCTCGGCCGCCACGAGCCGTGGCGCGGGCAGTGTTTTCATGCCGGGCTGCTCTGGGAGGGGCACGTGGGCGAACCGGGGCACCACCGCCTCGATGCCCACCTCCCGCGGAGCCCGGCGGTGCTGGCCAGCGCCCGGTTGGTCCACACCGCGGAGTTCATCCATCCTTTCGGCCCGGGGGCCGTGATCGTCGTCGGCAAGCACTTCGACCCGCGCGGGGGCTGGCGGACCTACCACTCGGTGGCCCGGCTCGTGGGCGGCCGGCTCCGGGTGCAGTCGCGCGCCATGCCCCGGTGGCTCCAGGTGGAGCAGTTCGGCGGCGGTCCCGGCGCGATGTATTTCAACGAGCCGGGCTCGCGGCAGATCTACCGCTGGAACGGCCTGTGGGCCCGGGCCCTCGGACCGGAGGTGGCCCTCCCCGGGACGATGATCCCCACCCCCGGCGGCCTCGCCGTGCTCGAGCGCACCTGCATCGTCCCCGGGCAGGAGAACGTGGCGCGCATCGACCTGGCCACGCGCGGCATCGACCGCGCGTTTAACGCACCGCGCCGCCGGCTGTGCAGCCTCGTCGACCTGCCCGGCACGCCGTGGCTGGCCGTTGCCGAGACGTGGGCGGAGCAGGTGCTGCTCATCGACCGGATGACCAACCGTCTGGCCCGCGTCCTCCCCGCCCCCGGCGGGCCGGTGGCGCTTGCGCGCTACGGCTCGTGCCTGGCCATCCTCGTCGACGAGCCGCGGCGGCTGCTGTTCGTCGACCCATCAGGTGCATCCGGCGACGGCAACCCCGTGGCCGTGTGGGATCTGGCGATTCTCGGCGCCGCCGCCGGCCACGTGACCGCCCTCGACTGCGATCCGGCGACCGGCGACGTCTACCTGCGCTCGCCGTTCCATCCTCGCGTTGCCGACAACGTGCCCACCGTCACGCTCGTCGCCGATGCCGGCGGCGCCACGGCGCGGCGCTGTGGCGTGCGCCCCGTGGCGGTGAGCGCCTGATCACTTCGCCAGCGACACGCGGATCAGTTCCTTGTCGTTGCGCACGAAGACGCTCTTCCCGGCGTAGGCCGGCGGGCACCAGACGACCGGCCGGCCGAAGGCCGACTGCGTCGGCTCGAGGAGATGGGCCCGGGAGATCTCCTCGTAGCCTGTGGGGGAGAGCTTGGCGATCACCAGATCGCCCGTCTCGGCGAAGAGGAAGTAGCGGTCGGCGTGGCGGACGATGAACGCCGTGCCCGAGCCCTGCGCGCGCTCACCGAGCGGCCCCGGGCTCTTCCAGGCGACCTCGCCATCGGGGATCTTCACGGCGCGCAGGTCGCCCTTCTCGTGGAAGCCGTAGATCATCCCGTCGGCCACGAACGGCTGGACGTTGACGGCGGAGATGCCGTGGTTGCGCTTGTTGCGCCACACCACCTCGGCAGCGGGCTTGTCGGCGGCGAGCTTGAGGAGCAGGTTCTTCTCCTGGAAGCCCCCCACGTAGAGATACTCCCCGACCTGGACCGGGGCCATGATGATCGAGCCGTTGTCGGCGGTGTAGGGCGCCTCCCAGAGGAGCTTGCCCGTCTCCGGCTCGACGGCGTAGATGGCGTCGGGCTTCATGAACACCAGTTGCCGCCGTCCCCCCGCCTCGATGATCGTCGGCGGCGAGTAGCCTTGCTCCGGGGCGGTGCCGGTCCGCCAGATTTCCTTGCCGGTGAGCTTGTCGAAGGCCACGGCGTGGGCGGTGTCGGTGCCCACCACGCACACCAGCCGGTCGCCGTCGACGAGGGGATGGCTGGCGTAGCCCCACAGGGCGGCCTTCGTCTTGTAGTCGGCCTTGAGATCGCGGCTCCAGAGGATCTTCCCGTCGGCGACGGCGAAGCACAGCAGGTGCCCCTCGGCGCCGAGCGTGTAGACGCGGTCGCCGTCGACCGTGGGGGTGCAGCGCGGGCCGGCGGGGTAACTCACCGTGTAGGTGACCGGGTACTCGTGCTTCCACAAAAGCTTGCCGGTCGCCGCGTCGAAGCACAGCACGCGCTCGGTGCCGGCGGCGCTCTTCCGTTCGAAGTTGGCGGCCTGGAGGTCGGCACTGCTGACGAAGTCGGTGACGATCACCTTGCCGCCGGCCACCGCCGGCCCGGCGTAGCCACCCGCCACGGGGGCCCGCCACTCGACCTTCGGCCCGGCGGCCGGGAAGCGTTCGAGGATCCCCTCCTCGCGCCACTGGTTGTCACGCTCTGGGCCCATCCACTGCGGCCAGTCGTCGGCCCGGGCGACGGCAACGAGGAGCAGGGCGACGGCGAACGGCGGCAGCGAGCGGCGCATGGAGGACCTCCGGGAGCGGATGCCGGCCCCGCGGGGAAAGCCGGTGGGGGCACGATACCAGACCGCCCCGGGCCAGTGGTGGAAGTCCCGCTGGCCCGGGTCCGAAGGCGATGGCTCAGCGGCCGTACCGGCGTCGTTCGAGGAGCGCCAGCACACCCGCCAGCAGCGCCGCCGCCAGGCGCATTCCCGCAGGGTCAATCTCCGGCACGCCGGAGGGGCCGCTGAGCGGACTTGCGAGACGAAAACCGATGATGTCGTACTCGCCCACCGGGGCGTCCCCGTAGCGGGTGGACGACGACAAGAGGAACGCGAGGCCGTTCCAGTAGCCGCCCCGCTGCCCACGAGACGAGCCGGCACTGCCATCCAGATCGTTCCACTCGATAACAACGTTCCCACTCTGGTCGAACGTACCGTAGGCACTCTCGTTGTTCGTGAACGCCCCCACGTCGGTCAGGTAGTTCTGGCTAGCCGAATAAGTCGTCGACTGCGTCACGGGAAAGGCGCCGGCGGGGGATGTCGCCCGCGTCACGACGGCCTTGCGCGCGGAGGAGGACATCGAGCGAGAGGCCAATCGCCGGTCCAGGGAGCCTCCGCGGGGGGAGTTCGAAGCCTTGCGCCGCGCCCGGCGCGGTTGATGGTGTTGCCGCCAAGGGACGCTGCGCGTGCCAGACGGCAGACCGGCGCCCGGCAGACTGCGGACCAGGTCTGTCGCCGCATCGGCCTGCGATTGAATGAAGGCTGATTTTTCCGTCACCTTGGGTGAGCCGTCACGATATGACGGGGGCGGTGGGATTGATTCTTCGCCCGGGCGGCGATACGGTTCAATCAGGTGGTTCGAGCGGGCAGTGGGCCAGACTGTCCGTCGGGGACGGGTGCGCTGGCGACGGGTACGGATCGGCCGTCATGCTGAGCAACCTTCTCGTTTTCGCCACCTGTTTTTCGGCCCTGCTGGCCGGGTTCGACACGCCCGCCCCGGCCAGTTCGACGAGGATCTTCCGCACCGCCGTCGATGAAGCCAACGGGAACGACGGGTGCGACGATCGGGCGCCGGGCGAGCAGGACGGCGAACAGGTCGGCGAGGAAGAAGAGGAACACCGCGAAGGGAAGCGCCTTCCCGGGTTATCCGCCGCTCCACGAGCCGGTGGAACGGCTCTCTTGGTGCGGTACCGCACCGAGCAGCAAGGCCCGTCGCGGCCGCTCATCCGGCACGTGTGGTCGTGCCACATCCGCGGTCCGCCCCGCGTCGTCTGACGCTGGGTAGTGCATCGACCGTCCGCGCCGACCTCCGCCCGCGGCGGGCGTTCGCGCCAAGTCATCGGTGGCCGGTTGCAGCGGGACGGTGATCCGTTCCGGCACCAGCCCCGTGATCCCGGCTTCCAGCCGACATCGCCCCGCGCCCGGACGCGTCCGGGCTGGTTCCCCAGGGCCCACAGAGCAACTCCATGCATCAAGTCAGCCATGGTGCCGAGGCGACGACCGATCTGGGCACCATCATCGAGCATGCCGCCCACCTCCTTCCGGCGCAGGGACCGATCGACGTCTTCATCCACCACAACACGCTCCACGCGTTCGAGGATCTGCCCTTCGAGGAGGCGGTCGTCAAGGCGGCGCGGGTGTTCGGCTCCGAGCCGTTCCTCTCCGAAGACCGGTACCGTCGGGAACTCGACCGGGGACGGATCCGGTCGGTCGACATCGATGCCGTGCTCGCCGACGAGCGCG
>RFRL01000269.1 GCA_009924545.1 Planctomycetia bacterium | reverse complement strand
CGGGCCGACCGCGACCGGTAATCCTCGGGCCGACCGGCACAGCTTCGCGGACCACGCCAAGGCTACGTCGGTCCCTGCGGCACTTCAAAAGCCAACGCGGGCGGCGCTGGCGCGCGCCCGCCCCTCCATGCCGCACGGCCGGCATCATCGGCACGACCGGCGTCAGCGGGTGAGCGTGATCACCCCCACGGCGAGGCGCCCGTCGGTGTGGAACGGGTCGCCGCCGCCGTTGACACCGCGGAGCTCGGGATGGAAGCGGTCCACCCAGTAGTAGCCGTCGAGCAGACCGACCGCATTGGTGTCGCCGAGTAGTTTGTCGCGCTCGCGATCGACCGCCGGCGCGATTTTGTGGGTCACGCCCCCCGTGGTCCGGCTGAGCTCCACCCGTTCGTCGAACGTCGCGGCCCCGAGCCACAACGGCTCCCCCTGGTCATCGACCTCCGCCGACCGCCAGAAGCGCACATGGTGGCGCTGCTTGGGGCTGTTGCCGACGGGCTGTTCGAACGCCAGATCCTGCTTCCTCCCCCACACATAGAGATCGCTCACCGGGGCGTGCGGGTAGGGCTTGCGGAGGACGACGTCGGCGGCGATCCGTACCGAGGTGTCGAGGGTGATCGGATCGGCGGCATACCAACCCGCCCGGGCGAGGGCGTGGTGGAACTCACGGTCCGACCCGATGAACGCGACGTTGATGGGATCGCCGACATGGCCCCGCACCGTGCGCGTGCGCCGCGGGGCCTTGGCCAGCGCCGGATGGGCCGCGATCATCCGCTGCGGAGCAGGCGCCGCCTCGGGGGCGGCCGATCCCTGGGCCCGACCGCGCGGCAGGTATCCGGCGACACCTTGGGTGAGCGCCATGAGCAGGATGGCAGCGCGCCGCACAGCCAGCGGCGCCGAATGGCGTGACATCATGGGCCACCTCCCGGGTGCATCGTTCCAGTGCCCCCCGCGCCGCCGGGGGACGAGCCTCATCGGGGCCAACTCCCGCGGGCGCGGATCCAACGGCCCGGGCGGGGGGCGGGGAGGGTAGCAGCCGGGCAAAACGATCGTCCATGGACGTTTTGCCGGGGACATACCTTGTTTTTCCGGAAGCAGGGCTCCGCGGAGACGCTCCCTGGGGTGCGCCTCGCCGCGCCTCACAACCCGTCGGGCGGCGTCGCCGGATCACGCGCGGCCGGCGCGGCGGGGGGCGTGGCCAGCGGCACCACGTAACAGGCCGCCTCGACGGCATTGCGCACCAGGAGGCGGTCGCCGGCGAGCGTGAGCGTGTTCCAGGTCTTGTCGGCGAGGGCCTCGATGCGGCCGCGTTCCACCGGCCCGTCGGGACGGGCCTCGACGAGTATCACCGGCCCCGCTTCCGTCTGGACCAGGAGCAGGTCCCCCACCAAGAGCACCTGCCCGTGGCCGTAGCGTCCTTTCTTCCAGCGCCGCTTCCCGGTCGCCAGGTCGAGGCAGGCGAGGATGCCGTCGTCGAGACCGTAGACGCACTCACCGAGACGGACGGGGGTGGCGAACTTGCTCTTGAAGTCGCGCGTCCGCCACACCTCCGCCACACGCCACGCGCCCGTGTCGTCGCGCGACACGTCGAGGAGGACGCTGCCGGTGCCGTAACCGGTGGAGAGGAGCACGCGGTGCTCGTCGATCACCAGCGGCTGGGCGCAGTTGTTGAAGTTGTCGTTGCCCCACGGGAAGCTCCAGCGCACCGCGCCGTCCTCGGGGTCGTGGGCAGCCACCCCCACTTCGTTGAACACGAGCATGCACGGCGCACCGGCCACCGCATGGAAGGCCGGCGAGGCGTAGCTGGCGCGCTGCGTGCCCGCCCGGAAGATCTCCGCGCCCGTGGCGGCGTCGAAGGCCGCGAGCGAACGGCCGTCGGTGCCGCACGGAGAGACATGGACGCGCTCCCTCACCACCAGCGGCGACCCCGCCATGCCGTGGGCCAACAGCGCACCGGTGGCGACGGGCTCGGTCTCCATGGCCGGGGCTTCCTCCGGTGCCGGCGGCGGTGGGGGGACGGCGCCGGGCACGGTGTCCACGCCCCACACGACCGTGCCGTCGGCAGCGAGGCAGGTGAGCCGACCGGTGGCCCCCATCGTGTAGACACGGCCGCCGGCGACGGTCGGCGTGGCGCGCGGGCCCGGCCCACCGTAGCTGGAGTCGAAGCGCACCGGGTCGGAGTGGATCCATTCTTCGGCGCCGGTGTCGAGGTCGTAGCACACGACCGCCTCGCGCTGGCCGCGCTGCTCCTGCGTGATCGCCCTGCCACCAACGACGGCAAACCCACCCCAGCCGGCGCCGACGGCGCGGCGCCACACCTCGCGCGGCGGATGCGCCGCCCAATCGGCGTCGAGGAGGGGCCCCGCCACGCGACCATCGCGCTGCGGCCCGAGGTAGCCGGCGAAGTCGTGCGGCCCGGGCTCGAGGGCGGGCGGGCCGGCGGCGCGGGCCGTGTCGACCACCGTCGTCGGCAAGGCCGCGGGCAGCCGGTCGCGCCGCCACCCAAAGACCACCTCGGCATCCCCCGACAGGCCGTCGATGCGGATCAATCCGAGGAACGCCGCG
The DNA here is from genome assembly GCA_009924545.1 of Planctomycetia bacterium. GTDB lineage: Bacteria > Planctomycetota > Planctomycetia > Pirellulales > UBA1268 > F1-20-MAGs016. Next base: position 2,211 of record RFRL01000269.1, on the reverse strand, counting down.
AGCACGCCCGCAGAGCCACCGAGCACGGCGCCGCGTTGCCACCAGGGCAACGGCCACAGCCCGAGGAGCAGCCCCCACAACACGGTCAGGCTGCCGCCCACGTAGAGCACCAGCGCCACTGGCCGGGCGGGGGTGTCGGCGGCGCTGACGATCATGACCACGACGTTGGCGATCGTGAAAGCCGCCAGCGCCCCCAGACCGATCCACCCGCGCCACGGGCGCAGCCGGGCCAGCGTGGCGGCCGCCCCGCCCGTGAGCACCAGCGCCGTGGCCACGACGGCCAGGCGGATGAGGTTCGTCCGGTCGGGCCGACCGAGGATCAGCCCCGTGATCAACGACACACCCCAGGGATAGGCGAGGATGCCGGCCAGACCGACGACGGCGGCCGCGAGGAGCCACTCCCACGGCCGGGGTCGCGACGGAGCGTGGCTTGCGGCGGTCACGGCGGCGGCCCTCGGGTGCAACCCAGCCCAGGGTACCCGCGGGTGGAAAACCCCGTCCACGGGCCACGGTCCCGGCCGACCTCGGGAGCTGTCCGGGCGCGGAGGCGCAGACAGCGCGCTTTCGGACCCGGTCGGCCCGGCAGACTGTGCCGATCGGGCGGCCGGGAGTGGGCACGGGTCAGCGCCCGGCCGCGGTGCGACCGATACCATGGGTGGCGGGCATCGCGGCCTGATGTCGGCCTGCGACGCCCCGTTTCGACACGAAGCCCTCGGGTGGGTCCTCCCATGACCGGCAGCATGCGGCGGGGCAGGCACCGGACGCTCGCCTGCGTGGCGCCGGCCGTGGTTGCCGTGGCGCTCGCCGGGGCCATGGCATGCCCGCGCGCGGCGGCCGCCCCGGCCAAGGAGCGTGTCCCCTCCACCGACTCTTCCCCCGCCTTCAAGGCCCTCAAGAAGCAAGCCCTCACCGTCGCCCGGTCGGGAGCGCCGGCCCTGCGGCAGGAGATCCTCGCGCGCCTCGCCGCCTACGACACCGCCGAGGCGATCGAACTGGTGGAGAAAGTGGGGCTCTCCACCAAGGAGTCGGCGGTGCGCGGGGCCGCACGCGCCGCGCTGGCCGTGCACCGCGACGACACGGCCTTCGCCGGGCGCCTCGTCGACAACATCGTCCGGGAACTGCGCGGGGGCAACGTCGAAGCGGCCGCCGACATGGCCGCCGTGCTCCTGGGCACCGAGCCGGGGTTGGCGCCGGGGCCGCTCCAGGAATGGCTCGACGGGGAGGCGGCTGGTGCCGCCGGTGGCCCCCGCCTCTGCTGGGCGGTGGCGACCGCGGCGGCGGCGCGCGGAGGGGCCGACGACGTGGCCGTGCTCGCAGGCCTGGCGCGGCTGAAGCTGTTCACGACCGACTTCCCCTTTCGCCGCGGCGTGGTCAGGGCCCTGATCGCCATCCATCGGATCGAGGGGGTGGAGGCGCTGGTGGCGATCCTCGCCGGTCTCGGCGGTGAGGCCCGGGCCGATGTCGTCGCCTACCTGGCCCACGTCACGGGAGTCAACTTCGGGACCGATGCCGCCGGCTGGCGGAAATGGCTCGAGGAGCACCGCGACGGGCTGGTGATGCCGGCGGCCCGGCCCGACTACCCCCCGCCGACCACGCCACTGCTGGCGGCCGCCGACAGCGCCGACCCGGCCTACTACGGCATCCCGTTGTATGCCGACCGCGTGGTGTTCGTCGTCGACACCTCGGGGAGCATGGAGGAGAACGGCCGCCTCGACACGGCGAAGCGCGAACTGGAGTCGGCGCTGTTCACGCTGCCCGCCGACGCCGCGTTCACGATCGTGGCCTACGCCGACACCGCCGTGGCCTGGGAGAGCCGACTGGTGACCGCCGACGACGAGGCGAAGAAGCGTGCGGCGGCCTTCGTGCGCGGCCTGCGGCCCCGTGGCCAGACCGCCACCGGCGACGCCCTGGCGCTGGCCTTCTCCTTCGACACCGAGGCGGTCTACCTCCTCTCCGACGGCCGGCCGACCACCGGGCGGGTCTCCGAGCCGGCGCAGATCGTGCGCCTGGTGGCCGATGCCAACAAGAGCCGCCGCGTGTCGCTCCACACGATCGGCATCGCCCCCGACCCGGGGCTGGCGGAGTTCCTCGCCGTCCTCGCCCGGGCCAACTTCGGGCTCTTCCGGCGCGTCGACGACTGACGAGCGCGGCCAACTGGCTGTGGACAAACAGCCTGCAGCACCTCAGGGATGAGGTGCCGGGAGCGCAGCT
>RFRL01000268.1 GCA_009924545.1 Planctomycetia bacterium | reverse complement strand
GAGCCACCGTGTCGTCGTCGAGGATCGTGCCCCTGGCCGTCGCCTTCGCCAGCGTGGCGTTGGTCGGACTGGTGAGCGTCACGGTGAACGTCTCGTTCGCCTCCGCCGTCGTGTCGCGGGTGACGAGCACGGTCACCTGTTTCTGCAGTTCGCCGGGAGCGAACGTGAGCGTACCGGTGGCCGCGGTGTAGTCGCTGCCGGCGACCGCCGTGCCGTTGCTCGTGGCATATCCCACGGTCACCGACTGTGTGCTCGTCGTGGAGAGCGACACGGTGAACGTGAGCGGCGTCGTCGTGATCGAGCCGCCCGTGCCCGCCACCGCCGGGAACTGAAACTGCACGGCCTTGAGCGGATCGACCTTGGCCGTGTTCACGGTCTTCCAGTCGTCGGCGAGGATCCCGCCGGTGTCGCCCGAGTTGGGGTTCCACGACCAGTACGTCCAGCTGACGCCCTGCTGGCCCGCCGCCAGGTCGATCGTGCCGTTGCCGTCAAGGTCCCCCTTCAGATAGCTCACCATCTTGGTGTACCAGGCCTGGTCGCTCGCCGTGGCGAGCTTGCTGCCGAACTCACCGAGCAGGACCGGCGCCGTGCCGGTGCGGAAGAGATAGCCCCAGTTCTTGTCCCATACGGCGGGCAGGTTGGCGGGGTAGGTCGGGTCGCTGAAGTAGCTCTGGGCATACACGCTCGCGGGATAATCGTGGGCCGAGTAGACGAGCCGGCCGGCCGTGTTGAGCCGCACCGGGGCCGCGCCGGCGTTGGAGAGATTGCCGCCCCACCAGTAACTGCCGGACGAGGCGGTCTCGATGCCTTCCACGATCACGAGCAGGTTGGGGTTGGCGGCGAGCACGGCATTGCCGCCCCGCTCCGCGGCCAAACGCCAGTCGTTCGCCGCGTTGTCGCCCCACGTGGCCGACCCGTGCGGCTCGTTGTGGAGGTCGATGCCGACCACGGTCGAGTTGCCCGCGTACCGCCCGGCGAGCATGGAGAGATTCGCGATCCACTTGCTCTCGGGATACGCCGCGGTGTACCAGAGACCGGAGGCGTTGGCGCTGTTGCCGGCCTCCGAGCGGTGATGATCGAGGAAGATCTTCAACCCGATCTGTCCGGCATAGGCCACGATCTTGTCCAGGATCTGGAGCCCGGTCTGGCCCTGCAGGTCGGCGTTCTTGGAGAAATCGATGCCGTTGGGCGTGCTGCCGGCATCGAAGAGCTGGTCGCTGTACGGCAGGCGGATCGTGTTGAAGCCGAGCGACTTCATCTGATCCATCATCTCCTTGTAGCCGCGGGCCCAGAGGCCGTGCGGGGCGAAATTGGACGTTTCGAAGCCGAACCAGTTGACGCCGGCGATCCGCACCGGCTTGTTGGCGGCGTCGAGGATCTGGCTGCCGGCGGTGTGGAGGTAACCGTTCGCCACGGAGGTCTGGGGATTGCCCTCGGCGACGGAGACGTCACCGATCGTGATGGTCGGCAGCGGGGCGGGAGGAGCCACCGGAGGTGTGACGGGATTGTTGGCCCCCGCGATCACCGGATCGCTGCCGTAGTCGCCCCAGGCGATGCTGAAGCCACCGGCGGGCAGCGTGGGGATGCCTGCAGCGGTGTTGGAAAGCTGGCCCGCAGGCCCGGGATTGTCGCGGTTGATCGACCACATCCCGATCATTCCCAGCCCCTTGGCCCGGGCGAAGATCTCCACCCGGTCGGCATCCTGGAGCGTGAACACTTCGCTCGTGACGTCGTTGACGCCGATCATCGGCGTCACGCCCAACTGGTTCCAGCCGAAGGTCTGGCCCCGGCTCGTGAACAGCGCGGTCATCTGCGCGAAGGTGGCGTTGGCGGCGTCGATCGCGTACTCACCCATCGACTTGGCCGCCGGCGGCGCGGCGCTATCGCCGTAGTCCATCGCCATCACGTTGACACCATCCACCTTCACGCCGGCCACGAGGGCGATCTTCACGGCGTTCACGCCATCCTGCGTGAGTCCCTGGGGCAACACGGGCAGCGTGAGCCACACCCCGAGGGCCGGACGGCTCTTCTGCACCAGCGCGATCGCGTCCATCTGGAGCTTGAGGGTCGCGGCCTCGGTGATGGCGGCTCCCTCGATGTCGAAGTCCACCTTGGTGAGCTTGAGCGTGTCCACCATCGAGCCGTAGGCCGTCGCGAGGGCCGCGGCTCCCAGGCCGCGCGCGGCGTAGGACTGGGCGAGCGTCTGTCCGGCGGCCCCGCCCAACGACACCATCACGTCGCCGCCGGCCGTTCGCAGCGCACTGATCGCACCACGGATCGCCACCGCCTGCTCGTTGCCGGAGTCGAGGGTGAGCACGTCGTAGCCTCCCCAGGCCAGGTTGCCGCTCGGGCTGGCCTGCATGAAGCCGAGGGTGAACAGACCCACGCCGTACTTCCGGGCAAGGCCCACGAGGTCGGGTACGGGATACTGGCCCATGTCGACGTAGGGTGCGAAGAACTGCTCCTTCCACAGGTCGCCGTTGGTGGCCGGGATGGACGTGGGTGTGGGGGCCGTCGCACCGGAGAGCACGAAGGCCGACGGCACTTCGGTGCCGGCGCTCGCGGTGAATCCCACGCCCTGCACCGCGCCGGCGGCCAGCGTGCGATCCCAGTCGCAGCCCTTGATCACGTACTGCGAGCCGGTGTGGCTCACGATCGTCGCATTCCAGATGCTCGTGATGGCACGGTTGTAGTTGAAGGTCAGCTGCCAGTCGGTGAGCGTGGCGCCGGTGTCGTTGGTCAGCGTGAGCTGCCCCTGGAGGCCCGATCCCCAGTCGTTGACGGTGGCGTAGCCCACCGCGAAGGCCAACCGCGACTCCAGTTGGTCGAAGGCGGCGAGCGCCTCGCGGCCGCGCCGGGGACGGCGGGAAGGCTGTTGAAAGCGGCTGACAAACAGGCTCACGATGCCGCGCGGACCACGGGCCAGGAAACGGCTGAGCGCCTTCATGGGGCACCTCCTTGAGGATGAGGAGAAAGCGTGAGCGAGCCGCGCGCATGCGGCGCGTGAGCCCGCCGGTCTGCCCCTGAAAGACCGTCGTGGAGCGTGTCTGCCGTCCTTCCCCGCGCTCCCGTCTGCATTCTTCCGCTCGGTTGCGCGCGGGTCAAGGAATCGGGCGACGCGATCAGCGGAATCATGAAGCCGGTCGCGATGGCGGCCGGACCGTGACCGCGTCAACGATTCCGGGATGGGCTTTTCTCCGGCACAGCGGGTAGCGCGCTTGCCCGCGAATGAAGCCCTCGTTTGTGTTCGGGTATCACCGTTATGCTCAGGCGACGTGGCGCAGCGCGGCGGCACGCGTCGCCCGACCCGTTCCGAGGTCAGCCATGCACGACGACGATTCCGTTCACGAGCCGCGCCGGTGGTCCGCAGGGGAGCGCGCCGCACGGCCGCGCGCGCTTGCGATCCTCCTCGGGGCGCTGGCGTGGGGGCTCGGCGGCGGCCCCGGCGGCGCTGCCGAGCTCGACTGGGCCCGGGCCGAGTCGATCGCTCCGGGGGTGGAGCTTGGACGCACGACCCTCACCAAGGAGCCGCTTCCCGGGCTCACCTGCCCGCAGTACGCCGCCTTCGATCCGGCGGCACCGCGGACCGTGGCGGTCTGCTTCGCGCGCGTCGATCTCACCCGGCCCGGGGTGCGCTTCGAAGCCACGCCCCGGGCCGCGGCGTGGGGCCAGCCGATGCCGCCCCACGGCGACAAGACGTTTCCCGGCCACGTGATCCGCACGGCGCTCCAGACCGTGCCCGACTTCGCCGCCGCCGAACGAGCGGCGGGCGTGCCGGTCGTCCTCGCCGTCAACGCCGCGCCGTGGGCGCCCTTCGTGCCGGGAACGTCGTTCGCCCATGCCGACCAGCTCGGGCTGGCGATCGACGACGGGGTCGTCGTCTGCCCGCCGGCGGCGGACCGGCCGTCGCTCCTGGTCCGCCGCGATGGCACGGCCGAGATGCGCCTCGTCGGTGTGGCGGACGATCTCGCCGGCATCGAGACGGCGGTCAGCGGGTTCGCCTTCTGCCTCGTCGACGGCGCGCCGGCGCCCCCCGACACGGTCCTCCACCCGCGCACCGGCTTCGGGCTGTCGGCCGACGGGCGCTGGTTCTTCATCCTCGTGGCTGACGGCCGGCAGGCGGCCAGCCAAGGGCTGACCGTACACGAGGTGGGCGCGCTGCTCCGCGACCTGGGCGCCGACGACGGGATCAACATGGATGGCGGCGGCTCGACGACACTCGTCGCCCGAGGCCCCGGCGGCACCGACCTGCGCCTCGTCAACCGCCCGTCGGGGGGCCTGCGGCGCAACGGCGCCAACCTCGCCATCGCCATCGACGAGCACGACGACCAGCGCTGACGCGGTCGCTGCCGGCTGGAACACGATCCCGAACCATTTCCCCATGCACACGATCCTCTTCGTCTGCGTCGAGAACTTCGGGGCGCCCACTCCACCCACGCCGGCCGCCTTCCGGAGCCGGGTAGTGTGTGGTAAGCACACGGCTCGTTGACCCCCTCCCCGCTCGAGGATCTCCTCATGCAAAGCTCCCGCTGCACCCGTCGCGGCACCCTCCTTGCCGTGCTCCTCCTGGCCGGCGCGCTTCCCGCCCGCGCGGAGCACACCAAAGACTCGCTCGACACGGTGAAGACGTCGCTGGCGGAGAAAAAGGCGGTGATCGTCGACGTCCGCGAATTCGACGAATGGGAGGAGGGGCATCTCCGCGAGGCCCGTCATCTGCCGTTGAGCAGCCTCGAGCAAATCGACAAGGACGCGGTCGCCAAGGTCCTCCCCAAGGACAAGGTGATCTACCTCCACTGCCAGGCCGGCGGCCGCTGCCAGAAGGCGGCCGATCTCCTCGA
>RFRL01000267.1 GCA_009924545.1 Planctomycetia bacterium | reverse complement strand
GAGTTTCTCGGTCTGGCGCCGACTGACCCCGTGCCGAACCACTCGTGTGTGAGCAAGACGCACAAGCGGCTGCCGAAGGAAGTCTTCGACGAGGTCTTCTGCTTCATCCTCGTCGTTGCGGCCCGCAAGGGGCTCTTGTCTCCCGAGGCGATCGGCATCGACTCGACGACGATCCAGGCCAACGCCTCGATGCGGTCGATCGTCCGCAAGGACTCGGGCAAGGGCTGGAAGGACTACACCCAGAAGCTCGCGAAAAAGGCCGGACTCGATGATCCGACGGACGACGAGCTGCGGCAGTTTGATCGCAATCGACCTGGAAAAAAGGTCTCGAATGACGACTGGGAAAACCCGCACGATCCCGACGCATCGATCACGAGGATGAAGGACGGCACGACGCGCATGGCCTACAAGGTCGAGCACGCTGTCGATTTGGACACCGACATCGTCGTGGCCGCGACCGTCCACACCGGCACCGCGCCCGACACGGCCACGGTCATCGACACCGCGATCGACGCGGCCGTGAACGCGGAGCAAGCGGGGAGCGACAGCGAGATCGAGGCAATCGTCGCGGACAAGGGCTACCACTCGACGAAGGTGGTCTCGCTCGCAGAGGAGCTGGGCATGCGGGCCTCCATCCCCGAGCGTGCTTCGCCGCAGCAAAGACGCTGGACGGACAAGGATCCGGAGGCGAAGCAGGCCGTCTACGCGGCACGGAGACGTACGAAGGGCGCGCATGGCAAGGTGCTGTCGCGACTCCGCAGCGAACTGACCGAACGATCCTTCGCTCATGTCTGCGACACCGGCGGCGCGAGGCGAACGTGGCTGCGAGGACTCGTGAGCGTGACGAAGCGGCTTCTGGCGATCGTCGCGGCGCGGAACCTGTCGACGATCATGCGGCTGCTGTGCGGAATTGGCAGCCCGAGGAGTCTCCAAGGGCTCCGCTCACTTCTCCAAACCGCCTGGATGCACCTCGAGCGGCTCATATCGGCACTGAACGGCATGGTGACCCCGCTGGTCGGATATGGAACGCAGCGGTCGCAATCCATCGGCGGCTGACGATCAGGCGATCAAAACGACAGAAAACCACTTGGGCCACGGGCTGCTAGACTACCCGGGGTGAGTGTGCCGGTTGCTGTTCTCACGCAGCGTCGTTTTCCCCTGCCATCCACTCCTTGGGCGTCCGCTGCCGCATGGGTCCGATCCCCGGACTGCCCGATCCGTCGCTCGCCCGCCACCGGGTGCTGCTGATCGACGACCAACGGCTCATCGGCGAGACGGTCCGCAAGATGCTCGCGGACCAGGCCGACATGGCCTACGAGTTCTGCCACGATCCGGCAGCCGCGCCGCGGATCACCGCCGCCTTCCGGCCGACGGTCATCCTCCAGGACCTGGTGATGCCCAACGTCGACGGCCTCGACATGGTGCGCCGCTTCCGCACCGTGGCCGAGACCGCCGCCGTGCCGATCATCGTCCTCTCCGCCAAGGAAGAGGCGGTGGTCAAGGCGCAGCTCTTCGAGGCGGGAGCCAACGACTACCTCGTCAAGCTCCCCGACCGGATCGAGCTCATCGCCCGGATCCGGGTCCATTCCGAGGCCTACGAGCGCCTCATCGAGCGCGACGCCGCCTTCGCCGCCCTGGAGACGTCGCTCGCCGACCTGCAGCGCGAGCAGGAGAAGTCGGAACGCCTCCTCCTCAACATCCTCCCGGCGGAGATCGCCGAGCGCCTCAAGAACGGCGGCGGCACCATCGCCGAGCACTTCGACAGCGTCACCGTGTTGTTCGCCGATCTGGCCGGCTTCACGCAATACTCGCAGCACGCCGACGCGCGCGGGCTCGTGGCGATGCTCGACGACGTGTTTTCGGCCTTCGACGGCCTCGCCCAGGAACACGGGGTGGAAAAAATCAAGACGATCGGCGACGCCTACATGGCGGTGGCCGGCTTGCCCGTGCCGCGGCCCGACCACGCCCGGGCGGTGACGCTCATGGCCCTGGGCATGCAGGAACAGCTCACGGCCCTGATGGAGAGGCACCGGGTGGGGCTGCGGTTGCGGATCGGCATCCACTCCGGCCCGGTGGTGGCCGGCGTCATCGGCCGCCACAAGTTCACCTACGACCTGTGGGGCGACACCGTCAACACCGCCAGCCGCATGGAATCGCACGGCGAGCCGGGGCGCGTGCACGTGTCGCAACCGACCCGCGACCTCCTCGGCGACGCCTTCCGGTTCGTCGAGCGGGGGCCGATCACGGTGAAGGGGAAGGGTACCCTCCACTCGTTCTTCGTCGAGGGGCCGGCCTGACGGGCGCTGCTGCCCCGCCAGCGCCACCGGTTCAGCGCCACCGGCTCAGTGCCACCGGCGCAGCCAGCCGCGCCGCCAGAACAGCGCCACCATCGCCACGGTCGTCGCCACCATCATCGCCGCGGCGACCAGGGCGCCATAGCGGAAGCGGAGGAGGGGCATGTTCCACGGCGACGTGGTGTCGAAGTTCATGCCGTAGTACCCGGTGATGAACGTCAGCGGCATGAACACGGTGGCGATCACCGTGAGCAGCTTCATGACGTCGTTCATCCGGTTGTTGAGGCTCGCCAAGTAGATGTCGCGGAGGTCGCTGGAGATCTCGCGGTAGCCCTCCATGAGATCGAGCAGTTCCATGGTGTGGTCGTAGCAGTCGCGGAAATGGCTCCGCGCGTGGTCGCCGACGAACGGTGTCTGCTCGCGCCCCAGGGCGTGGAGCACGTCGCGCGTCGGCCACAGGGCCCGGCGCAGCGTCATGAGATCGGCGCGGACGTCGTGGATCCGCCCCAGGGAATCGCGGGTGGGGTTGTGGATGGCGTCGTCCTCGAGCATCTCGAGGCGCTCGCCGAACTTCTCCAGCACGGGGAAGTAGCCATCCACCACCGCGTCGAGGAGGAGGGCGCAGAGGTGGTCGGCCCCCTCCTGGCCGAGCCGGGTCCGCCCCGAGCGGATCCGCTGCCGGACCCCCTCGAAGCCGTCGTGGGTGAGCCGGTCGCGGAACGTGATCAGGTGCCGGTCGCCGAGGAACAGGCACACCGGGTCGGTGACGATCGCCTCCCCCTCGAAGCGCACCATGCGCACGGCGATGAGGAGTTGGTGGCCGAAGACCTCGAGCTTGGGCCGTTCATCGGGGGTGGTCGCGTCCTCGAGGGCCAGCTCGCCGATGTCGAACACGCTCCCCAGCACCCGGTTGGCGGCCTGGTCGTCGAGCCCTTCGACGTCGATCCACACCACCGGCCAGCGCGCCCGGGCACTGGCCAGGTCGTCGGCCTGGCGGAGGGTCGTCTCCTCGCAGTGCTGCCCGTCGCACCCCAGCAGCCGGAGGGTGGCCGGAGCCGCGGGACTGGCCGGCACCTGCCCGGGGGTCGGCAGTGCCCCCTGGGCACGACGGGAGCGGCGACGGCGATGCCGGCGGGTGGCCATGCCGGTACGATACCGTGACCGTCGTTTCCATGGCGCCCTTCGCGCCGCGATACAAACGCCCGCGGTGAGCGGGCGGCCCCCAGTCGCCCCCTCCGCCGCCGACCATGCCGCGCCGCACCAGTGGTTCCCCGATCGGCGACGCCCTGGTGTGGGCCTACCGCATCATGGCGGTGGCGATCGCGATGTGCGTGCCGGTGGTCGCCGGCAACTGGGTCGATCACCGCTGGGGCACGAGTGTGTGGGGCCCGATCGGCCTCGTCGTGGGATTCACCGGCGGTCTGGCCGCCCTGGTGCGTGCCACCCGGGCGGGTGCTCCGGGGAAGGAGCGGGCCCCGCCGCCGGGGCAGTGAGGGGGCGGCGATGGCAGACGACACCACCCACCAGCGGGTCACGAGGCCCACCGGGGAGACGCTCGCCGGCGGGGCGCTTCTGCTCGTCGTGGCCGCGAGCGTCGCCGGGTGGCAGTGGGCGATGGTCCGCGACCTGCCCGGTGGGCGGGAGGCCGTGGCCTTCGCGATCGCCGCCACCCTGCCGGGTGCGCTGCTCGGATGGACCACGGCCCGACTGCCGTTTTCCTCGGCCGCCACGGGGGCTGCAAACGGACTGGCGGTGATCCTCCTCCGCGTGGCGCTGCCTCTGGCCTGCCTCGCCTGGCTCACCAAGCGTCCGCTGGAGCCGGATGGCTTCCGGCCCGCTGGCCTCCTCGTGGCGGCCTATCTCGCCCTCCTGGCGACCGACGTGGGACTGCACGTTTGCCTGCGGAAAACCGGGCTCCGGCAAGCCCCCAACCCGGTTTCCGCCGGCCGATCTCGGATGGCGGATTGACCGCAGCGGCGCTCCACAGCACACTCTCGGCACGGTTGGATTGACAATCGGTTCGATGGGGACGCGATCCACCGCGTCGCCGAGCCCGAGATCCCACCCGCGGCCCCGCATCAGGCCCCCCAGGCACGGAGCAGATTTCGCCCCATGTCGGCCAATCCGATCTATCACCTCAAAGACGCCTACTTCTTCGAAGTTCCAAAGGCGCTCTGGCCTCGACAGTGGAAGTCGCTCGACGAGGTGCCCGAGTTCCTCCGCGCCCCCTACGAGCGCGACCACCAGCCGATGCCGACGGTCGCCGAGTTCAACGATGCCCTGTCGGGCAAGATCCTCATTCCGCAGCCCTTCGGCACTCTCGACAGCCTCTACGCGACGAAGTCGGGCTTCTGCATCTCGAAGTACATGCTGCTCGAGCTGCTGCTGGCCGGCATTCTCCTTCTCCTGTTCTCCCGCCTCGCCAAGCGGCTGCAGTCGGGCGCGGCGCCGAAGGGGGCGTTCACCAACCTCTTCGAAGCGATCATCCTCTTCGTGCGCGACCAGATCGCCCGTCCAGCGATCGACAGCCACGATCACCACGACGAGCACGACGCCCACGGTAGC
>RFRL01000266.1 GCA_009924545.1 Planctomycetia bacterium | reverse complement strand
GGCCGACCGGGGGCGACCAGCCGCGGGTTTTCCCACACCACGACATCCCCCTCCGCGCCGTCGCCCGCCGAGCCGCAGTCGAGGTGGACGGTGAGCGCCGCGGCCTCGGCCGGGGGTTCTCCCGGATTCGCAAGTGCGACGCGGAACTCCTGCCGGGGCACCAGTGGCGAGCGCGGCTCCAGCCACGTGGCCGGGCCGTCGGGGCGGCCGAGGTGGCGGCCGATCTGGCCGACCTTGTTGAAGCGCCACAGCGCCCCCTGCCACTGCCCCACGCGCTCGGCCAAGCGCGGCACGTCGGCGGGGGTGGCGGCAGGCCACAGGGCGCGCAGTTCGTCCAGCGGTGTTCCCGCCGGCACGGCCGCCGGAGTTGCCAGCGCCTCGTGGAGGATCCGCAGATAGACGGGGCTCAGGCCGCGGGCGCCAGCCACCGCCGCCACGGCGGTCGGGTCGGCGGCGAGCCGGGGACGCTCCTCGAGGAGGGCGCCGAGGTAGGGAGCGACCGGGAGGAATCCCTCGTGGCCCATGTCGAGCTCGATCCCCTGCTCGACCGTCGTCAGCGCCTTGGCCCCCGCGGCCGCCAGGGGCACGGTGTAGGTGCGGTACAGGCCGCGGATCCGCGCCAAGAGCTCGTCGGTGACGTCGCGCGGGGTGGTGCCGGCGGAAAACCCGACGCCGTCGGGGAGGAGCACCGTGTGGGCGGCGATCCCCTTGGCGGCGTCGAGGTATTTGTCGAACAGCGCCGGCGACATCGCCAGCGTCTGACCGGTGTTGGTGAAGCCCTCGCCCGCCCCGCTGTCGGCGGGGAACTCCCGGGCCGGATCGAGGTCGGGCAGGCCGGTGAGGTCGCGCACGGCGAACGTGTATTCGGCGTTGTTGAGCCGGCGGAGCAGGACGCGGCCGGGGTCACCCGCCCGGGCGACGGCCTCGCGCCGCAGGAATGTGCGCAGCCACCCGCCGAGCGCTTCGCGCTCCGCGGCGGTGGGCTGCGGGGCCTCGCGCGGGGGCATCTGGCCGGTGGTGACCATCTCCGCCACGCGTTGCCAGAGCGGCAGGTCGCGGGACATCGCCTCGGGGGCGAGGTGGCTGAGATCGACATCCCCCTCCACCCGGTCGCCGGCGTGGCACTCCTGGCAGAAACGGACGACGAGATCCGCCGCCGGCTCGGCGGCGTACACCGGCGCGGATACCAGACCGAGCACCGCCACCCAGGCGGCGCCGCGAAAGGGACGTTGCCCCCAGGCTGCTGTGGGGGGCGGGGCGGGGGCAACGCTCCAACGGCTGACGGACATGGCAGATCCTCGCGACGAATGCCTCCCCCGACGACGCACCCACCCGCCGGCCACTATACCGCGGTGGCGCAGGCCGCGGCGGGCTATCATGCGGCGTTCACTGGCGAGCGACACGGCCCGGAGCAGGTCATCCGCACGGCCACCGACCCCGGCCATGGAATCGGAGGAGTGATGACCACCGCCCCGATCGACACCATCTGCACGGCGGCACGAAATCGGCCCGCCTCCCGCGCCGGCCTGGTGGCCATCTGCCTCACCGGCTGGGTGGCCAGCGCCGGTTACCCAGTGGTTCCGGCTGCCGAAAGGCCGGTGGCCTTCGTCGGCGGCGAGGTGCTGCCGATCAGTGGCCCGGCACTCCCCGCCGGCACGGTGGTCGTGGTCGGCGGGAAGATCGCCGCCGTCGGCCCGGCCGCCACCACGCCGGTGCCCGCCGACGCCCAGCGCGTCGACTGCACCGGCAAGGTGGTGATGCCCGGCCTCGTCGACACCCACAGCCACGTCGGCGGCGGCTGGGGGGGCGATGCCAGCGCCCCGATCCAGCCCGACGTGCGCGTTCTCGACAGCATCAACGTCCGCGACGCCGGGTTCCGCAAGTGCCGCGCCGGCGGCCTCACCACCCTCAACATCATGCCCGGCTCCGGGCACCTCCTCTCCGGCCAGACCGTCTACGCCAAGCTGCGCAAGGCGGCCACGATCGACGACTTCCTCATCCGCGCTCCTGACGGGCGGATCCTCACCGGCATGAAGATGGCCAACGGCACCAACTCACAGAGAGACCCGCCGTTCCCCGGCACGCGCTCCAAGTCGGCGGCCCTGGTGCGGCAGAAGTTCCTCGCCGCCGAGGCCTACCGCCGCAAGCTGGCCGAGGCGGCGGCCGATCCGGCCAAGGCCCCCGACCGCGACCTGGAGCTGGAGGGCCTCGTCGAGGTCCTCGAAGGCCGCCGCGTGGTCCACCACCATTGCCACCGGGCCGACGACATCCTCACCGTGCTGCGGCTCAAGGAGGAGTTCGGCTTCAAGGTGGTCCTCCACCACGTCAGCGAGGCCTGGAAGGTGGCCCCGCAACTGGCCCGGGCGGCTGCCCCCTGCTCAGTGATCGTCGTCGATGCTCCCGGCGGGAAGATCGAGGCGGCGGAGATGTCGCTGGCCACCGGGGCGATCCTCGAGCGCGAGGGGGTGCCGGTGGCCTTCCACACCGACGACCCCGTCACCGATTCGCGCCTCTTCTTCCGGGCCGCGGCCCTGGCGGTGCGGGCGGGGATGACCCGCGAGAAGGCCCTCGAGGCCCTCACGCTCGCCGGTGCCCGGATGCTCGAACTGGAGGGACGGATCGGGTCGCTCGAACCGGGCAAGGACGGCGACGTGATCGTGCTCTCCGGCGATCCCCTCGCCCTCCGCACCAAGGTCCTCCAGACCTGGGTCGAGGGGGTGAAGGTCTTCGACCGCGACGACCCCGACGACCGCCTGTTCGCCGTCGGCGGCTATGGCGCCAGCCGCGACCAGTTCGCCCATGGGTGCTGCACCGACACGCGCTTGAACGAGTGAGTGCCCGCGCGTCCCGCCCCCCGGTCAGCCCCCCGTGCGCGACCCAGCCTCCGAGCGCGCGGCGGCGAGGAGGATCACCACGCGGCGCCCGTCGGTGAAGTAGGGGTCGCCGGTGAGGTTCCGCGCCGGGGCGGACCGGTCGCGGAGGCCGACGCCGCCGACGTATCCGGCGGCCTGCACGCGCCGCGCCTGGAGGAGATCCTCGAGGACGTAGTCGCGCGCCTCGTCGACATCGGGATCGATGCGGTGGGTGGTGAGGTTCCACGCCCGGAAGGTGAAGCGCACGCCGATGTCGCGGCTCACCTGCCCGACCCACACCGGCCGGCCGGCGAAGGAGAGCGGCGTGAGCCACAGGCGGAGGTGGAGGCGCTCGTTGATCGAGTGCCGCGTGCGCTGCAGGGCGATGTCCTGCTCGCGGCCGAAAAGGTGCAGCCCGCTGACCGGGGAATAGCGGTAGGTGGTGCCGAGGAGGAACGCCTTCACCGTCTTCCAGCAGGTGGCCAGCGTGATCGACTCGCTCTCGTCCCAGCGGGCGGCGCAGGCGGCCAGGAGCGTGGGGAAGGTGCCGATGACGACGAGGTTCACCGGATCGCCGCGGCGGGTCTCCGCGGCGTTCATCGTCGCCGGCGGCAGGGCGGCCAGCCGCGCGACGAGGTCGCCGACGTCGCAGGCGACGACGCTCTCCGGGGGCACGATCGTGGCGAAGTCGCGGCGCAGGTAGTCGGCGTCGATGCCGGGCACCGGCACCGTGAAGTGGAAGTCGCAGGTGGTGGGGAGGGCGGCGGCCGTGGCATCCTCGGCGAACGACTCCCCGACCGGCGTCACCGTCGCCAGCCGGACGTACACCGCCTTGGTGCCGGCATCGAGCGTGGTGAACACGTAGCCGCTCGCGCTCGCTCCCGGGTCGATGGGCACCAGGCGCATGCCGACGGAACGGAACAGGTCGTCCATCCGCCGATTGGCCAGCCACGCGGTGACGAGCTTGAGCGGTGCCAGGAGGACGATCGGCAGGAGGAACCACCCGATCGCCCCGAAGGCGAGGAGCCGCCGCGCGAAGGAGAAGTGGCACACCCCGGCCGCCTCGGTCGGGGTGAAGTAGGCGGGGTCGAGGCTCACCACCCGGAGGCGGAGAGCGGCGGCCGAGCGGTTCTCGATGCGGAGGAAGACCGGTTGGATGCCGTGGCGGTCGACCGGCACGCCGCACACGCGCCGCGCCTCCGCCGCGCTCAATACGGCCACGGTGACCCGGGCCCGGTCGTTTTCCTGGGAGAGCGCCCGCTCGAGGAACCCGGTGAACCCCGGTTCGGGGTCGTAGGGGGTGATGAACAGCCGGCGGATCCGCGTGGGGAGCGAGAACAGCAACCGCAGCGCGTGCACGGGCAACCTCGTTCGGGGTGGCCGGGAGCCGGCCGGGGCACGTTTGCCGGCGGCGCGGCGATGCCGCCGGCAGGGTAGCGTAGCGGCCGGCCCGCGCCGCCGGGCCATTCCCGCCCGACGGTGGGCTATGCTCGCGGGCCCGAGGAGCCCGGCTGCGGCCGGGGACGGCCATGATGCGGACGGCAGGCGGGCGGCTGGTGGGCGTGGGCGTCGTGCTGGCGGGGCTCGTCCCGGGGCCGCTGCCGGCGGCGGAGGGGACGATGCCGATCGTGATCGCCCACCGTGGCGCCAGTGGCTACCTGCCGGAGCACACGCTGCCTGCCAAGGCGCTGGCCCACGCCCAGGGGGCCGACGCCATCGAGCAAGATGTCGTCGCCTCGCGCGACGGCGTGCCGGTCGTGCTCCACGACGTCCACCTCGACACCGTCAGCGACGTGGCGGAGCGCTTTCCCGGCCGGGCCCGCCCCGACGGCCGGTACTACTGCGTCGATTTCACGCTCGCGGAGCTGCGCACGCTGTCGCTCTCCGAGCGCTTCCACCACGGCGACGGCCGGCCGGTCTACGCGGGCCGATTCCCCAAAGGCGCGGGGCACTTCACGATCGCCACGCTCGAGGAGGAGCTGGCGTTCATCGCCGGGCTCTCGCGCACCACCGGCCGCAAC
>RFRL01000265.1 GCA_009924545.1 Planctomycetia bacterium | reverse complement strand
TTCATGGCGGAGGACAGCTGCTGGATCGCCTCGTCCTGGCCGAACACGGCGCGCTTCAGGTCCTCGTCCAGCTGCTTGAGGGCTTCGGTATCGGACTTGGAGACCGACTTTGGCGGGATGCGGGCGATCTTGGCGACGACGGCCTCGATCTCCTTGACGCCAATGGTCTTCTTGCGGCGCGATTCCGGCACCAGCATCTGGCTGGCCCCGGCCTCGTCGATCACGTCGATGGCCTTGTCGGGCAGTTTCCGGTCCGTGATGTACTTGGCCGACAGATCCACCGCCGTCTTGATGGCCTCGGCGGTGTATTTCAGTTTGTGGAAGTCCTCGTAATAGGTCTTCAGGCCCTTGAGGATCTTGATCGTGTCCTCGATCGTCGGCTCGTTCACGTCGATCTTCTGGAAACGCCGGACCAGGGCCCGGTCCTTCTCGAAATGCTGGCGGAATTCCTTGTAGGTGGTCGAACCCATGCACCGCAGGGAGCCGCTGGCCAGGGCGGGCTTCAGCAGGTTCGAGGCGTCCATGGCCCCGCCGCTGGTGGCGCCGGCGCCGATCACCGTATGAATCTCGTCGATGAACAGGATGGCGTTGGGATGGCCCTCCAGTTCCTTGATCACCTGCTTGATCCGCTCCTCGAAGTCGCCGCGATAGCGCGTTCCGGCCAGCAGGGAGCCCATGTCCAGCGAGAAGATGGTCGCCCCGTCCAGAACCTCGGGCACTTCGTGATTGATGATCTTGCGGGCCAGGCCCTCGGCGATGGCGGTCTTGCCGACGCCGGGATCGCCGACCAGCAGCGGGTTGTTCTTGGTCCGGCGGCAGAGAATCTGGATGCAGCGTTCCACCTCGGCATGACGACCGATCAGCGGATCGACCTTGCCCTGCCGGGCCTTCTCGTTGAGATCGACGCAATAGGCTTCCAGCGCCTCGCCGCCCGTCTTGGTGTTGGACTTGCCCTCGTCCTCGTCCTGGGCGGCGCCCTTGACCACCTTGGGCTCGCTGGCGCCGGCCTTCTTGGCGATGCCGTGGGCGATGTAGTTGACCGCGTCATACCGGGTCATGTCCTGCTCCTGCAAGAAATAGGCGGCATGGCTCTCGCGCTCGGAAAACACAGCAACCAGCACATTGGCTCCGGTCACGTCATCCCGGCCGGAAGACTGGACGTGGATGACCGCCCGCTGGATCACGCGCTGGAACCCGGCGGTCGGCTTGGCGTCCTCGCCATCCTCGACGATCAGGGCCCGAAGTTCGGTGTCGATATAGTTGGCGACGGCTTTTTTCAGCTCCACCAGATTGACGTCACAGGCCTTCATCACGGCCGCTGCGTCCTCGTCATCCGTCAGGGACAACAACAGATGCTCCAGGGTGGCGTACTCATGCTTACGCTGCGTGGCGTAGGCGACGGCCCTGTGCAGGGTTTCTTCGAGATTGCGCGAAAACGAGGGCAAATGGGGCTCCTCAATCCTTTTCCATGGTGCACTGCAAAGGGTGCTGGTGTCGCCGAGCGGACTCGATCACCTGAGCCACTTTTGTCTCGGCGACTTCGTAGGTGAAGACTCCGCAGACCCCGACGCCGTTCTGATGCACATGGAGCATGATCCGGGTCGCATCTTCGCGCGACTTGTTGAAAAAACGCTCAAGCACGTAAACCACGAACTCCATCGGCGTGTAGTCGTCGTTCAGGATGAGGACACGATACAGCGACGGCTTGGCGGTCTTGGCCCTCGCCGATCCCGTGCCGTTCTGTCCAGCGCCTGTTCCTGACTTCCGTTCTGACATGCCGACTGCGACTCCCCGGGCAAGCTGCGACGCAGCCGCCTTCTGATCTGATTAGATATGGAAACATCGGCGCTTTGGAAGGGGCCAAGTGGATGCCTGCGCCTTTTGGCCTCGTGGCGTCAGATTTGTCTCGGCGCAGACCACTTAATCCCCGGGCCTTTTGAGGCCGCGACCGGTGCCGATCGCGGTCTTGCCGAATTTTTCCTGCAGGCGGTCCATCGCGGTTTCGTGGGTCAGGGCCCGCTGCTCGCTCTCGCCGAAGAAATCGCCGCTGGCGGCCATGGCCGGGGCGAAGTCCGACAGGCCGGCGCCGATCAGTCGCCAGGCCGTCCCATCGACTTCCGCCGCCAGAAGCTCGCGCGCCACGTTGAATAGGGTACGCGCCGTCTGTGTGGGGACAGCCAGGGTTCTGCGCCGGGTCACAATCTGGAAATCAGCCCGCCGCAGCTTGAGGGTCGCAATCCGTCCGGTGATTCCCTCCTTGCGCAGTTGCCGGGCGACCTTTTCGCAGAGCGGCCAGAGCCGGTCCTCAAGGGTCGCCAGGTCCGTCTGGTCCTGATCGAAGGTGGTTTCCGCGCTGATGGTCTTGCGGCCTTCCGAGGGATTGACCAGCCGGGCGTCCTCGCCCCGCGACAGTTTCTGCAGGGACAGGCCCTGGGCGCCGAACCGCTGGACCAGGTCTTTTGCATCGGCCCGGGCCAGATCTCCGACCAGCCGGTAGCCCTCCCGGTCCAGGCTGGCCGCCAGGCGCAGCACCTCGGCTGCCGCTGCGCCTGCATGGCCGCCTGCTGCCGTGCGGCGCGGGCCGCCTGCCGCCGGGTCTCGAGGGCGTCGCCGATTTCGGCAGCCAGCGCCGGGGAATGGTCGAGCAGATCATTCACGGCTGCCGGCTCGAAGGCCACGACCCGCAGGTCCTCGTCCGCCACGATCTCGATGTCGTCGCGCGACGATCCCACGGTGAGCTGGTCGCCGAGGCACTCACCCGGCCCGATCGCGCCGATGGTCACCGCCTGGCCGGCGGGGTCGCGCACCACGAGGTGCGCCCGGCCCGAGAGCACGAGGCCGAAGCCGGTGAACCGGCGCCGCGGCGCGTGCACCGTCTCACCGGCCGCATATTCCCGCACCGTGGGCGGTGCACCCGCCGTGCCGCCGATCGCCGCGCGGAACCGCGGGTGGCCGGCGAGGAGATCGTCGGCGGTGGGGGCGGGACGCCCCGGATTCTCACCCGGACTGTACTCCATCTGGATCGGGAAGGGGATGGTCAGGCCCTCGCGCCGGACGACGTACCACACACGCGTCATCACCCGGTCGCGGATCGTGGGCACGTCGTCCTGGACGGCGACCGAGAAGCGGAGTTGGTAGGTCACCGAGAAATCGGCGTAGTTGACCGTCCACACCAGCGGCGGCGGGTCGGCGAGTACCCCCGGCGTGTTGGCCATCAGGTCGAGCATCAGGCGCTTGACGCGGTCGGGCGGGTCGTCGTAGCTGAGGCCGAGTTCGACCACCTCGGTGCGCACGGGAGTGGGGCGCGAGAGGTTGCTGAACTCGCTCTTGTACAGCGAGACGTTGGGGACGATGTGCACTTCGTGCGTCGGCGTCTCGATGTGCACGCTCCGCCAGTTGATCCCCGTGACCTTGCCGGTGACGCCGCCGGCGGTGACCCAGTCGCCCACGCTCAAGGGGCGCTCGAAGAGGAGCATCAAGCCGGAAACGAGATTGCCCAGGGGCTCCTGCAAGGCGAGTCCGATGACCACCGATCCCACGCCGAGCGCCGTCAGCGCCCCGCCCACGTCCTGCCCCCACACCCGCGAGTAGATCACCAGCCCGCCCACTGCCACCAGTCCCACGCGGACGAGGTCGCGGAACAGCGTCGGCACCCGCTCTTGCCACGAACCCCGGGCGGCGAAGCCGAAGACGAGGTCGTTGAAGATCCGGGTCAGCGTGGCGAGGGCGGCGACCCAGAAGAGGGTTTCCGCGAGGCGCACGAGGAGACTCTCGGCCGGCAACTCGACGACGCGGGCCAGGAACAGCAGGAGCGCGGCCGCGGGCACCAGCATCGTCCGCACCGCCCGGAGGGTGTGGCCGATGAGGAACCGCCGCCGGTCGCAGGCGGCGATCGCCTCGTTGAGGACCAGGAGCACCAGCGGCACGGCCAGCGTCAGGCCGACCGCCGGCCAGAAGGTGGGGATCTGCCGGGCGATCTCCAGATCGGGTAGCCAGTTCATGTGCGTGCCCCGTCAGGCCATGCTCCAGGTCTCGACCGGGCCCCGGCCCTCGACCGCCACCGGTTCGGGGCCGTGGAACTCGAACAGGTCGCCCGTCCGCTCGCGGACCCGGCCCGTGACCCGGATCGCGCCGCCCCCGCCTTCGGCCAAACGCCGCGCCACGGCCACCGTGTCGCCCCACAGGTCGTAGAGGAACTTGCGCCGGCCCACCACGCCCCCCACCACCGGCCCGCAGTTGATGCCGATGGCGACGCGCAGGTCGGCCTGCTGCTCGCGGTTGAAGGCGGCCACGATCCGCTCGACCGCCCGGGCGAACTCGATCACGCGCCGGGTGTGGTCGGGGCGTGCCACCGACAGCCCGCACACCGCCAGGTACGAGCCGCCGATCGTGCGCACCTTCTCGATGCCCCCCGTTTCGGCCGCTTCGTCGAAGGCGGAGACCAGGTCACCGAGGGCCGCCAGGGCCCGGGCGTCGCCCCCGCGGGCGGCGAGCTGCTCCATCCCTCCGATGTCGGCGCACAGCACCGACACGTCGGCGAACTCGCGACTGGCCCGCTCGTCCCCCTCGCGCCGCTGCTCCACCGCCGAGGCGGGGAGGATGGAGAGGAGGAGCTCCTCGTTCTCGCGCACCTGTGCCTGGAGCTGTTCCTTCTGGTGGCGGATGTTGGCCGCCATGTCGTTGAACACGCGGCCGAGCTCACCGAACTCGTCGGCCGCCGTGACCGGGACGAGGATGTCGGTTTCGCCCGCGCCGAGGCGGCGCGCGGCGTCGGTGAGGGCCGCCAGGGGCCGGGTGAGGAGATGGGAAAAGACCAGCGCCAGGAGGGTCGATCCCAGTGCCAGGCCACTGGCCACGCTGAACACCGTGCGGCCGAAGCGCCGGATCGGCG
>RFRL01000264.1 GCA_009924545.1 Planctomycetia bacterium | reverse complement strand
CCCGGGGTGGCGACGAGGACGTCGACGCCGGGGCGCAGCGCCGCGGCCTGCGGCGACTGCCCGACGCCGCCGTACACCAGCGCCGTCGTCAACGGAGTCTTGCGGCCGTAGGCCCGGAAGCTGTCGTGGATCTGGCCGGCGAGCTCACGCGTCGGGGCCAGCACCAGCACGCGGCAGCTCTTGGGCTGTCGCCCCAGCGGCTGGTGCGCGAGGCGCTCGAGGATCGGCAGGGCGAACGCAGCCGTCTTTCCCGTGCCGGTCTGGGCGCAGCCGAACAGGTCGCGACCGGCCAGCACATGGGGGATCGCCTTGGCCTGGATCGGCGTCGGCACCGTGTAGCCCTCGGCGGCCACGGCGGCGAGCAGCGGGGCGGAGAGCCCCAGGGCGTCGAATGAGGCGGGCAGGGCGGGGGATGCGGGAGCAGGGTTGGGACGTGACGAAGAAATGGAAACAACGGATTCGTTCAAGCGATACCTCGTGGGGTCGATCGACCCGGTGCAGGAACCAAACAGGTGGACCCTGGACTCGGACTGGACACACGGTCCAGAGGCGGGACGCAGGAACCAGGAGAAGCGGCGGCCGCCGCGCGGCGGGATCCTGTCGATGGATCCCGCCTACCAGAGGGCCATGTGCGGCGGGACGAAAGAGTTCCCGGGCACGAAACGGCCACTTCGAGAGATGCGATCGCGACCGGATTCACAGGTATCGGGCTCGATTGCCCATCACCCCACCGGTCTTCATCGAGAGCTTCGACAGCTTCAACATTCCAAGCGTACGTCGCGGCCGCGGCGTTGGCAATGGCGATTCCGCGTGTTGGCTCCGCCCGGAGAGCCTGTGCGGGGCTACTTCGTCGGTGCGGCATGGACTTCCGGGCTCGCCCGCCACACCCGCCACCGCACCTCGCACCCCGTGGGCACCATCACCACCAGTGGCAGTCGGCTGTTGTAGGGGACGAGCCGGCTGGGCCCGGCCACGAAGCGCGGCGCCGTGGTGCCCTGACCGGCCACGCGCGTCGAGGCGGGGGCGTCGAGACGACCCTCGACAGTGAAATAGGAGAAGCCCCAACCGGGGATGTCGACCTCGCGCAGTTCGCCGCCGAGGAAATACCGATTGACGCCGTCGGTCGGCAGGACGCGCCCCACCACCACTTCGATGCGGTAGTCGCTCTCGGCATCCCGTTCCATGTGCGGCAGGAGGATCACCTTCCGTTCCATCCCCTCCGGGGCCGCCGGGTAGGCCGCCTCCAGGTTCTTCACCGCACCCGGATCGACGGCAGCCGCCGGCTCGTCGGCCCGGGTCGTGGTGCTCGCCCACACACCGATGGAGAGTGCCGCCGCCACCATGGCGGAGTGCCAGCGGTTCACGCTGGTGTGGGCTGTGCCACGGCTGGCTCCATGGTCGGTTCGCATGGCGGCGGGCTCCGTTGATGGCGAGAACGGGGAAGACTGCGCGGCGTTAGCGCACGGCTCACGCCAGGAAGCGGTCGCGGTCGGCGGCGTCGGGGACGCGGCAGGCGTCGAGCCGGCTGAACCAGCGGTGACGGTTCCTGGCGATGAGGCGGTACGCCGCATCGCGAACGAACCGCGGCACGATACGAAACGCACCCAGCAATGGCCAAGCACCGTCGAGTCGCCTGGCCACGGCCAGGGCGGCGTCGGATCGGGTGCGGGCCCGCCCCGCTTCGATGTAGACCATCGAATCGGGGTCGTCGGTGACTGGCAGTCCATGCTCCGCGAGCAGCGTGCGCCCCACCGGCGACTGCAGCGGTGCGAAGCGGAGGAAGCGTCGCGAATCCCGGGCCAACAAGAATTGCACGACGCCGTCGCAGAATCCGCACGTGCCGTCGAACAGGAGCACGCCCCCGGCATGGTGTGGTGGGGACGAACCCGGAGGAACGCTGGGGGCGGTGACTGACACAGCAGGGGACCCGAAGGGACCGCACGGGAACCACTGCCATCGTAGGTCGTGTTTTCGATTGCGGCCAAGGGCCACCGGGTTCCAACTTCCCGCGGCGGCGGCAGCGACGGCCCACGCTCGAGGCGGAAGACCGCCGCCGTCCTCGCTTCCGCCGGTCCGCTGGTCACGTTCCACACCGCACCCGGAACGCTGCCGCGCGGTACGGACACCGCGACCCGTTGATGGCCCGGGTAGCGGGGCATCGCATATGCTCTTTCCCGGTGAGGGGGCCGGCGGCACCGGCCGACACCGGGGGTGGGCGGCTCCGGCCGTGCCACGGGGAGACGCGCGATGATCCCGCTGGTGGCCGAGGGACTTCCACTGGTGCCCATGGCGATCGCCGGGGCCCTGGTGCTGCTCGTGGCGCTGGGCATCGTCTTCTACAACCAGCTCGTCGCCCTCGACGTGCGCACCGACAACGCCTGGAGCGACATCGACGTCCAACTGAAGCGGCGGCACGACCTGATCCCCAACGTCGTCGAGGCGGTGAGAGGCTCGATGGCCTACGAGAAGGGAACACTCGAGGCGGTCGTCCGGGCCCGCGCCGAGGCGATGAACGCCCGTGGTCCCCAGGCGGCCGCGGCGGCGGAGAACGGCCTCACCGGCGCCCTCAAGAGCCTCTTCGCCCTCGCCGAGTCCTATCCCGAACTCAAGGCCAACGAGCAGTTCCATCACCTGCAGACGCAACTGGCGGGGCTCGAGGATTCGATCCAGGCGGCCCGGCGGTATTTCAATGCCACCGTCCGCGAGCTGAACACGACGGTGCGGATGTTCCCCTGGAACCTGCTCACCGGATGGGGCGGCTTCAAGGCCCGCGAGTTCTTCGACATCGGCGACGCCGCCGAACGGGCGGTGCCCTCGGTGAAGCTGGGCTGAGCCATGGATCGGGCCCGGTGGTGCGCGATGGCGCGGTGGATGGCGCTGTGTACGCTGGCGTTCGCGGCCGTTCCGGCTCGCGCCCGGTCGATTTCCATCACCGACTTCGACGCCGCCATTGCCGTCGACATGGCCGGCCTCCTCGACGTCACGGAGACGATCCGGCTGCGGTTCGACGGGCAGTGGAACGGCATCTACCGGCTCGTCCCGGAGGAGTACCGTGATTCGCACGGGGCGGTCTACCGCCTCCGGATCGTGGTCCGCGAGGTGACCGACACCAGGGGCTCGGCGCTGCGCTGGAGCCGGACCCGGGAAGGAGTGCACGCCGCGCTCAAGATCCACGTGCCCGGCGCCGCCGATGCCGAGCGGACGATCACCATCCACTACACCGTGGCGCGCGGGCTGCGCTTCTTCCCCGATCACGACGAGCTCTACTGGAACGTCACCGGCGACGAATGGCCCTACCCGATCGCCGCCGCCCGGGCCCGGATCACCCTTCCGGGGCAACTGGTCAATCTCCGCGCCAACGGCTTCACCGGGAGCGAGGGATCACGGGAGCGCGCCGTCACCATCACCATCGACGGTGCCGCGCACACTCCCGACGACGCCTTCGCCCCCGACGCCGAGGCGCCTCCCGCCGTGACGGGCAACCATGTGGTCGAGGTCACGGCCACACGGGCCCTGGGGATCCGCGAGGGTCTTACCGCCGCCGTGGCCTGGAATCCGGGCGTCATCCGCCGGCCGACGCTCCTCGCCACCTGGTGGGCGTGGTTGGTGGACAACGTCGGCAGCCTGGGGACCGGCCTGATCCTCGTGGGGGCGCCGATCGTGGCCCTCGTGGGGATGCTCCTCCGCTGGCTGGCAGTCGGCCGCGACCCGCGGACAGGCCCGGTCGTGGTGCAGTACGAGCCCCCCATCGGACTCGGTCCGGCCGAAGTCGGGACCCTCGTGGACAACCGCCCCGACCCGCGCGACCTGATGGCCATGATCGTGGACTGCGCGGTAAAAGGGGTGGTGCGGGTGCGGGAAACGGCCCCGGCCGGCTGGCTGACGCAGGCCGCCTACGCCTTCGACCTGATGCTGCCGGAAAGCGCGTGGCCCGACCTTCCCGCCGGCGAACGGGCCCTGCTGCGGGCCTTGTTTCCCGCTGGCACGACCGCGGCGCCGGGCTCCGGCCAGCCGGTGGCGAGTGTGACCACCGCCAGCCTCACCGACTCGTTCCATGTCCACCTGCCGGGCATCCGCGATACGATCTTCGACACGCTCGTGAAAGGGGGCCACTACCGGCAGAGGCCCGACCATGTCCGTGATGCCTACGTCGGCTCCGCCGTGGTGGCGGCGGTGGTGGTGGGGATGGCCGCCGTGGGGCTCAACCGGGTGGCGGGGCGCCTTCCCTTCGACATGGTCGTCGGCTTCGCCATCCTGTCGGCGATCGTGACGGCCGTGATCATCGCCGGCTTCGGTCTGGTGATGCCCTCGCGCACAGCCAAGGGCGCGACGGCGCGGGCGGCGATCCTCGGCTTCGAAGAGTTCCTCACGCGCGTCGAGGCCCACCGCCTGGCGAGCCTGCCGCTGACCCCCGAGTTGTTCGAACGGTACCTCCCCTACGCCATGGCCCTCGGCGTGGAGGGGCGGTGGGCGAAGGCCTTCGAGGGGATCTGTTCCGCTCCCCCCTCCTGGTACGCGGGCACCGGGCCGGTGACCAACTTCCAACCCGGCGCTTTCACCCAGCAACTCGGGCAGATGGGGACCGTGACTGGCGCCGCCATGCAGTCAGCGCCACGGTCGAGCAGCGGGTCGGCCTTCGGTGGTGCGGTAGGCGACGGCGGCGATGAATGCGTGCGGGCTGGCCGGCCCGGGGATCTCGCCATCGAAGGACCACGCGCCGTCGAAGACCCGGATGCCCTGCGGTTCCATCGCGGCCCGAACTTCGGAGACAGGAGCGTCCGTGGTGCTGACGACGACGAGGTCCGGTCGGGCGGCGGTGGCCACGGTTTGGTCGCGGCGGCGCTCCAGGTACACCTCGTTGGTGCGAACGAGGCGGACGACGGTCGCAAGAAACTGCGGAAACGGCACTCGAAGCGTCATTTGTGAATGGAATGTAGCACTTCGTGGGCTACAATTCGCACGACCACGATGTCCGTAACGATCGAAAGCCTCCTTCAAGAAACGCGTCG
>RFRL01000263.1 GCA_009924545.1 Planctomycetia bacterium | reverse complement strand
AGGATCTCCAGTCCGGCCGACCGGGCCACGTCGCGCACCGGATTGGCGGGCGGCCGGCGCCCGGGCGCGGTCCGGTCGGGGCGTGTCACCACGGCCACGATCCGGTGGGGCGAGTCGAGCAGGGTCCGCAGCATCGGCACGGCGAAGGGACCGGTGCCCATCACCACGATGCGCAGCGCCGCTTCGCTCGCCGGCGCGCTCATCGAGCCGCCGACCCGGGCACGGGCCCGCACCTCGCGGCCTCGAGGCGGTCGAGCCGTTCGAGCAGCGCCGCCGCCTCGGGCAGTTCGCCGCGCGCCTGCCGGCCGTGGAACACCTCGCGCAGGGAATCGAGCATCCGCCGCGCCTCCAGGGCCGCCGCCTCGGGGAGGCGGTCGGTGAACAGGCGTCCCTCGAGGTGGTCGAACTCGTGCTGCACGACGCGCGCCAGGAGCCCGTCGAGATCCATGCGGATCGGCTCCCCTTCGAGCGACCACGCCTCGACCAGCACCCGCTCCGGCCGGCGCACGTCCATGCGCAACCCCGGCAGGCTCAGGCAGCCCTCCTCCTGCACCGCCACCCCCCGCGGTCGCGAGAGGACGGGGTTGATGAACACCAGTTCCTCGCCCGCATCGGGCCGCCCCTCGACGTTCACGATGAACAGCCGGTAGGGCAACGCCACCTGGTTTGCGGCCAGCCCGATCCCACCGGACGAATACATGATCTCGAACATCTCGCCGACCGCGTCGCACAACTCGTCGTCGATCTGCACGAGGGGCAGCGACCGCCGGGCGAGGGCCGGATGGGGATACTCGACCAGTTCGAGGCGGCCGATCGCGGTCGGGGAGGTGCCGGTGCCGGTCGGCGACGGATCAGTGGGCATGGGAGCGGGTCCGGGGCCGGAATTCGATCGCTCCATCATACCCGGTTGGATCCGGCCGCCGGGACCGGCGTAGACTCCTGCTCCCCACCCTGCCCGAGCGCTCATGCCCGCTGCTGAACCATCCGATCGATCGGCCGCCTGGTGGCATCCGGCCGTCGTGGCGGCCACCTGCGGCGGGATCGGCCGCGCTCCGGTGGCGCCCGGCACCTGGGGAGCGCTGGCCGGCGTGGCGGTGGCGGCCGCGCTCGCCCGCTTGCAGCTCGATCCGTTGGTCGAAGGGGCCATGTTGGTGGGAGCGAACCTCGCGGCGATCCCCCTGTGCACGGCGGCCGCCCGGCGCCTGGGCACCGACTCCGACCCGGGAGCGATCGTGCTCGACGAGTGCGCCAGCCTGCCGCTGGGGCTGCTCGTGGTGCCGGCCACCACCCGCAGCCCGGTGCTCCTCGCCACGGCGTTCATCCTCCACCGCTTCTTCGACATCCTCAAGCCGTTCCCCTGCCGCCAACTGGAACGGCTCCCGGCGGGCCTGGGCATCATGGCCGACGACTGGGCGGCCACGGCCTGGATGGCGCTGCTCCTGGGGGTGGCACGCGGGTGGCAGTGGCTGTGAAGGGCGGGCACGCGACAGGTGGACCGATGCGGATCCTCCTCATCGACCATGGCTCCTGCGACCCTCCCGCGACCCGGGTCCACGGGCACCGGCGCGGCCTCGAGGCGGCCGGTGTGGTGGCGGCCGCCTGCGGGCCCACCTCCGTGCCCTCCCTGGAGGTGGCCACGCCTGGCCTCCACGGCATTCACCTGCACGACATCGCCGCTGCCAACCGCGGCTTCCTCCAGGCGGTGCGCCAGGGCGGTGCCGGTGCGCTCCTGGCCGCCACCGCCATCCTGCCGCCGCGGCTCCTGGGGCTGGTCCGTGAGACGGCCCGGCAGGCGCTGGCGGAAGCGGTGGATGCCGTCGCGCCCGACGCGATCCTGGTTCTCCACGCCGGGATCCTCGCCGACCTGGCGATCGAGACGGGGGTGCCCGTGGCCCTCCATGTCGCCGGCGGAGATCTCGCCACCGCCGCTGCCGGGCCCCGCGTCGGGGATCTGGTCACGGCCGCCATCGCCAGTGCCGAGTGGCTCGGCGCCGACTCCGCGTCGACCCGCGCTGCCCTGGAGCAGGCCGGCCGGACAAGCCAGGCCGAACCCCTGCTGGCAGGCGGCCGTGGGCCCGTGGTCGTCACGCCCCTCGACACGCCCGACCAGGTGTTCCAAGCCTGCCGGGCGGCGGTCGCAGCTCGGCGCCGGCGCGCATGAGCGTCCTGCCGGCACCGGCTGGAGGCGGTGACCGGGCCGCCCGGGCCGAACCTGCTCCCGACCCCGCCGCGAGCGACCGTGCCCGGCGCTCACTCCTCCGCTTCGATCGAAGCCTTCATGGAGCCCTTGGAGCGGGCCAGGAGCCGGTCGTAACCGAAGGCATGGATCTGGTCCCGTTTCAGCTCGGCGTGCTCGCGGGTGGTGGTGAGGACGATCACCCGCCCCTGGGTGTCGACCTCCTTCGCCAGCCGGTATCCCCGCTCAGGTGGATGGCCGAACAGCGACTGGAGCATGACGACGACGTACTGGTAGGTGTGGTCGTCGTCGTTCCACAGGACCACGTGATAGCGGGGCTGCCGCTTCGGCTTGGTGCGGCCGTCGACCTCCGGGCGGGCCGGGGCCGGGGTGTCTTCAATGGCCGACTCAGTGGCACTGGCAGCGGTGGGCATCGGTCTGGCAGACTCCCGGACCTGCGGCTTGTCCCTCGACCGCAGTTTATAGCGTCCGCCGGGCCATCGCGCCCGGCCGCTCCCCGGAGTTGTGTCCCGTGCTCGACCGCCGATTCGTCGCCGACAACGTCGATCTCGTCGCCGCCAATTGCCGTGACCGCGGCTCGGCCGCCGACGTGCCCCGGTTCGCGGAGCTCGACCGCCTCCGCCGGCAACTCCAGGCCGACGTCGACCGGCTCAACCAGGAGTCGGGCCAGGTGAGCCGCTCGATCGGCAAGGCGGCCGATGCGGCGGCCCGCGAGCACCTCAAGGCCGAGGGCCGCCGGCTGCGCGAGGAGGTGGGGGCGATCGAGACCCGGCTCGACCAGATCATGGCCGAGGGGGAGGAGATCCTCCGTGCCATCCCCAACCTCACCCACCCGGCCGCACCGCGCGGCGGCGAGGATGCGGCCGTGGAGATCCGCCGCGGGCGGACTCCGGTGCGCCCGTTCGACTTCCGCCCGCTCGACCACGTCGAACTGGGGGGGCGGCTCGGGCTGTTCGACTTCGACTCCGGTGCCAAGGTGGCCGGCCACGGGTTCTATTTCCTCACCGGCCCGGGCGTGTTCCTCGAACTGGCGCTGCAGAAATACGCCCTCGACCTCCTCGTGCGCGAGGGGTTCACGCCAATGACGACCCCCGACCTGGCCCGCGACACGATCCTCGAGGGCACCGGCTTCATGCCCCGCGGTCCGGAGACGCAGATCTACTCGATCACCGGGTCCGATCTGTCGTTGGTGGCCACCGCCGAGATCACCCTCGGCGGGGCGATGCACGAGCGGATCTTCGAGGCGGCGGAACTGCCCCTCCTCCTGGCGGGCACGAGCCACTGCTTCCGCACCGAGGCCGGTGCCCACGGGCGGGCCACGCGCGGGCTGTATCGCGTGCACCAATTCACCAAGGTGGAGATGTTCGCCTTCACCCTGCCGGAGCAGAGCGAGGGAGTGCACCAGCGGCTGCTCGACCTGGAGTGCGCATTGTTCGATGGCCTCGGCATCCCCTACCGGGTGATCGACACCGCCAGCGGCGATCTCGGTGGCCCGGCCTACCGTAAGTTCGATCTCGAGGCCTGGATGCCCGGCCGCGGCACCGGCGGCGAGTGGGGCGAGGTGACGAGCACATCCAACTGCACCGACTACCAGGCGCGCCGGCTGGCGATCCGTTACCGGCCCCCGGGTGGCAAGGGCACCGCCTTCGTCCACACCCTCAACGGCACGGCCGTCGCCATCAGCCGGGCGATCGTCGCCATCCTGGAAAACCACCAACAGGCCGACGGCTCGGTGCTGGTCCCCCCCCCGCTGGTCGCCTGGATGGGCACCCACCGGCTCGCGCCCCCGGCCGACCGGCCTGCCGCCTGACCTGTCCCCTGCCGATTCCTCCGCCCGTGCTCGCCGACCCGCGCGGCGGGCTCGGCTACCGCCACGGGCCAACCGCTTTCCAGGTGTCGACATGGTGACCGACTGCGAGACCGTCGTCGCGGTGGCAGGCCTGGAGAAGGACTACGGCACCGTCCAGGCGCTCGGCGGGGTGAGCCTCGACGTGGCCCGCGGCGAGATCTTCGGGCTCCTCGGCCAGAACGGGGCCGGCAAGACGACGCTCGTGAAGATCCTCCTCGGCATGGTGCTCCCCACGGGAGGGGCGGCAAACCTCCTCGGTCGGCCGGTTGGCAGCGTGGCGGCGCGGCGGTTGGTGGGATACCTGCCGGAGGACCATCGGTTGCCCGAGTACCACACCGGCCCCAGCCTCCTCGACGTGTATGGCGGGCTGCAGGGCCTCTCCCGGGCCGAGCGCCGCGGGCGGACTGCCGAGCTGCTCGCCACGCTCGGTCTGGCGGGCCGGGAAGGGCTGCGGATCCGCGGATACTCCAAGGGCATGAAGCAGCGCCTGGGACTGGCCCAGGCGCTCCTCCACCGCCCCCGCGTCCTGTTCCTCGACGAGCCCACCGACGGCGTCGATCCGGTGGGCCGCCGGCAGATTCGCGAGTTGCTCCTCGAGGAACGGGCCCGCGGCGTGACCATCTTCATCAACAGCCATCTGCTCGGCGAGGTGGAGCAACTCTGCGACCGCGTCGCGATCATGCGGAAGGGTCAGGTGGTGTTGTCGGGCACCGTGCCCGAACTGGTGGGGCTGAAGCGGTCGTGGTTGGTGGGTTTCGACCGGGCCCCCGACCCCGACACGCGCTGCGCCGGCCTGCGCCTCGAACGCGCGGAGCGAGCGGGGCTGTTCCGCCTCAGCATCGATGGACCGGCGGATGCCGACCCCGATCCTCTCCTCGACCGCTTCCTGGCGGAAGCGAGCGCGGCCGGGCTGGCCCTGCGGCACCTGGAGCGCGAACGGGGCAGCCTCGAGGACATCTACCTCGAGCTGGCCCGGGAGGGAGCACCGACCCGATG
>RFRL01000262.1 GCA_009924545.1 Planctomycetia bacterium | reverse complement strand
GCAACGCCGCGTCCCCCCCCCACCACCACCGCCAGCACCGCGAGGGCAACCGGGATGCCGGCCCGTCTCCTCCGGCGCTCGGGCACCCACATCGGCTGCCGGGTCGGGGATGGAGCGGTGCGAAACGTCAGGCGGGAGGTCATGCGGTGGGCCACGGGGAGGGGCTGTCGGGCCCGATTTTCTTCGGTTCGCCACCCGGCGACAGCCTTGAAAAAGTCTAACGGTGGCGTTTTTCCGCGGTCAAACCGGCGCCGATCGTTCCTCCAGCCACTCGAGTGTCGGCCCGAGCCGCTCCGCCAGTCGGTCGATCCGCCGCACCACCCCTTCGGCGTCGGCAAACCGCCTCCCCTCGACCAGAATCCACCGGAACCACTGGTCGAGGCCAAACACCACCCCCGTGGCCGCCAGCCACGTAATGAGCCCCAACTCCTTCTGGCTCGAGCGCCTCGTGGCCTGATACCGCTCGATCGCCGCCCCCCACTCGGCGAGGAAGCCACCGCAAGCTCCGCAGCCTTCCGAGCCTTCCCAATCGCCCAGGAGTCGCGCGAGATCGGTGGCGGGAGTATCGATGGCGGCGGCATGGAAATCGACCACGCCGCTGACCGCTGGTCCGCTCGTGGCGTCGGACAGGTGGTGGGGATCGACCGAGTTCCCGGCCCCGGTGGTGAAGAGCACGTGTTCGGCGCGCAGGTCGCGGATGACGGGGATGAGGGGCACGGCGACGGCCCGGGATGCGGCGACCGCATCGAGCCAGCGCATGGCACCGGGGGTGGCGAGGCGCGGGGCCACTGCCGCGAGCCTGGCCGCGACTGCGGCGCCGAGCGGGTCGGTCGTGCTGAGCGGGCCGTTCGGGCTGAGCGGGCTGTACGGGCCGGGGCCGCCGCACGAGTGACCGGCGCTTCGATCTGCTGGGTCCACTGATTCTTCCGCGAGCAGGCGATGCCACGGGCTGGCGACGATTCGCCGGGCGGCGGCGATGCGGCGCTCGTGGGCGGGAGCGGGGGCGCTTGTGGGCGGGTGGTCGGGGAGGCGTTCGGCGGCGGTGTGGAGGGAGGCGAGGGTGGTCATGGCCGCGAGGGCGTGCGGCAGGGTGGCGTGGGTGGTGGCGGAGCCTGGCATGTGGGTGGCGAGCTCCCAGAGGCCACCTTCTGCGTCGGTGGCGACGGTGCGCGGCGCATCCGATGGCGGCTCTCCCGACGGCGGTTCACCCCGTCGTGGCGTATCGACCGTGGGCACGAGGGGTGGCACGAGCCGTGGGACAAAGGCCAGGCCACGGTCGGCCAGGTGGGTCATGAGGCGGTGGACGAAGGCGGCGCGGGTGGGCGTGGTGCCGGTGGCGAACGACTTGAGGACGAGTGCCCGGCCGAGCGGGTCGCGCACGGCGACGACGGTGGAGCCGCTATAGCCACCGCCGAGCGTGGGCCCCACGTGGAGAGCCGGCAGGCCGGGGAACCAGTGGGTGCGGAGCACGGCGAGCGGGGTGGGGGGCATGGGAGTGCAGGCTATGACACCCGGCCGCGGAGGTCACTTGAGCACGCGCAGAACCGCCCGCGTTGCGCGGAGGCCGCCGGAGGCCGCCACAGCCGGCTCCGGGCGGATTCGACAGGGCCCCGCGCGTGCCCTGGGCCCCGACCAACGGAGGTCGGGGCCCAGGACGACGCCGATGACCAGGGCGATCCGGCGTGCCGATCAAGGCGAGCGGGCGTGCTCGGGTCGCCACCGTTCGCTCCCGGCCACCGTTCGCTCCCGGCCACCGTTCGCTCCCGGCCACCAGGCCGTGATTCACCCCGACCGCGCCCGCCTCACGAGCCGGCGGGCCCGCCGCTCGGCCAGGCCGAGCGACCCGACCACCAGCGACAGCACGCTCGCCAGCGCCGCCGGGTCGATCTCGGGGACGCCTGACGGCGACTGCGTCACCGACAGGCTCATGCTCGTGCTCGTCCACGACTCGGTGAGCTTCAGCCCACCATACTGCCACACGCCGCCGCCGAGACTCGACAGGCTCGTGCCGTCGACCAGCAAGCTCCCGAACCCGCCGGCATACGACGCGAAATCGAACAGCAGGAACGTCTGGCCGTCAGCCAGACCGCCGGCCAGCCCCGTCGTCCCGAGGTCGAGGTTCCCGGCGAAGCTCGCCGACCCGCTCACGTCGAGCCGACCGTACTGGTCGTTGCCCGTGCCGAGCAGCTCCATCAGTGTCGTGGCACCGGCGTTCTGCACGTAGTTGCCCGTCACGTTCTCGATGCCGAGCAACCGCAACGTGCCGTCGCTGGTGTAGGTGCCCGCGCCACCGTCCACCGAGATCGCGGCGTCGAGCGTGATCGTGCCATCCGTCGTCGTCAGGTTGCCGTCGACCACCGTGAGTGTGCCGCTGGTGAACGTGCCCGATCCACCGCCGGCCGAGACCGTCACGCTCTGGTTCTCGATCGTGAAGCCGTGGTGGATCGTGCCCTGGTTTTGAATCGTGCCGTCGAGCAGGGCGCCCGACCCCGTGCTCACGATCGCCGGCCCGCTCGCCCCGGTCGAATCGCCGAGGATGCCACTGGGGTCGACAAAGATCGCCGGGCCCGTGCCCGCGCCGGTGTATTGAACCGTGCCCGTGTTGGTGAGCGTCCGGATCAGGCCAGTGTCCTGCACGACCACTCCCGCCGCCGTGCCCCGGATCGTCCCGGTGTTGGAGGCGCTCGTGACCGTGCCGCTGTTCTCGACTGTGACCCCAAAGTGGCCCGCCTCGATCGTGCCGGCGTTGGAGAGGCTCGTGAGCGTGCCAACGCCAACGTAGACGGCGTCGGAGGCCGTGCCCGCGATCCGCCCACCGGCGAGGTTCGCGACCGTGCCGGTGGTGCCCAACAGCACGACGCCAAAAGCGCTGCCGGCCATCGTGCCCGAGTTCGTCAGCGTGCCGACGGTCGTGTCGGGCTCCGTATGGAAGGCCCAGGCTCCCGTGATGACGCCAGTGTTGGAGGCAC
Organism: Planctomycetia bacterium; assembly: GCA_009924545.1. Taxonomy (GTDB): domain Bacteria; phylum Planctomycetota; class Planctomycetia; order Pirellulales; family UBA1268; genus F1-20-MAGs016. The sequence goes on along the minus strand of RFRL01000262.1, from coordinate 2,100 downwards.
TGGTGAGCGTACCGAAGTCGTTGACGAAGACACCGTACCGGGCCGCCTCGAGCGTGCCGGCGTTGGTGAGGCTCGAGAGCGTGCCGATGCCGTTGACACTGACGCTATCGCGGCCCGCCGCGATCGTGCCGGCGTTGGTGAGGCTCGAGACCGTACCGACGTCGAGATAGACAGCGTCGGAGGCCGCGCCCGCGATCCGCCCACCGGCGAGGTTCGCGACCGTGCCGGTGGTGCCGAACAGCACGACGCCAAAATCGCTGCCGGCCATCGTGCCCGAGTTCGTCAGTGTGCCGACGGTCGTGCCGGGCTCCGCCTGGAAGGCCCGCACTCCCGAGATGAGGCCGGTGTTGGAGGCGCTGGTGAGCGTCGTACCGCCACCGCTGACCAAGACACCGTAGCGGGCCGCTTCGAGCGTGCCGGCGTTGGTGAGGCTCGAGAGCGTGCCGATTTCGACGTACACCGCGTCGGCGCTCGTGGCTGCGATCCGGCCGCCGGCGAGGTTCGCGACCGTGCCGGTGGTGCCGAACAAGACGACGCCCAAGGTGCCGTTGATCGTGCCCGAGTTGGTCAGCGTGCCGACGGTCGTGCGGACCTCGGCGTTGATGCTGCGATCCGCGCTGGAGATCGTCCCGGCGTTGGTGATCGACGTCAGCAGTGTGTCGGCGGCGATCTCGATGCCGCGGTTGTTGCCCGCGATCGTCGCACCAGCGGCGTTGCTGAGCGTACCGACCGTGCCTGCGACATAGACGGCCTCAGTATTCGTCCCCTCGATCCGGCCACCGGCCTGGTTGGAGAGCGACCCGATTCCCGCCAGGCTGGCGATGCCGCCCGTGCCGGCGAACGTGCCGGAGTTGGTCAGCGTGCCGATCGTGCCGGATCCGAAGACGGCGAAGTCGCCGACCCCGAGGAATGAACCATCGTTGTCGACCGTTCCGACACTGGCGCTCGCCGAAATGAAGAGCCCCTTCCCGCCGTAGATCGTGCCCGAATTGGTGATCGTGCCCACCGAGCCGCCATCGACATCGATGGCCTTGCCTCCCTGGAGCCAGCCGCCGGCGCGATTGTCGATCGTGCCCGTGGTCACCAGGCTGTAGATGCCGCTGGGGCCTCCGGTGATCGTGCCGGAATTGACCACCGTCCCGAGGATGTTGCCGTTGGCGATCGCCACTTGCAGCCCACCGTTGATCGAGCCGCCCACGTTGTTGGTCAGCGTGGTGACCGCCGACACACCGTCGTTGTCGATGCTCACGCCGCGGGCTTCGCCGTCGATCCGGCCGTTGTTGGTGATGGAGCCGATCGCCGCACCGTTGGCCCAGATCGCGAAGCCGTCGCCGAGCCCGAGATAACCGTTGGCCAGGATCGCGCCGTCGTTGAGGAGCGACGTGATCCCGCTCCCCGCACCTGCGACCACGCCAGGATCGCCGTTGCCCTGGATCGTGCCAGTGGTCGTGACGGTGAACGTGCCGCCATCGCCCGGTACCGGGCCGTTCGTGCCCGTGGTGACCGTCACGTCGGCCCGCGCTGCCGGGGCGAGGGCGACGACACAGACGAGGGCCATGAGCGGGGCCGGTCGGATCGACCGTCGCCCGGCGGAAACGGCACGCAAACAGGTTCGCACCATGTCGGGGAATGTCATGATTTTCTCCAGGTCAAAGGGATGCCAGACCACAAAGGCTGAGGAACGCCGAGGGAACCCCGACGTGGACGCAAGGCGGGCACGAACGCGCGGCAGGGTCGCGCTTCGGGTGGAGAGCCGCGGCTCCGGGCGCCGGGCATGCAGCGCGCCAACCCGCTCAGGCGGCGGACGCTCGCCGATGCGTCAACGGCGCCCCGGCGGGCGCCGGCAACGCGGCGCGTGGAAACAGGTTCGGCGTGAAGCATCGGCTACCCCGGTGTGCGGCCACCGCGAGCACCCGCCATGCGTCAACCAGCGAGAACACCAAACTGCCCGTCAACTTCCAGGCACGCGCCCCTCATGAGCGCACGCCGAGGCACACGCCCACGGGACGACGGCGGACACGAGACAAGGAAACCGCGACACCTGGAAGAAGGTCAGTGGTTCCGCACGCGGCGAAACGCATGACGAGGTGCGAGCAGTAG
>RFRL01000261.1 GCA_009924545.1 Planctomycetia bacterium | reverse complement strand
GCCTCGCCCTCGCCGGCTTCGCCGCCGGGTTCATCGACGCCATCGCCGGCGGCGGCGGGCTGATCTCGCTCCCGGCGCTCCTCGCCGCCGGTTTGCCGACCCACCTGGCCCTGGGCACCAACAAGCTGCAAAGCGCCGTCGGCACCACCATGGCCGTCACCAAGTACCACGGCGCGGGGCTCATCGACTGGCGCGACCTCGTGCCGGCCGTGCTCATGACGGCCGTGGCCGCCGCGCTCGGCACGGCAGCGGTGCTGTTTGTGGACAACGCCCTCCTCGAGCGAGTCATCCCCTGGCTGCTGTTGGGCGTGGTCGCCTGGATCATGCTCCGGCCGCGCCTCGGCGAGGCGGCGGGGCGGCCGCGACTGGAGCGATGGCCGTTCGCCGGGCTGGCGGGAACGGCGCTGGGGTTCTACGACGGGTTCTTCGGGCCGGGGACGGGGGCGTTCTGGACGGCGGCGTGGGTCGAGGGGCGCGGGCTGCCGCTGCCGCGGGCCACGGCCGCGACGAAGGTCGTGAACCTGACGAGCAACGTCGCGGCCCTGGCGGTGTTCCTCGCCCGGGGCCAGGTCGACGCGGCGGCCGCGGCGGCGATGATCGTCGGGCAATTGCTCGGCGGCCGGCTCGGCGCCACGCTGGCGATCCGTCACGGCGCGCCGTTCATCCGCGTGGTGTTCGTCGCGGTCGTCCTGGCGCTCGTCGCGCGGCTGCTGTGGGCCAGCACCTGACGCGGCGTGCCAGCCGGCGCCGCGCCGCCTCAGCCGAGGCGCAGGCCGCGCCCGGCGCGGAGATACTCGGTGCCGAAGTTGGGGCTGTCGGGATCGGCCACCACGCCCGCCGCCGGGTCGTCGACGAGGAGGGCGTCGCCGGCGCGCCACACCCCGGCGCGCTCCCACTCGATCCACCGGACCAACTCGGTCGCCTGGTTGGAAGAGCCGAGGGCGGCGAACACGTCGGCGGTGAACGACCGGCCGTCGCGTTCGACGACGGCGACCGAGAGCGGCGCGTTGAAGCCGGCGCCGGTGGGGGTGGGGACACGTTTGCCGTGGTAGAAGTCGGTGCCGCCCTTCGGCTGCCAGGCGCCGCCGTTGTCGGTCGGCCGACCAGCGTGCGGCCCGGCCACGGCGAAGCGGTTGGTGGCCGCATCGGAGCCAACGAGGTGCCGGGTGAGCAAGTCCTGGGCGACGGCCCGGCTCGTGGCGGGCTGGATGAGCGTTCGCACCACGTCGTTGGCGATGACGCGGAAGTTGCCCAGTCCACCCGCCCGCGCCCCCAAGACGAGGTCCGGAAGCAGGTCGTTGTCGACGTCACCGGCCGCCAGGCCCGCGCCGAAGAGGAAGGCGTTCTGCAAGACCTTCGTGGTGACCGGGGTCCCGTTCACGGTCGTCGTCCGGGGTGCCCCCGCCTCCACGGGGCAGACGATATTCATGGTCGGCCCGCCGACATAGCCGGCCTGCCCGTCGCGGTACAGGCGCAGCTGGCTGGTGTCCGTGGCGGCCTGCCCGCCACTGCGCGTCAACTGGTCGCTCACCGCCGCCGTGCTGGCGATGGCGATGTCGGCGAACACCTTGCCGACGTTGCGCTCCTGGTCGCGCTGGGCAGCGAAGGCCGCCACCGCGAGGCCGGTCACGGTCCGGCCCGCCTCGAGGGGCAGGATCCGCGCCGCGACCGGGGCCCGGACGCCATCGGCCGCGCGTTCCGCCAGCGTGATCCGTGGCCGTTCCCCCTTGGCGGCCACCGTGACGTCGAACACCAGCGCCAGGTTGTGGGCGTGGTTCGTCGACGCCACCACCAACTCTGCAGTGCCGTTCCTGGAGTCGATCCCCTCGGCGAGCATGTCGCCCGCCGCCACGAGGAAGCCGCCGGCATACTGCTTTTGCACCGGTGTGGTCCGGGCCGTTGCGGTCTCGGCGTCCGGAACGGGAAAGAAGCTGCTCACGTCGATCGACACGCTCGCCCACTTCGCCGCGGCGTCGGTGCGGCCGTTGTAGATCGTGATCACGCGCGTCGCGGCCCCGAACGCGTCGGCCAGGGGGCGCTTGGTCTGACCGGCGCCGGTCGTGAACGGATCGACGAGCTGGCTCGGTACCGCGCCGGGGGCGGTGACCAGGTCGATGGTGCCGTCGCCGTCGAAATCGGCACTGGCCACACGCAGCCCGCCTTGGAAGCGGGTCACGAACGCCCGGCGCTCGGCGACCGTGATCGCCGTCTCTCCGCGGCGCGTGGCGTCGGCCAGCGCCTCCTCGATCCGCTCCGCCCCGACTTCGAGGAGCACAGCCGGGGACGACACCGGGCCCGCGCCCGCCCCGCCCCGGAGCCGCGACGCATCGTAGAGCCGGGCCGCGGGGAGCGAGACGTCGGCGAGCATGAGCGTGCCGGTCATCCCGGCGGCGAGCGGCGCGGCAGTTTCGGTTCCCACGACGGCACCGAGCGTGACCTCGACCCTTTCGCCGCGCGCGACGATGTCGGCCACCGGGCGCCGCGTGATCGTCGACCGCCCGGTCTGGGTGAGCACCACGTCGATGCCCTGGAGGAGGAGCCTGCCGCCAGACCGCCCCGTCAACGACGACACCGAACCGGCCGTGAGGTTGTCGAGGAGCAGCGTGCCGGTGGCACTGACCGTGTAGGGCAGTTCGCGCTGCCAGGTGGTGGTGGGGCCATCGGTGCCGACAGCCAGCACCGGCGCGTTCATCACCTGCACCGCGCGGGAGAACTCCGACGTGCCCCGCGGCGACGCGTCAACGAGCCGGGTCGCCGTGGCGGTCAGCCAGCATCCCGTGGGGAGGGCCGCCGACGGCACCTCGATGGTCAGGAGCCCGTCGTCGCCCGTCACCGCCACCACCCCCGCCGTGCCGGTCGGGAAGGTGGGCCGCGCTGGCGCCAGCGGCTGGCCGGTCCCGACCGGGCCGACGAGGGTGCGTCCCTCGAACGCGAGGGTGTCCACCGGGAAGAGATTGAACTCGTCCGCCGCACCGCTACGGAACAACTGCACGAAATGGGCGCCCCGGCACGCGGACCTGGACGCGGACGACACCAGCCGCGCTGTCGCGGACCACGGCGACGATCTGCGGCACGATCGCATTGCCGTTGGTGCCGCCACTGACGTCGATTCCCTTCCCGGCGCGTTCACCGTTGGAATGGATGGCGTTGGAGAGGATGGCGTTGTCGCGGCCGGTGACCGCGACTCCCTGGCCGGCATTGCCGGAGATCAGATTGCCGAGGCGGTTGTCGGAGGGATTCACCGCCCAGCCGACGAGCAGACCGTCGCCGGCGATGGAGATGCCGCTGCCACCGGCGGGGCTCGCGCCGTTGCCGGTGATGGTGTTGGCGACGACGACGCTGCCGGCGAGGCTTCCGGAGGTGGTCTCGATGCCGTGGCGGGCGTTGCCCACGATCCTGTTGCCGGTCATCGACACGCCGGCAGTGCCGAAAGGGGCAGTGCCACCGATGGTCAGCCCGCGCACGCCACCGGCCGCGGCTGCCAGCACGACACCACTGCCGGCACTCGCGACAAACTGACTGGAGTGGATCGTCGACCCGGTGTAGTCACCACTGCCGACCGAGAGCCCGGTGCCGTTGCCGGATACGGCGAACCCGCCGACGTGGCTGCCGGTGGAGGTCCCCAGGAAACGGATTCCACTGCCGCTGAATCCGCTGATCAGACTGCCCCGGGCTTGGACGGCGAGATTCGACACCCCGGCGCCGACAACGAGCCCATCCGCCCGGGCACCCGTGCCCCGCAGCGTGATCGGGGCCACGGCACGCACCGCAGCGGCACGCGACAGCGTCAGCCCCGCCAGCGGGCTCGCTCCCCCGACACGTCCCTGGAACTCGACCGCCCCGCCGACTTTGACGTCCACCGGGAACTGGCCGTCGAGCGTCGTGGCGAACGTCGTCGGCCCCGTACCGGCGTCGAACAGCGTCGCCGCCGTGACCCGGACCGCATCCTCGAACACCTGGCCGAGTGCACCGGCGGTCCGCACGCTGCCGCCGTCGATGCGGGTCTTGCCGCCGAAGTCGGTGGCGAGGGAGTCGAGGCGCGTGGTGGACCCGACTGCACCGACGAAGCTGGTCGGACCGGTCGATCGCGCGACGAGACGGAACGAGCCGTCCACCGTGCCGCCGAACGTGAGCGGGCCCGCCAGGGTCGCGACCGTGGTCGCTCCAGCCAACCGCGTCGCGCGATCGACGGTGAACCCCGCGCCCGCCGTGGCGTAGGTGCCGTCGAGGGTGACTACATCGTCGTGGTACCTCTGGGAACCGGTGGTCGCCACGCTCTTCAGGCTCACCGTGCCACCGGCGTCGGTCTCGAGACTGACGAGTTTCGTCGTGCCACCGACGGCACCGGCGAAGGTCGTCGCACCGCTGGTGCCCACGGTGAGCGGGAACGCTCCGTCCACGGTGTCGCTGAAGCGGATCGCACCGGTCCCGGCCGCGAGGAGCGTGCGGGCGCCGAGCGTCACCGGATCGCCGTAGACCTGGCCCGCCGGCAGGCTCGTCGTCACCGCGCCGCCGTCGAGTCGCGTGACACCGGCGGCGTCGGTCGCGAGACTGCCGAGGAACACGGCTCCCCCGAAAGTCGTCAGGCCACTGGTGTTGACGATGAGGGCCGGCGTGCCGTTCACGGCCCGCGCGAACGTCACCGCGCCGCCGCCCGCGGCGAGGAACGCGTCCTTGCCGATGACGAGCGCATCGCCGTAGCGCTGCCCGGCCGCCGCCGTCGTCGTCACACTGCCACCGGCGACCACCGTCGTGCCGGCGGTGTCGGTGGAGAGGCTGGAGAGCACGACCGGTCCGCCGAAGGTGGTCGTTCCCGCCGTGGTGACCGCGAGGGCGACAGGACCGGACACCTCGCTGGCCAACGTGATCGCCGCGCTCCCGGCGGCCAGCGTGGTATCACTCCCCAGCACCACCGCGTCGCCATACGACTGCGGGCCGGTGGTCTTCACGCTGCCGCCATCGAGCGCCGTCGTGCCGCCGGCGTCGGTCGTGAGGCTCGCGAGCTTGCTCACAGAACCGACCGCGCGGGTGAACGTGGTCGTCCCCGCCGAGTTGGCTTCCAGGCTGAACGGGCCATCCACCTTGTCGCCAAACGTGATCGGCCCCGTCCCGGTGGACACCTTCGTCGCTCCGGCGAG
>RFRL01000027.1 GCA_009924545.1 Planctomycetia bacterium | reverse complement strand
CCCGGAATTCTCGGGCCGTGCGGCCCACCATCGCCTCGAACTGATGCTTCGACAGCCCCTGGGCCTCGAGGGCCGAAGTCGCCTGCACGAGAGCCGCGGCCCGACGGGCCTTGGCTTTGGCGGCTCGACGCACGAGGGCATCGGCGGAAAGCCGGGGCCGCACTCCCACCTGCATTCCCAGGGCAGCGGCGACCGCGCACACGTGGCCCATGGCCACGGTGGGCTCGCCGCGGAGCACTCGCGCCACCGTGGCCGTGGAAATCCCGCTCCGCCGGGCGAGCTGCGGGATCGTCATGCGAAGCTCCCGTCTGCGGTCGTCGAGGGGGGCAGTGGGTGACTCGATGGTGGCTGCCATGACCGGCCTCAACAAATGCGTATCAGATACGAAATCCACAAGAATCATATCGTATATGATACGAGGAAAAAACAGAAAAACGCTTTTTCTCCTGAATTACGTGGAGAAACAGGTCCTGGAAGACCCTGATTATCCTGCAGGCAGCATGACATAGACGCCGAGCACGTCGGCCGGCAACTGCGGGCGGACGTCCTCCTTGAGGCCCTTGGTGCGGCTCTCTTCGCGGAGCTGGCGGTGAACGGCGAGGAGGGCCTTGGCCCGCTCGGCGGCGAAGGCATCGAGCCAGGGGGTGAGCACCGGGGCGGCCGCCACCACCTTGCCCACGAACTCCCGCGACTGCTCGGGGCGGGAGTGGCTGCAAGCAGGGCTTCCGCCCGCTCCGCCGGGAGCCAGGCCGCCTGCTCGGGGGCGCCCTCGAAGCCCATCAGGCAGCATTCCTCGGCGAGCAGCTCGCGGGTGTCGCCCGCCGCCGAACGGAGGATGTGAAACCGCAGCCGCACGAGCAGCAGCGTGGTCCGCTTGGCGACGGCCTTCGTGCGGATCGCCCCGGAGCGGGCGGCCTTGGCCGAGGCAGGATCGTCGATCGCCGTGCCCACGAGGTGGCTGGCAAGGGCCTCCACGAAGGGATGCGTGCGGGCGAGGAGGATCGTCTTCTCGACGTGCGGCAGCTCGAAGACCGCGTCGAAGCGGTCGGGCAGGCCGTCGGGGAGGCCGGCCCGGAAGGCGGGATCGGTGCCGGCCAGGTCGATCGCGAGCACCGTGCGGCCGCCGGCGTTCTCCACCGGTTTCCCGACGGGCTTCGCGACCGGCTTCACGGTGCCGCCGAGCGTCTCGACCGCGCGGGTCACGAACCGCTCCACGTCCACCGTCTTGCCGATCGCTTGGCAGGCGTCGATCCAGCTTGCGGCCACGAACGTGCGGATCGCCTCCTGGGCGAACATCGTCCGGGTGCGCTTCGAACGCTCGGCCTCGCGGTCCCACTCGGCGTGCAGGGCGGCGGTGGTGGGCTTGAGATACTCCTCCACCTCGGGCAGCAGTTTTTGGGTGGCCTTGGCGTCGCCGCCCCGCAACAAAAGGCCCTCGAAGATCGCCTCGACCACTTTTTCCGTGTTGATCGGCACGGGCACGCTCACGCCGAGGGTTTTTTGGATGCTGCGGTGCTTGTTGATGAGGATGTCGAGGACGATGCCGTCGATGCCGTTGTCGGCGCCGTAGAGGAAGGCGATCTCGACGGTCGGCTGCCGCTGGCCGTAGCGATCGACGCGGCCCTCGCGCTGCTCGTGGCGGGTGGGATTCCAGGCGAGGTCGTAGTGCACGACGGCGTCGAACGACTCCTGGAGGTTGATGCCCTCGGAAAGGCAGTCGGTGGCCACGAGCAGCCGTTTGTCGAACGCGGCGAGTTTCTCGACCCGCTCCTCGCGCTCGGCCGGCGGCAGCGCGCCCGTCACGCAGTCGATCTCCAGGCCCTTGACCGCGAGCCGCTCCCGGAGGCTGGCCGCCACGTATTCGGCCGTGGCGATGTAGCGGCAGAAGACGATCGGGGCCCGCTTCCGCTTGAGCATGTCTTTGAGGAGCTTGACGAGGGCCGCGAGCTTGGCGTCGGCATCGCCCTCGAGCGCGGCGGCCCGCTTGGCGAGGGCCTGGAGCCGGCGGCGGTCGGTCGGTGCGGGCGAGTCGTCGATCTCGGCGCCCGCGGAGGCGTCGTCGGCCTCGTCGGCGTTTTCCGTGTCGGCATCGGTGGCGGCCGCGCGGCCGAGCTCGTCGGCCTCCTCTGCCGTCGCGGCGCCGACGCCACGGGCCCGGTTGAGGAGGGTCGCGGCGGCGGCCGCGGGGCTCGACGACAGGCTCCGCAAGAGCGCGATCGCACTCCACCAGCGCACCCGCTGTCGCCGTTTGTCTTCGCCCTTCACGGCCACGAGCTCGCGCGCGAAGTCGAGACAGTCGTCGAACAGGGCCTTGGAGGGGGCCGAGAGCGCGTAGGTGAGGTCTTTGTGCACCTCGCGCTTCGGGAACGGGGTTCGGGCGTCGAGGTAGGCCTCGATGTCGGCCCGGCGACGCTGGATGAAATGCCCGGCGAGCCGGCGCCGGTCGGATTCGTGGGCCGGGCCGGAGAGATCTTCGGGGAGGTCGGCGAGCGCCGGATCGAGCAGGGCCACGAGCGACCGGAACGCGGCGTCGTTGCCGCTGTGGGGCGTGGCCGTGACGAGGACCAGGTGGCGGTCGGGGGACTTGGCCAGATCGGCGAGGAGCTCGTGCCGCTGGTGGCGGGAACCGCGGACCTCGGGGTCGCGGGTGCAGGTGTGGGCCTCGTCGACGATCACCAGTTCCGGGCAGGTGCGGAGGAAGTCGGCCCGGTAGCGGTGCGACTTGATGAAGTCGATCGAGATCACGAGGTGGTCGTGGACCTCGAAGATCGACTGGTCGGCCGCACACTCGCGCTCCAGGCGGGCCACCGTGCTGGCGAGCACGAGCTTGGCGTCGATGTGAAACTTCGCCGACAGCTCCCGCTGCCACTGTTCGGCCAGGTGCGGCGGGCAGAGCACGGCCAGCCGGCGGGCCTCACCGCGCGCCAGGAGCTCGGCGGCGATCAGGCAGGCCTCGACGGTTTTGCCCACGCCCACGTCGTCGGCGATCAGCACGCGGGCCTTGGGTAGCTTGAGCGCGACCAAAAGCGGCACGAGCTGGTAGGGCCGCGGCGTGACGGCGATCGACCCGAACGAGCGGAACGGGCCCGCACTGTTGCGGACGCCGAGCCGCACGGCGTCGCGCAACAGGCCGCAGGAGCGGTGGTCGCCGGTGTGGGCCGGATCGGGGGGCGCGAAGACGGCGGGCTCGATCGGTTCGAGGTCGGGCACGATGCCCGTGACTTCCTCCGCCACGCCGGAGAGCGGCCGCAGCATGACGAGATCGTCCTCCGACTCCGGGAGCACGACCCACTCCCGGCCGCGGGCCTTCACGAGCGACCCGATCGCGAAGCGGCTCATGGGCATCCTCGCGGACGTTGACGCCCCAGCAATACATCCGTACACTCACGACCGTCCGTGCGAGCGAGCGAATGCTGGAACAAGACGACGGTGTTTCGACGTCCGAGCGAGATCATCGATGGCAACCGCCGACACCTATCCGCACCTCGTAACCGACGCGAACGGCAGGGTCCGCATCGGCAAAACTCGATACACGGTCGAGCACCTCGCGGCCGAGCACCACTTTCTAGGCTGGACGGCGGAAGAGTTGCTTCGCCAGCACCCGGACCTGGCTCCTGCCGAAGTCTACGCGGCCCTCGCGTATTTCCACGATCACCACGAGGCAGTTCTCGGTGCAGTCGAAGCGACGGGCGAATGGGTGGAATCCCAACGGCCGGCGCACTCGGTGTCGCGAAGCGAGCTCTTGAGGCGGAGTTCCTCGAATCCGGCCGGCGGCTGACAGGACGGCGCGGATGCCGCAGCGGGTGTTGCTTGACGTTCACGTGCCGATCGCGATCGCGGAGGCACTTCGTCGGCACGGGATTGACGTCGTGACGGCGCAAGACGCCGACGCCGCACTCCTTGAAGACGAAGCCCTGCTGCAGCGAGCATTCGACTTGGGACGCGTGCTTGCCACGCAAGATGCGGACTTTCTCGAGATCGTTTCGCGCTGGACGCGAGAGGGACGGCAGAGCCGTGGCGTCGTTTTCGCGAGGCAGGGAATACCCGTCGGAGTATTCCTGGAGGAACTGGAACTGTGCCTTCACGGCCTGGCCGGCGAAGAACTCTCCAATCAGGTCATTTTCCTTCCCCTGCGGTAACGAGCTCATGTGGCGGGCCTGCCGAAGAGACCCGGGTGGGCGGCCACGATGGCATCCCAGTCGGCCTGGGCCGGGAAGCGCACGACCGTCCAGCCGCAGTCGTTGACGCAGGCCGTCTGCGTTTGGTCGCGGGCCTGGCGGGTGGGGAAGTCGTGCATCGGGCCGTCCACGTAGATGATCGCCATGTCGTCAGCGTAAACGAAATCGGGTCGTGTGCCGCAGCCGTCGAGCGCCGCCGGCACCCGCTGGGCGCTGGTCGGGAGCTTCATGTTGTGCGCCTCGAGGAAGGCCAGCCACTCGCGCTCCAGGCCGCTCTCGCAGCGGTCGATGAGGCTCGCCAGATGCGCGGCCCGCGGGGTGGCCGCGGGCGACGAGGCGACGCCGGCCCGGGAAAGCTGGAGGAGGAAGTCGCGGACCAGATGCCGATCGAGCTGCTGGTGGTCGGGCTGGTTGGCGTAGGTCATCAGGCAGTCGTAACAGGCCGTCGAGCAGTCTTCGCTCGCCCGCGGAGCCCGCTTGCGGTCGGCGCCCGTGTCGGGATCGAAGTGGCAGATCTCGAGCGCCTGCCGGGCGACGCGGCGGAGGGCATCGGCATCGGCCTGCAGTTGCTGGAGCACGCCGGCTCCGCCCTCGCTCGATTCGAAGAACAGGATCTGGCGGCGCAGGTCGCGGCCCGGCATCGGCTCGGCGGCGAGCTCCTGATCCTCCAACTGGAACTCCACCTGGATCGCCGCCTTGAGCGCCGCCTGGAGCGAGGCCATGAAGTCGAGCGGCATGTCGCCCGCGGGCTCGATCAAGAGCGTGTTGCGGGTGTCGGTGACGAAAGGGATGACGCGGCTGACCTGCGGCCCCTCGACGGTGGCGTCGGGGTCGCCGGGGCGGTTTTCGGGATCCCCCATCCACTCGCCCGTCTGCTCGTTGATGTGAAAGCCCTGGCGATGATCGAGTTTCTGCCGGAACCAACCGAAGTTGATCCGCCAGAGCTCGGCGTTGCGGCCGAAGAAGAGGCGGGCGAGCGGCGCGCCGCCGGCGGAGACATCGCTCGTGGTGAACGACGGCACACCGCCGGCCCGCTGGAACCGGAACGCCGTGCGGACGTCGAACCCCTGCTTCTGCCGCTCGTCTTCGTCGCAGCTGATCCGCTCGCGGCGGCGGGTGAGGACGTTCGTCAGCCGCAGGAGCCGATCCTCGGCCTTGGGAAGCTCGGTGTGGCAGAGCTCGCAGCGGTCGTCATCGGCCAGGCCATCGACCGGATGCAGGTAGCCGCAGGCCCGGCACTGCTTGGCCTTGTGGAGCACGAGCCGCTGGTCGGAATCACTCGGTGGCAGGAGCACCTTCGTGACCTGGTACCGCTGCCCTTCGTGATACACGAGCGACTTCGGGCCGAACTCGCTGATCGCGAGGAACCGGGGGCGGTTGAGATACTCCTGGGCGCGGCTGCCGGCGCGCCCCGGGATGAAAGCCGAGAGCGGTAGCCGCGGGAAGTTGTAGCCGGGCAGGAAGCCCTCGCTGGCGAAGTAGCGATAGGAGTAGAAATCGGACTGTTGGGTGCCGGAGGTGTCTTGGTTCAAGAGCAGGTCGCGCTGGTTCTCCGCCTCCTGGCGGAAGCGCCTGGCCTCCTGCTTGTGCCGCGGCGACAGGGAATTGTCGTTCTCGCGCTTGTGCTCGCGTTCCCGTTGGGCCATGGCAGCCCGGTAGAGCTGCCGCCAGCGGTCGCAGCAGCGATCGAATCGCTCGGGCAGCTGGGCGAGCACCTCGTCGAGCCACGGCGGCGTGTACCAGCCCGAAACACCGAGCTGTGCGGCGATCGAGTCGAGGAGCTGCTCCGCCCGCCGCCGGGTGCGGGCCAGGGCGGGGCGGTCGCGGAGATGGGCTTGGACCTCGGCGGCGAGCGGCATCCCCGGCTGCTCTTCCAGCATGAGCAGATCGCGGAGGCTGTCACGGAGGTTGAGGCCCGCTTCGGAGAGCCAGATGGCGTGGATGTGGGAGCGGACGAGCTCCTCGTTGGCGACGTCCACCCGCGGCGGCGCGACCGAGCCGGCCACCATCTTCTCCTGCCGCTGGAAGAAGTACTGGTCGTGCGAGCTGCCGGCCGTGCAGTAGGTGATCACGATCGCCGGCTGGCCGCTGCGGCCGGCGCGGCCGGAACGCTGGGCGTAGTTGGCCGGCGTGGGGGGGACGTTGCGCAGGTTCACGGCGTTGAGATCGGCGATGTCCACGCCGAGCTCCATCGTCGGCGAACAGAACATCACCGGCAGCCGACCGGCGCGAAACTCCGTTTCCCGCTCCTCGCGCTTGTCGGCCGGAACCTGGGCCGTGTGCTCGTGCCCCTTCATGCCCGCCACGTCGCTGGCGGCCGTCTTGTAGAAGTTGACGAAGAACGTGTTGGGCCGCAGCCCTGCCGTCGGCGTCCGGGGAACGCGGAGCGGGCAGCGAAACGCCTGCGTGCCATCGGCCGGCAGCCAGCGGAGGGTGGCGGCGTTGAGTTGGTAGGCCGGGTCGTCGGCGCTGCCGGACTGCACGAGGTTCGTCCGTGTCAGCACACGGCAGATGTCGCGGATGACGCCTTGCACCTCGTCGAGTGGCACCCCCGCGGCGAGGTTGCCGGGACGGCGGAGGTAGCGGCCGAGCGTGCCGCGGGCGCTCAGGAACACGTTGGTGGAGCGGACGTCGTCGCCGCGGGGCCGCGGCTGGGCGTACCGCGCCGCTACGAGCTCCTCGTCGGCCTCGATCTTCCAGCCGTCCACGAGCCACTGGCTGCTCTCGCGCCTGGTCGCTTCCTGCCACTGCTCCGTGAGGCAGTCGGCCTGGACGGCCAGCTCGCGGCGCAGGTAGTTGAGGAGCGTTTTGCAGACCTCGTGGCGAGCCGCGCCCGACGCGGCCCCGAGGCAACGGTGGCTGCCCTGCCAGTCGGTGGTGCTGTTGCAGATGTCGGCAAGCGACTCGTATTCGACCGCCAGCAGGCCGCACTGCTCCAGATTCGGCATCGAGAGCCGCCAACCCCGCTTCATGTCGAGAAACAGCCGGTAGGTGAGCACGTCGCGCATCGCCCGCTCGGTGCTTTTCCTGGCGTTGAATCGCGGGTCGGGCTGGACCGCGTAGAGCTTGAGTCCGTTGCCGCCGGCGTCGTTGGTCAAGCCGGCTTCGAAGGCCTCGAACACACGTTGGGGCAGATCGCGGTATTCGAGCCCCTCGGGCCCGGCCTTGGCCGCCGCGGCATGGAGGCTGCCCCGCACGAGCGCGATCTGCACGAAGTCGTTGAAGTGGCCGGCCTGGAGGGAGGCGTCTTGCCGGTTGTCGGTGAACGAGAGCAGTTTCTGAGCCTCGGCGGCGAGGCCGCTCTCCTTCCGCAGGAAACTCACGGCCGTGGTGGCGATGAGCGTGGTGGCGCTGGAACGCCCGCCGAACCCCACCTCCCCGAGCACGGGGCGGTCGGTGCCGCGGCGATTGGCATACGAGACGCCACAGGCCAGGCAGAAATGGAACGGATTGGCGATGAAGTGACACACCAGGCCGTGCGGATCCGTCTGCCCCGACACGTCGACGCGTTCGGGGTGGGGAAGCTGCTCCACGCGGTTGCGCTTGAGCACTTCCACGTCCTTGCGGAGCTCCTTCCAGTCTTCCGGGACGCGGCTGAGGATCGCGTCGGTCGTGTGGTCGCCCTCCGGCCACGCCCGCTCGGGGTCGGAGCTGAAATAGAGATAGCCCGGAGTCAGCTCGCCGGTCTTGGCGAGGTCACCGAGATCGCGGGGCTCGAAAACGGGATCGCCGCCGCGGGCGGGCACGACTCGCGCGACCGAGTAATACTCCTGGCCGCACTCGCGGCAGAACGCCAAGGGAAAGAGCAGGGCCCGGGCATTGTGCGGATGCGTGCGGGCGGCGTCGGTCGTGATGAACCGCGCGTCTTCGGGCTCGAGCGTGGCGTAGAGCGTGTCGCCGCGGCTCAAGAACTGATGGAGGCGGAACGCGAACGCGGGCCGGCCTGCGGGCGAGCGGGCCTTGTCGTACCCCGCCATGAGCTGCTTCGTGATCAGATCCTTGCATGTCGCGACGTCCGCGGCCGTCGCGTCGGCCAGCAGCGCCCCGGCGGCGTCGATCGTCTTGGGCACGGCCCGCACGAGGCGATCTTCGGCGTCGGCCTGGCGCACGCCGAACGTCGACTCGATCCAGGTCGACAGCGGGTCGGCCAGGAAGGCTTCGTAGTCGGTCGGGGGTGGTGGCGCGGCCCGCACCCGCGCGGCGAGTTTCCCGAGAAAGGCCTTGTCGGACGGGTCGCCGACCGGCGTCGCGCGCCGCAGGGTTTCGCCGATCACCGCCTCGGGGCGGACTTCGGCCCCGAAGAGATCGGTGGCCACCCGGGCGATCTCCCGGCGCTGCTCGGCGAGCGTTCCGGGGCCGGCGATCGTGGCCGAGGTGCCGATGTATTGAAGGTTCGGCGATTCGAGCTGCTCCCGCAGGCGGCGGCAGAGCATGGCCACGTCGGCCCCCTGGCGGCCGCGGTAGGTGTGGAGCTCATCGAGAACCAGGAACTGCAGTCCCTTGGCCGCCGTGACGAGCCGCTGCTCACCGACCCGCGTCAGGATCAGCTCGAGCATGACGTAGTTGGTGAGGATCACGTCGGGCGGGTTGTCGCGGATTTCGTCGCGTTCCTCACGCTTCTCCTGGCCCGTGTAGCGCCGCACGCGCACGGCCGGGCGCTCCTGCGAGAACGGTGCCCGCTCCAGGAACTTCGCCACCTCGCCGAGCTGGCTGTTGGCCAGCGCGTTCATCGGATAGACCACGATCGCCTGGACGCCGCGGCCTGAACCGTGGCGGAGGACGTGGTCCACGATCGGCAGGATGTACGACAGACTCTTGCCCGAGCCGGTTCCCGTGGTGAGGACGTAGTTGGCTCCGCTGCGGGCCGTGCGGACGGCTTGGTCCTGATGCAGGTGGAGCCGCATCGGGTGGCCGGGGAAGGCATCGTGTTCGTGTTTGCCGGAGCGAAACACGTCGGAGCAGGTGCGGTGCAGCACGCCCTCCGAGACGAGGTCGTCGATCATGCCGCCCGTTTCGAACGACGGGTTCAACTGGATCAGTGGCGACGGCCAGAGCATCCCGCCGACGAGCGCCTTCTCGACCTCGGCCTTGAGACGCGGATCGGCGATGTCGACGAACGAACGCACGAACGCCGCGTAGTCGCGAATCAGCCGGTCGCGCATGGCGAAGGTGTTCATCGTTCGGGCTCGTGGTGGGGCGATGGAACCGACGGTCAGGGTACAGAGTCGCGCGTTGTGGGGGTAGAACCGACGCCGTGGTCGGAGCGGGGAGTATCCGCCCCGCCACCGGCGCGACCGAGAGCCGGCCCATGGATGTGTCTGCCATGCCGCGCGGACAACCTTGGTCCACGAGCGTAGGCCGTTGGTCGCACCGGCTCACCCGGGCCGTCCTTGGCGACCCGGGAGCGGCGCGGGTAGGTTCGATCGCGCGAGCGAAGGCCGTCTCCATCGGACGTCGCCGCACCGGCCCAAACGGTGACCCACCACCATGACCGACAGCCATCCCGCCGCTGACCGCGCTGGCCGCGCCCGCCAGGCGGGCCGCACGGGCATCGAGCGGCGCGGGGAGTCGCGCCGCTGGGCCGACGTCGTCGTCCATCGCGGCGTCGCCCGGTGGGTCGAGGTCGCCGACGACCCGACCCTCGATGCCCACGGGCAGATCGCCCAGATCCTCGCCCAGATCGACGCCACCCTCACGAGCCTCGCCGCCGACCGCACCTGCCTCCTCCAGGTGCTCATTTTCCTCACCGACCTGCACGACACCGCCACGCTCAACCACCTGTGGGACCCGTGGGTCATCCCCGGCCAGGCTCCCGTGCGGGCCGTCCTCCAGGCCGGCCTCACCGGAACCCTGAAGGTGGAAATGGTCGTCAGCGCGGCCGTGCCTGAAGCGTGAGAGCGCGTCGAGGAGAAGGTCGGACGATGGGTGTTCTCCCGCGGCATCTGGGCACCGGGTGCGACGATCACACCGCGCTACCGCGCCACCGCCCCCTGCTGGCGGCAACCGCCCTCGAAGTGGAGGTCGTTGAAGATCCGCCACAGCACGCGGCGGAGGAGCCCCTCGAGGGTCGGATCGGCGAGGCCCTCGAGGGCCCGCACCGCCTGCTCCCTGTAGCTCTCCAGGAGCAGGGCCGCCTTTTCGTCGGCCTTCGTCGCCCGGATCGCCTCGCGGAGGCGGGCCGGGGTGGCTGCCTCATGACGGCGCCCGCCGGCGATCGCCGCGAGCAATTCCCGGTCGTCGCCCCGGGCCTTCTCGGCCGCCAGGGCCAGCACCACGCTCGGCCGCGCCTCGGCCTGCCGGGCCAGACCGGCATCGTCCTGGAGGTCCTCGAGGTCGTCCTTGATCTGGTAGGCGATGCCCACCGCCTCGCTGTAGGCCCGGAGCACGTCGGCCACCTCCGCCCCGCGGCCGGCACAGATGGCGCCGAGTTGGAGGGCCACGTCGAAGGCCGGCGCGGTCTTGAGACGGAAGATCTCCAGCACCTGGCGGCTCACCAGTTGCACCGGGGCGCGGCTCCAGGCGAGCTCCGCACCCTGCCCCTGGCAGAGGAGGCGCTGCGATGCGGCCGCCTCGCGGACCGCCGCCCGCACCCGTTGGGCATCGAGGCCCGAATCGGCGAGGAGCCGGTAGCCCTCGCCGATGAGCAGGTCGCCGACGTTGAGCGCCACCGGCACACCCTGGGCCCCGCACAGCGTCGGTTCGCCGTAGCGCTCCAGGTCGCCGTCCTCGATGTCGTCGTGCACGAGCGACGCCTTGTGGAAACACTCCACGGCCACCGCGGCGTGGCGCAGTGCCCGGGTGTCGTCGGCGGCGGACACCGAACCAGCCGACCCAACGGCCGGGCGCAGCGCCTCGAACACCGCCGTGGCGAGGAACGGGCGCCAGCGTCGTCCCCCCACCGCGAGCCACTGCCGGGCCACCTCCTCGGCATGCCCCACCGGTGGCCCCAGCACCTCGTCGAGGGCGGCGGGCTCGAACCACGCCCTGACGGTATCGTGAAGGCCGCCGAGGTCGAGCTGCCGCGACCGGTCGGTCGCCTCGAGATGGATGGAGTCGCACACCCAGTCGATGTCGACGGCGGCCAGCGCGTCGCGCCACGACTCGTTGCTGACGATCAGCACGGCGTAGTCGAGGTAGGTGTCGCCGAGGCCGGCCTCGGCCAGGGCCGCTCTCGCCCGGCGCCGCAGCTCGTCGAGGCCCAAGGGCGGCACCGCCTTCTCGGCGAGCATGCCCCGGCGGATGGCACCGCGGAGGGCGTCGCGCTCGGCCCTGGTCTGGGGAATGGACGGCTGCGGGGAACACGACCGCACCACCGCGGGGGGCACGGTCGGCTGCAGGTTGGAAAGCGCGATCGGGGAGCGGTCGGCGGTGGACATGGCTTTCACCTGCGAGTTTGGCATCATCATGCGCTATCAGGCTGTCCACAAACAGCCTGACCAACCTCACGGAGGAGGCGCCGGGAGCGCAGCTCCCGGAAAACCGGCCCAACCCGGGAAAACGGTCCCGCGTCCCGGTGTCATGCGGGGCCGCGCGGCGCCGCCACCGCTTCCACGAGGGAGGTGAACCGGCAGCAGAAGCAGCCGCCGACGACCTCCTCCACCGGCGTGGCGTGGGCCTGGGCGAGGACGGTGTCGACGAGGCCCCCACCCTGGTCGTTGGTCACGAGCCCGGCGCGGAGGCCCCGGCCGGTGAGCGAGGCGGCGAAGCGGGGGATCACGGTCATCTTGCCGGAGAGTATTCTCCAGCGCCTCACCCCTTCGAGCCGGCGACGCCGCCGCGCACGCCACCGAGGAGATGCCGATGACCGTCGTGGAACCGGGACGCTACCGCCACCACAAGGGGCGCGAGTACACCGTCATCGGTGTGGCCCGGCACAGCGAAACGCTCGAGGAATTCGTCGTCTACCGGCAGGAGTACGGCGACCATGGCCTGTGGGTCCGCCCGGCGGCGATGTTCCTCTCCACCGTCATCGTTGCGGGACGGGAGGTGCCGCGGTTCCAGCCGGTTTCGGCGGCCGGCGTCGCGCGGGCAGCTCCGCCGGGGTGACCACCATGCGGTTGGGTTGTCCGGGGCGCTTCTCGAGGACGAAGCCGTCGTAGAGCACGCCGATCGCGGTCCGCGACTCGAACCGCAACTGGTCCCCCTCGATCTCCACGACCTGGAAGAGCTGCGTGTCCTCGCCGACCCGTTCCATGAGCGGCTGGCTCTCGCTCAGGTCGTACTGCTTCGGACCACTGACGCTGACCACATACACCGTGCCGGTCGTCGGCTCGACCCGGTTGACCCCCGTCGCGGCGTTGCCGAGCGTCGGCGGCGGGACGGCGCCGGGGAGATCGCCGGCCGGCACCGGACCGGTGCGCCCGTAGACGTGGTCGTGCCCCTGGAGCACGAGATCGACCGCGTGCCGGTCGAGGACCGGCTTCCACGCGCTCCGCAGCGCCGGGTTGTCGCGGTTCTTCGCCGCCGAGTAGATCGGATGATGGAAACTGCACACCACCCAGCGGCGGCGGTCACGGGTGAGGAGGCCGTCGAGCCAGGCCGCCTGCTCGGCGAGGCGCTCGTTGCTGTTGAGGACCACGATCCGCGTCGCGCCGTAGACGACGCTGGCGCACGTCTCCTCGAGCCCCGCCGGGCCGTGTTCGGGGAGGGTGAACTGCCAGCGCCAGTGGGACGTGAGCCGGCTGCCCGTTTCTCCCACCTTGACGTATTCGTGATTGCCGGGGATCGGCAGCGTGGGGATCGACGCGTGGAGGAAGCTTCCCGCCCGGAACCATTCGCCCCACTCGGCGTCGTTGTCGCCGCGGTTGACCAGGTCGCCGGAGTGGATCATGAGCTGCGCCCGCGGCGCGTGGCGGCTCGCTTCGCGCACCACGCGCGACCACAGCGAGAGGATGTCGTTTTGGGCATCACCGAAATGGACGAACTGGAACCGGGTCGGCTCCCGCAACGCGGTTTCGAACTGGAACCACTCGCTCCAGTTCACGCCGTCGCCGACCCGGTAGGCGTAGCGCGTGCCCGGTTCGAGGTCGCCGAACTCCACGGAGTGACCATGGGCCGGACCGAGGTCGGTGTCGAGCGGCTCGGTGCGCGCCGGCACCGTGACCGGCGCGAGGCGCAGCTCCGGCCCGTGCGTGGCCATGGTGATCTGCGCCCGGCCGTGGCGGACGGCGCTGCTGGTGCGCCAGGAGACCGCCGCGCCGCGGGCCGGATCGGCCGCGGGGCAGAGGATGATCCGGTCGGGCAGGGGGGACGGCCGATGGGCTTCGGCAGCGGCCACCGCCACCGGTTCGTGATCGTGGGGGCCGTGGGCGTCGTCGTGGGCGGACGCGGGACCGCAGTGGAAGGACAGGCCCACGCCGGTCAGCACGAGGATGGCGGATAACAGCCTGGAAGCGGGCATCGAGGGCTCTGGGCACGAGGGATGGGCACAAGGGAATTGCCCACGGGCAAGGCGGCCCATGCCGCTGCTGGACAGGACAGGATAGCCGGCCACCCGCGTCCACGGTCTGCCGCCACGGCGCGTTTCTCTCACGAGCGGTCGGTGCCGGGCCTGAACGGCCACCAGTGGGGCCCCATCCGGGTGCATGCCGCCCGCGGTAGGATCGCGGGCCTGCGGCTGCCGGGGGGCGACGTTCCGGGCCGTGTTTGCCATCAGGGGGGATCGCTCGATGGATGAAATGCGCGGGGCCATCCGGCCGACGGGGAGCATGTGGTGCTTTTTCGCGTGGCTGTGGGTCTGCGCCGGGGGCGGTCAGGCCCAGGAGGCTCCCTACGACCGGCGGCCACCGGTGGTGCCGCCGGTGTATCGCGTGCGGTACGACGCCGCGACCGAGCCTGGCGGGCTGGTGTTTCCGGTCACCTACACGGTCTGGATTCCTGCCGGCTCCCCGCGGCTCCGCGGCGTGATCGTCCACCAGCATGGCTGTGGCACCGGTTCCTGCTCCTCGGGCCTCACCGGGGCCCACGACCTGCACTGGCAGGCGCTGGCGGCGAAGCACGATTGTGCGCTCCTGGCGCCGGCCTACGAACAACCCGACAAGGCCGACTGCCAGGCGTGGTGCGATCCGCGCAGCGGCTCGGCCTCGGCCTTCATGCGGGCCCTCACCGAGTTGGGCACCCTGACCGGCCATGTCGAATTGGCGACGGTGCCCTGGGCCCTGTGGGGCCACAGTGGGGGCGGCCACTGGGTCGGCGGGATGACGCTTATGCATCCCGAGCGGGTCGTGGCCGCGTGGCTCCGCTCGGGTGTGCCGCTGCTGGAGGACGACCCGGCCCGGCCGGGGATCAAACCGCACCAGCTCCCCGACGCCACCCTCGCCGTGCCGCTGGTGTGCAACCTCGGCACGAAGGAGGGGGTGACCGACGGCGACGAGCGGTTCAAGGGGGTGTGGCCCGCCAACCAGGCGTTCTTCCGCGCGCTCCGCGCCCGCGGCGGTCTGGTGGGAGTGGCGATCGACCCGCTCAGCAGCCACGACTGCGGCAACCAGCGCTACCTCGCCATCCCCTGGCTCGACACGCCTGCCTCACGGCGCGCCTTCCGGCACAGGCGGGGGAATCCCTCCGCGCCATGCCCGCGGCGGACGCGTGGTTGGCGCCGATCACCGGCGGAGAGGCGGTGCCGGCCGCGGGCTTCACGGGTGACCCGCTGGCCCTCGGCTGGCTGCCGAACGCCCACAGCGCCCGGATGTGGACGGAGTATGTGACCGACACGCGCGTCACCGACACGACGCCACCGCCAACGCCGACCGCGGTGCGGATCGAGGGGGACGCGCTCGTGTGGGAGGCGACCGCCGATCTGGAGAGCGGCGTGGCCGGCTTCGTCATCGAGTGCGACGGCCGGCGCGTCGCGACGCTACCGGAGAAGCCGGCCAACCCCTTCGGCCGCCCGGTGTTCCAGAACCTGCTTTACAGCGACACGCCGTCGCAGCCGCTGGTGCCCCTGCGCTTCGAGTTGGCCGCCACGCCCGGGACGACCGATGCCAATGCCGCGGGGCGTTACCGCGTGATCGCCGTCAACACCGTGGGCCTGGAGTCGGAGCCGAGTGAGCCTGTGGTGCGGCCGGCGCCGAGCGCGATCCCCTGACGGCCGGGGCCAGAATGCCGATGCCTCGGGGCCGCCGCGGATTGTCGGGCGGGATGCCGCAGCCTACCCTGGAGCGGGGTGATCGGTGCCTCGTGACGGGGTCGGCCCGGACACGCCCGGAGGAGTTGCCATGGCTGCGTCGTTGACCCGTCGGGGGATCGGGAGCCTCATGGCGGCCATGCTGCTGGCGGCGGCCGGACCGGCAGCCCGGGGGCAGGAGGCGGTCAAGCCGGAACACAAGAAGTGGATCGGCAAGTGGAACGAACCGTACGCCCTGGTGGGCACCCGCCGCATCATCGAGATCCAGGAGAAAGACGGAAAGCTGGTGGGGAAGTTTTCCGATCCGGCCGTGCCCAACGGGGTGTTCAACGTCCGCATGTGGTTTTCGCTCAAGGACGTCGTCGTCGTCGATGACGATACCCTCACATGGAAGGAGGGCAGTCTCACGGTGACCGCCACGTTCATTCCAGGTGAGGACGGCAGCCCGGCGACGATGGAGACGAGCACCGATCCGAAGGGCACGATCGGTGCCTGGTTCGGACAGAAGAAGCCGCTGATCGCGAAATTGAAGAAGGAATGACGCCCCCAACCCCTCTCATCCGATCCGGGTCCGCCACCGGGCGGGCTCCCCGGCGTCCAGTTCGCCGGCGGGGTGGATTGAATCGGCTGCTTCCGCCCCTTGTCGGCCGCCTGTGGTGCCATGAGGTGTGCTGGGAGGGTCAGGATCCCCCTTGGTAGAGTTGGGGACGGCACGGAACCGACAGTTATCCATGTCCGGCAGGGCTCCCATGGGACACGACAGACCGGTTCGCGCGGTGATCGCCCGACGGGCCGGAAGTGAGCCGGTGGCGTCGTGGCGATGGCGGCTGTGCAGCCTGAGGGGCGTCGTGTGCTGCACGCTGATCGTGGCCCCTGGCCCGGCGCGGGCGGCCGAGCCGGTGCCCGGAGCCACGGCCCCGGACGCTGCACCGGCGGGGCCCCCCCCGGCGCTCCCCGCGGTGGCGTTCGGCACCGACGTGTCGGCGGTCCTCGCCAAGGGGGGCTGCAATGCCGGCACCTGCCACGGCAATCTCCATGGCAAGGGGGGCTTCTTCCTTTCCCTGCGCGGGCAGGATGCCGAGGCCGACTGGCACGAGATGGTCGAGTCGACCGCGGGGCGACGCATCAATCGCCTGGAGCCAGACCGGAGCCTGATCCTCCTCAAGGCCACCGCCGCGGTGCCGCACGGTGGTGGCCGGCGGTTCGGTACCGACGCCCCGGAATACGCGCTTCTCCGGGAGTGGATCGCCGGCGGTGCCGCCGCGCCCGGCGCCGAGGCGACGCAACTGACGGGGCTTTCCGTCGAGCCGGCCGACGCGGTGCTCGACGGCCAGCGCGGCACCGTGCCGCTCTGCGTGACGGCGCGGTTCGGCGACGGCCGGACCGTCGACGTCACCCGGATGGCGGTCTACGAACCCTCCGATCCGCTGGTCGGCGTCTCGGTCGACGGTGTCGTGACGATGCCGCGGCCGGCGCAGGTGACCGTGGCCGTGCGCTACCTCACCCGCCAGGCGGTGGCCCGCGTGGCACTCGTGCCCGCGCGGACGGCCTTCACCTGGACCGGCCCGCAGCCGGTGAACCTCGTCGACGAGGAGATCTTCTCCCGGCTCCGGCAGCTCGGTGTCAACCCGGCGCCGCCGGCCGACGATCTGGTGTTCGTGCGCCGGGCGTTCCTCGACCTCCTCGGCGTCCTCCCCACCCCCGACGAGGCCCGGGCGTTCGCCGCCGACCCGGCCACCGACAAGCGGGAGCGCCTCGTCGACACGCTCCTCGCCCGGCCCGAGTGGGCGGTGCAGTGGGCGGGGGTGTGGGCCGACCTCCTCCGCACCGAGGAGAAGACCCTCGATGCCAAGGGGGTGGCGGTGTTCCACGAGTGGATGCGGCAGGCCTTCGCCGACAACGTGCCGCTCGACCGCTTCGTGCGCGGGATCATCGCCGCCCGGGGCAGCACCTACGACGTGCCGCCGGCCAACTTCTGGCGCGCCCACCGCGAGCCGCAGCTCCGCGCCGAGACGGTGGCGCAGGTGTTCCTCGGGGTCCGCCTCCAGTGTGCCAAGTGCCACAACCATCCCTTCGACCGCTGGCTCCAGGACGAATACCACGACTGGTCGGCGGTGTTCACCGGCATCGACTACGAGGTGGTGGCCAACGACCGCCAGGACAAACTCGACAGCCACGAGTTCGTCGGCGAGCAGAAGGTGCTGGTCAAGGAGCCGGAGGAACTGAAGAACCCGCGCACCAAGTCGCCGGCCCGGCAGCGCTGGCTCGGCGAGGAGCCGACCCCCGGGGCCGACCGCCTCGAGGCCCTCGCCGCGTGGATGACCGACCCTGGCAACCGGCGCTTCGCCCGGGCCCAGGTCAACCGCATCTGGTTCCACGTCATGGGGCGCGGGCTCGTGGAACCGGTCGATGATCTGCGCGACACCAACCCCGCCTCGCACCCGGCGCTCCTGGAGCGGCTCACCGACACGTTCGTCGCCTCCGGGCACGACGTGCGGGCCCTGGTGCGCCTCCTGTGCACGTCGCGCGTGTACGGCCTGTCGTCGCGGGCGGGGAGTGGCGACTTCGCCGCCGAGGAAGCGCTCTTCGCCCGGGCCATCGTGCGCCGCCGCTCGGCCGAGCGGATCCTCGACGCCCATGCCCAGGTACTCGGTGCCGCTGCCCGGTTCGAGGGCTACCCGGCCGGCACGCGCGCCGGCGAGGTGGCGGGGGTGGAGCGGGTGCGCCGCCAGGTGGCGGAGGGGGACCGCTTCCTCCGCCTCTTCGGCCGCCCCGAACGGCTGCTGGCCTGCGAGTGCGAGCGGAGCAACACGCCGACCCTCTCCCAGGCCCTCGACCTGGTGGGGGGCAGCGGGCTCCACGGCCGGCTCGCCGACGGCGACAACCGCATCGCCCGGCTCATCGCCGCCGATCGCAGCCCGGAGCAGATCGTCGACGAGCTGTTCTGGACGGCGCTGGTGCGGCCGCCGACGGCCGACGAGCGGGCGGCCGCCGTGGAAGCGTTCACCGCGGCGGAGCAGCCGCGGCTGGCGGCCGAGGACCTCGCCTGGGCGCTGCTCAACGCCAAGGAACTCCTGTTCCGCAACTGACTCCCCGGGGCCCGGCCGCGTGTCCGGGATCGTTCCGATGCCACGTCGCTTCGCCGGTTGCCCGGGCTTCCGCGCCACGGCCGTGCCGCGCCGGCAGTTGCTCACCGCCGGCGGGGCAGGGCTGCTCGGGCTCACCCTGCCGCGCGTCTTCGGTGCCGCGCCGGCGGCGCTGCCGGTGCGGGCCCGGCGCGTGATCTTCCTCTTCCAGTGGGGCGGGCCGAGCCACCTCGACACCTTCGACATGAAGCCCGACGCGCCGCGCGAGATCCGCGGGCCGCTGGAGCCGATTCCCAGCGTCGTGCCGGGCCTGCCGGTGTGCGAGCACTTCCCCGAGATGGCCAAGCGGATGGACCGGGTGACGCTCATCCGCAGCATGACCCACACGATGAAGAACCACAATTCCGCCGGCTACTACGCCCTCACCGGGCACGCCCCGCCCAGCGACGACCAGCGGCTGCGCGATTCGCTCGACCTGTGGCCCGCCTACGGCTCGGTCGTCGACGCCCTGCTCCCGCGCCGCGACGAGATGCCCTCCTTCGTCTCCTATCCGCACACCCTCGCCGACGGCTCGGTGACCCCCGGGCAGCACGCCAGCTTCCTCGGCAAGCGCCACGATCCGTTCTTCTTCAGCGACGACCCGGCGGCGCCGGGCTTCCGCCTCCCGCAGTTGTCGCTGCCGGCCGACCTCGCCCTGCCGCGCATGGAGCGGCGCCGCGAGTTGCAGCGCCTCATCGACCGCGAGGCGGGGTTGCTCGAGCGTTCGGCCGACGTGGCGGGATTCGATGCCGCCTACGACAAGGCGATCACGATGCTCACCAGCCCGCGGGTCAAGGCCGCCTTCGACCTCGAGGCGGAGCCCGAGGCGCTCCGCGAGCGCTACGGGCGCACCACCTACGGCCAGGGCTGCCTGCTGGCGCGGCGCCTCGTCGAGGCGGGGGTGACATTCGTGACGGTGACGTTCGCCAAGCACATCGGCGGGAAGCGCGTCAACGACGGCGGCTGGGACACCCACGGATTCGACAACACGCGGATGTTCGAGATCGTCGACAAGTACCAGCATCCGATCGCCGACCAGACCCTCGCCGCCCTGCTCGACGATCTCGAGGAGCGCGGGATGCTCGACGACACCCTGGTGTTGTGGATGGGGGAGTTCGGCCGGACGCCGAAGATCAACGACCAGGCGAGCCGCGACCACTGGCCGCAGTGCTATACGGCGCTGTTGGCCGGCGGCGGCGTGAAGCGCGGATTCGTCCACGGGGCGAGCGACGCCCACGGCGCCTACCCGGCCCGGCATCCGGTGCGCCCCGAGGATCTTGCCGCCACCCTCTACATGCTGATGGGGATCGATCCGGCCAGCGAGGTGCACGACCTGACCGGCCGCCCCCTGGCGATCGCCGGCCGACCGGTGACCGAGGTGATCGCATGACGTGGCGGGTGGCGACAGGCCCACGGAAGCCGTGCCCCGCGCGACCGGCGCGGCTGGTGGTGGCCGCCACTGGGCTCGTCGTGGCGGCGGGGCTCGGCGCGGTGTCGGGCTGGTGGAGCCGATCGGTGGGAGCGGCGGAGCCGGCAGCAGACGCGGCGCCGCTTCCCGAAACGATCACGCGCCTCGACGCCGAGAAGGAGCGGATCCGGCAGGAGACGCGCGCGGCGGAGGCCCGGGTGGCGGCCGTGCGCCGCGCGGGGAGCGACTTCGAGCGCCGGCGGCAGGAGGCGCTCCGGGCGCTCGAGGCGGAGGGGGCGGCTCTCGCCACCCGGGAGCAGGCGGCGGCCGCGGAGATCGCCACCCTGCGGGCCGGCGTCGTCGAGCGCGACGCGGAGATCGAGCACGTGCTCCGGGCCGGTGGCCGGTGGGTGAGTTTCACGCACGACGTGGCACCCCTGCTGCGGGCCCGCTGCGTGGCCTGCCACACCGCGCGCGAGCCGGGGGGCGGGCACGTCTTGACGCACCATGCCGCGCTCCTGGCCGATGCGGGCGGCGGTGCCGCGGTGGTGCCGGGCGACGTCGATTCGCCGCTGGTCCGCGCTGTGGCCGATGGCTCCATGCCCAAGGATGGCGACCCGCTCTCCGCCGCCGAGGTCGATCTCGTCCGGCGCTGGGTGGCGCTCGGGGCCCGGCTCGACGGCGGTGCCGACGCCGAGGCGGCGCTGATCCGCATCATGCCGCGCGTGCGCCAGCCCGATCCGCCCGCCGCCTATTCCGCACCCGTGCCGGTGTCGGCCCTCGCCTTCCATCCCGACGGCACGCGACTGGCCAGCGCCGGCTACCACGAGGTGCTCGTGTGGAGCCTGCCCGACGGTCGCCTGCTCGGCCGCATCACCGACGTGGCGGAGCGCGTCCACGGCCTCGCCTGGCATCCCGACGGCCGGCGCCTCGCGGTGGCGGCGGGCACCCCCGGGAGCTTCGGGGAGGCGACGCTCGTCGACGCCGACACGGGAGCCCTCCACGCCGCCCTCGGTGCCGCCGACGACGCGCTGCTGGCGGTGGCGTTCTCCACCGACGGGAGCCGGCTCGTGTCGGCCGGCGCCGATCCGTTCGTCCGCATCCACGACACCACGAGTCTCCGCGAGGCGACCACGCGTGCCGACCACGCCGACTGGGTCCAAGCGGCCGCGTTCTCCGCCGACGGGAAGCTGCTCCTCACGGCCAGCCGGGACCAGACCGCGAAGGTGCTCGACATTGCCACCGGGCGCTTGCTGACGACGTTTTCCGCACACCAGCAGCCGGTGCATGCGGCCTGCTGGCTGCCCGGAGCGACGACCGTGGCGAGCGGCGGTGGCGATGGCGCGGTGCGGATCTGGGACGCGGCGACCGGCAAGGAGACGCGCCGGATCGGGGGCTTCACCGGCTCCGTCGACGTGCTCGTGCCGGTCGGGGCCGACCGGATCGCCGCGGGCGACCGCTCGGGCACGGTGCGCGTGCATGCCGTGGCCGACGGCAAGAAGGTGGCGGCGTTCGACACCGGCCGCTCACCGCTGGTGGCCCTGGCGGTCAGCCCCGACGGTCGCCTCCTCGCCGCGGGGAGCCTCGACGGCGTGATCACGCTCGTTCCCCTCGATGGGCACGTCGGCGGGCAGGGGCCCCTCGTGCGCTGGTCGGTCCGGCCCGGCGGCGACCGCTGACGGACGCCGCAGGCTGGCGCAGGCGTAGAGCGCCAGGGCTCCCCACACGATGGCGAAGCCGACGAACCGGCCCCGGTCGAACGGCTCCTTGTACAGCCCGAGCCCGAGGAGGAACTGGAGGGTGGGGCCGAGGTACTGGAGGAGCCCGAGCGTGGCCAGCGGGATGCGCCGCGCGGCGGTGGCGAAGCAGAGCAGGGGGGCCGCGGTGGCCACGCCCGACAGCGCCATGAGGAGATCGGCTCCGGGGCCGACGTGGCCGAAGCGCCCGCGACCGGTGGCATGTTCGAAGCCGAGGTAGGCCAGCGCCGGCACCAGGAGGAGGAAGGTCTCGAGCGCCAGCGACGGCAGTGCCCCCAAGGGGGTGGTCTTCTTGACCAGCGCGTAGCTACTGAACGTGCCGGCGAGGAACAGGGCGATCCAGGGGACGTGCTGGTGTCCGGCGGCGATCCACGCCACGCCGACGGCGGCCCCCGCGACGGCGAGCCACTGCGCGGGCCGGAGGCGCTCGCCGAGGAGGGCCACGCCGAGAAGGACGCTCACCAGCGGGGTGAGGAAGTAGCCGAGGCTGCTTTCGATCAATTGCCCGTGGGTCACCGCCCAGACGAAGCCCAGCCAGTTGGCCGCCACGAGGACCGCGGCGAACCCCTGGCGCAGGAGCACCCCCGGTCGCGTCGCCTGGAGACGGAGTTGGCTCCAGCCGCCCGACCACCAGATGAGCGGGAGGAGCGTGAGGCTCGACCACAGCACCCGGTGGGCCACGAGCTGCAGGCTGGGAATCCCCTCGAGCTGCTTCCAGTAGATCGGCAACAGCCCCCACAGGAGGAACGCCGCGACGGCACAGACGTGGCCGATGTTCACGCGGCGACTGGCGGGGGGCGGGGATGGGAATGGGGGGCGGCGATGGCACCTGCGCGTGCAATCGTCGCCGACTTCCGCCGCCGGCACAAGGTTGCCTCACCGGGGCCGGCCACCGCGCAGCGAATCGGTGAGGCTGACAAGGAGTTGAGCACGCCGGAGAATCAGCCGTCGAAGGACACGCCACCGGGGGTCATGGTCGCCGGATCGAAGCCGCTGAAGCTGCGCGGCACCGCCGACTCGGGGAGCCAGACGTCGAGGGCGAAGGCGAGCGAAACCGGGCGTCGGCCCGGAGCCCCGGAAAGGGGGCATCATCGCAGGCCCCACCGGCGCCTCCAATGGGTGGCCGGGTGGCGGGCGGCAGAAAAACCGGTGCCTCCCGATCGCCCGGGTGGAGATGCCCGCGTCGCGAGGGTATTTCCTCTGGAAGCCGGCGAACCCTACCCGTGGTGTGGGTTGGTCGCGAGGAGCGCGACCCGGTGCCCACGGGTCGTCCGGCGGAAAGGGGGCCGGGGCGAGGAGAAGCTCCGGTCGGGGGGAACTGTCGGTCTGGTGCCAAGGGCACGGCGTCCCGCGCGGCCGCCGTGTCGGAGCCCCGGATGGTGGGGCGGTGCAGCGAGCAGGTTCATCGTCCCACCAACGTCAGGTCTTCCGCGCGGCGGGTCATCGGTGGTTTTCAGGGGCATCCGTGTGGTGCCTCCCGAAGGCCCCGATGGCCCGCCCGTCGGAAGCCCTTCGGGAGTGCCCTCCGTGAACAACTCCGTCGATGGCCCCGCGATCCGCGTGATGATCGGCGTGGACGCGGGCCCGCTCGTTGGTCACCGTGAAGCCGGCCTGCCGCATCCGTTCCACGAAGCCGGGATCATCGGTGGCCGACCACACCGCCAGGCAGCCGCCGGGCCGGAGCGCCACGCGCGCCCGGGCCAGGCCGGCCGTGGTGTAGAGCCGGTCGTTGTCGGCCGTGGTCAGCCCGGCGGCACCGTTGTCGACGTCGAGCATCACGGCGTCGAAGGCCGCGCGCTCCCGGCGGAGGAGGTTGGCCACGTCGCCGACGGCGACCGTCACGCGCGGGTCGTCGAGCGCGGCCCCGGCGAGCCCGTAACGCGGGTCCCGGTTCCACTCGATCACCGCCGGAACGATCTCCGCGACCACCACGGTGGCGCACGGGCCGAGGAGACCGAGCGTGGTGCGCAGCGTGAACCCGAAGCCGAGGCCGCCGATCAGCACGCGCGCGGCACGTGCCTCGCGGAGGTGTGCGCAGCCCAGCGTGGCGAGGCGCTCCTCGGAGTGGTGCTGCCGGGTCGACATCAACTCGACACCGCCGATCCGGATCAGGTGGGCGCCGTCGTGTTCGTGGAGCGTCATCACCCGGCCGTCGGGTGTGGTCGCCTGCGCGCACAGCCGGGTCGGTTTCATGGGCTGGCCGGGGAGGGCGGGGCGGTCGTCGGGGAGCGTCCGAGGAGGCCGCGGGGCGACGGGAGACGACGCGGGCTCGACCGCAGAAAGTGTCGCGACGGGCGCCCCGCGACGGAAGCACGGCCGGGATCGCGGCGTGCCGGCGGGCTTGTGCCGGTTCCGCGCGGGGCCGTAGGCTTCGCCTCCGGGGATCACCTTTTCCGTCGCGAGGCATGCCATGCGGGGTTTCGTCAGCCTGTCGATCGTCGTGTGGGCCCTGGTCTGGTCGGGGCCGGCCGTCGGGCAGACGCCGCCGGAGGGCAACACGGGTGACGACGTCGTCAGCTTCGACGGCCAGACACTCGTCCTCGCCGCCCAGGGGGCCAACGACGGCGAGCAGGTGTTGGAGTTCATCCCCCAGGGGGAGAAACTCGACGCCTGGACGCGGCTGGCATCGGTCCGCGTGTACGACAAGTCACGCGACCCCAAGGTCCTGGCGGGCAACCTGGTGAAGCAGGTGAAGCAGGCCTATCCGCAGGCGCCGTGCGCTCTCATGGAGCACGCCGCGACGGGGGCGGCGGTCGTCGATTTCGTCGTCGGGCCGGCCGACGGGTCGTTCGTCGAGTTCAACATCTTCAAGTACTCGCGGATGGACGATGGCCGGGTGGTGGCCGAGCAGTACGCCATCCGCCGCTCCGCCGACGTCCGCGGTTTCCTCACCCGGGAATTCGCTGGGCTACGTGCCCGCCTCCTGCCGCTGATGGCCGAGGAAGGCTTGCGGCTTGGCGAGCCGGCCGAGACGGCGCCCGCCCGCTGAGCGATCCTTCTCCGGAACGTGCCATGCACCTGACCGCGTGCCCCGATTTCCGCCGTGCCGCGGACCGCCGGGAGATCCTCCGTCTCGGCGGCCTGGGGATGCTGGGGCTGAGCCTGCCTGAACTGCTCGCCGCGCGGGGAGCCGAGCCGGCCGCGCCGCGGCCCGCGTCCCCCACCTTCGGCCGCGCCACGCGCTGCATCTTCCTCTTCATGTGGGGCGGGCCGTCGCAACTGGAGACCTGGGACCTCAAGCCCGCGGCGCCGGTCGAGGTGCGCGGGGAGTTCCGGCCGATCGCCACGGCGGTGCCGGGGATCCACATCAGCGAGCATTTTCCGCTCCTCGCGCAACGCACCGACCGCTTGTGCCTCGTGCGGTCGATGACCCACGACAATGCCGACCACACCAAGTCGACCAGCTTCCTCCTCACCGGCGAGCCGCCGGTCACGAGCACCGACCGCCGCGCCCAGTGGCCCAACATCGGCTCGGTGTTGGCGGCCCTGGGGCGCGGGCGGGGGGCGCTGCCGCCGGTGGTGCAGATGCGGCCCACCGTGCCGGGCGACGTGCCCCGGTTCGTGGAGGAGAGCCAGGGGCAGTTCGCCGGCTGGCTCGGCGGGGTCCACGATCCCCTCACGATCGACGACGATCCGTCGCAGCCGGGGTACCGCGTTCCCGACATGGAACTTTCGGCGCAGTTGTCGATCGACCGGCTCGACGACCGGATGCGGCTCCTCGCCCGGCTCGACCGGCAGATCGCCGGCAAGGGAGACGTGGTGGCGCAGCAGGACGAGTTCCGCCGTCGCGCCTTCGACCTGCTGACGAGCACCGCCACGGGGCGCGGTGCCTTCGATCTGTCGCAGGAGCCCGACGCGGTCCGCGACCGGTATGGGCGCAATCCGCACGGCCAATCGGTGCTCCAGGCGCGGCGGCTGGTGGAACGCGGCGTGCCGCTGGTGACCGTGTTCTGGCCCAACGACGGCATCAAGAACGTGAGCGTCTACTGGGACACCCACTCACGGAACTTCATCGACCACCGCGACCGGCTCATGCCGGTGGCCGACCGGGCGTTCGCCGCGCTCCTCGACGACCTCGAGGAACGCGGTCTCCTCGACGAGACGATCGTGGTGTGGAGCGGTGAGTTCGGCCGCACGCCGCGCGTGGGGCAGGTCAACAGCGATGCCGGGGCCGGCGCCGACGGGCGCGACCACTGGCCGGGCTGCTTCACCACGGTGCTGGCCGGTGGGCCCTTCCGCCGCGGCCACGTCCACGGGGCGAGCGACCGCCACGCCGCCTTCCCCAGCGCCGATCCGGTCGTCCCGCGCGACCTGGTGGCAACGCTCTACCACGCCCTCGGGGTCCCGGAGGGGCAGGTCCTGCCCGACCTCGCCGGCCGGCCGCAGTTCGTGCGCCCCGGCCGAGCGCTCACGGCGTTGTTCGGATGAACGACCCGCGGGAGACCCACTCGTGAACGCCGGCTACACCGACCTGGCCAAGATGATCGACCACGCGCTGCTCGTGCCCACCCTCACGTGGGAGGAGCTGGAGGCAGGCTGCCGGATGGCGCTGGCCTACGACGTGGCCAGCGTCTGCATCATGCCCCACGCGCTGGCGCGCTGCGCCGAGATCCTCGCTGGTTCGACGGTCCAGCCGAGCACCACGATCGGTTTCCCGCACGGCGGCCAGACGACCGCCGCCAAGGTCGCCGAGGCCCGGCAGGCCCTCGCCGACGGGGGCACGGAGCTCGACATGGTGGTCAACATCTCGCGGGTGGTGAGCGGCCACTGGGATCACGTCCGGGCCGACATCCGCGCCGTCACCGACGCAACGCATGCCGCCGGGCGGAAGGTGAAGGTGATCTTCGAGAACTGCCACCTCGACGACGCGCAGAAAATCCACTTGTGCGCGATCTGCAGCGAATTGGGCTGCGATTGGGTGAAGACCTCGACTGGATTCGGCACCGGCGGCGCCACCGAGGCCGACGTGGCCCTCATGCGCCGGCACACGGCGCCGCACGTGCAGGTGAAGGCGGCCGGGGGGATCCGCGACCTCGATGGTCTCCTGCGGATGAGGGCGCTGGGATGCACGCGCTGCGGTTCGAGCCGCACCGCCGAGATCCTCGACGAGGCCAACCGGCGTCTCGGGCTCCCGCCGGTCCGGCTGGCTGGCGGGCCCGGCACACCGCCTCCGGGGAGCGTGGCAGCGTCACCCGGGTACTGAGCCGGCGCGCACCTCGGCGGTCGCTCAGCCGCTCCGCCGCCGTTCCCGGTCCGCGCGACGCTCCTGCTCCCGCTGCTGGAGCCGGGCCACGCGGGCTTCGTGGAGGGCCCGCAGCGACGCGTTGCCGGGCGTTCGCCCTTCGTCAGCCGCACGATGATCAAGGGCCGAGCGAATGGCAGCCTTCGTGGCCAGCCCATTGACGACCAGCAGCGACAGCCAGCCGACTTCGTAGGAGCTGATCCGGTTTTGGTGCATGCGGTTTTGGGGGATGGAGGGAAGCGACCGGCAGGGGGCAGACAACGGCAGGGGAGCGAGCGGTGATCACCTCCGGCGATGGTGTCAGTCGAAACCGCAGCCGGGCGACGACACAGATATCGTACGCGATGCGGACGCCGATGCGAGTCGGCGCGAGCCGCCTGAGACATCGCTATTTTCGATGGCAGATCTATGAAAACGTGCTTTTGCCGATATGTTTTTTTGCAGGCGAGTGGCGTCCGCTGGCCGGAGGGGCAGGATGACCGGATCGGGGAGCGGCTCGGTTTCGCGCTCGAGCGCTTGGCGGCACGCATCGAACGGGTGGTGGTGTTCCACAACGACCGCAACGGCCCGCGCGGAGGGGTCGACAAAGCCTGCCGGATCCTCGTGACATTCCGGGGTGCCGGCATGGTGACGGCGGGGTGGTCGATCCTCACTGGTGGGGCACGCCGTTCATGCCGGCCCTGCCCGGCAGCGGGGTTTGAGGGGCCGCCCCACGCCACCGCTCGGGGCGCGCTGATCACCGGTGGCGCAGCGGGCCTCAACCCAGCTCGTGCCGACCAAAGCGGCGTCAGCTGGGTTGGAGCGGACGCCCCGTGCCGGCCTGCACCAGCGGGCGCAGCCGTCTCCGTTCCCGGGGGCTCAGCTGGCGCGCAGCACGCCGGGCTCGGCCTGGATCGGCACGATCTGCAGGCTGTCGACGGCGCTGCAGCAGGTGAAGTCGGCGTCGTGGTCGCCGATGCCGATCAGGCGCTGGCCGTGGCTGGCGGCCCGCAGGCAGGTCTCGGTGTCGTGGCGCCACTGCTGCCACAGGGCCAGGGCGGCCAGCATCTCGTCGTTGGCGCAGGTCACGCCGCGGTGGGGGGCCACCGCCAGCTCCATGGCTGCGGAGGCGACGGCCCCGGCCGCCAGGCTGTCCTCCAGCGAGTAATCGCCCTCCCA
>RFRL01000260.1 GCA_009924545.1 Planctomycetia bacterium | reverse complement strand
CCCGGCCGGAGCGCCCGGGAAGGACGGCAAGAACGGCGTCGATGGAAAGGCGGGCCCTGCTGGCCCGGCCGGAGCGCCCGGGAAGGACGGCAAGAACGGAGCTGATGGAAAGGCGGGCCCTGCTGGCCCGGCCGGAGCGAAGGGAGACCGTGGACCGGCGGGCACCGATCTGCGGTCGGGCGCCCGCGAAATCACGTCGCTCCTTCGGATCCCCGAGGCTGTGCGCCTCGACAGCGCTGTGCTGCGGCGGATTGGTGACACGGTCGAGCTTTCGCTCACCGGTCTGCGGAGCAAGAAGCGGATCGACGACGCGCTGGGGTCGGTGCCGGTTGGTTTCCGCCCGTCGCGTGACCAGAGCATCTGCACTGCCGACGCCGACTTCGAGCAGGTCCGGGTGAGCGTCGATGCCGATCGTTCTGCCGCCATCCATGCGGCTCAGCCGAAGCAGGCGTCTGGGCTCACGGCAACGTCGACGTCACTCGTATGGCTCACCGACGACCCGTGGCCGACAAAGATGCCAGGGAAGGATGTGCGGGGCTGAGTGTTCCCGTGGTGACTGATGCCGCAACGCTGATTGCCGCGGCACCGCCGTGGCGATCCAGGTGATCCGCGCCCGCAGTCCACAAGCGGTGGAAAAACGTCCACGGACGGCGATGTCCTCCGGCGCGCCGGCGGCTGAGCGCTGATGGCACAGGGACGGTTTTCCAGGGCACCACAACGGTCAGGTCCGGTGACCGGAGGGTTCTTCCGTTCACCTACGACCTGGGGCTGGTGACATCCGTCGCCCGTGGAATCACACGCAATGCGCATCGCGATGCCGGTGTCGGAATCCTCGAGTGGCCGGGCCACGCCGTGGTCTGGTGACCGGTGGCTCGGCACGGTTTCGCTTGGCGCCTGCGCTCGCGCTGCCCGCGGGGGGAACGCCGGCAGTCACCGCACGGCAGGCACGCGCTGGGCTGCCGGTGCCGCTCGAGCGCTCCTCGCCGTCGGTCTCGCCCTCCCCTGCCCGGCGAGCCCACCGGTCGCGCCGACCGAGGCGCTCGCGCCCGCGGAGCAGCGGGCGAAGTTCCGCCTGCCCCCCGGCCATGTGATCCAGTTGGTGGCGGCCGAGCCGGAGATCCAGAAGCCGATGAACCTGGCCTTCGACGCCCGGGGACGGCTGTGGGTCACGCACTCGGTGGAGTATCCGTTCGCCGCGGCCCCCACCGCTCCGCACCGCGACGGGCTCACGGTGCTCGAGGGGATCGGTCCCGACGGGCGGGCCCGGAAGGCGACGCGCTTCGCCGCCGACCTTGACATCCCCATCGGCGTCCTCCCCCTGCCGGAGACGGGTGACGGCGCGACGAGCGTGATCGTGTGGTCGATCCCCCATGTCTGGAAGCTCACCGACACCGACGGCGACCTCGTGGCAGACCGGCGCGAGGTGCTCTACGGGCCCTTCGACTTCGTCGACACCCACGGCGACCAAAACGCCTTCCGCCTCGGGCCCGATGGCTGGGTCCATGCCTGCCACGGGTTCCGCAACGACTCGAAGATCCGGCTCCGCGGTGAGGGACCGGTGGTCCTGGAGATGCAGTCGGGCAACACCTACCGCTTCAAGCCCGACGGCTCGGCGATCGAGCAGGTGTCGTGGGGGCAGGTGAACCCGTTCGGGATGGCCTTCGACGCCCTCGGCAACCAGTTCACCGCCGACTGCCACTCCAAGCCGCTCACGCTCGTGCTCCGCGGCGGCCGCTACGAGAGCTTCGGCAAGCCGCACGACGGGCTCGGCTACGCGCCGCCGGTCACCGGCCACGACCACGGCTCCACCGGCATCGCCGGCGTGGCGGTGGCGGAGTCGGCGCTCCTCGCTCCGGCCGAGCGCGATGCGGTGTTCGTCGGCAACGTGATCACCAACGTCGTCCACCGCGACCGCCTCCAGTGGCGCGGCAGCTCGCCCTGGGTCGAGGCCCCGGAAGACTTCCTGGCGTGCGACGACTGGTGGTTCCGCCCGGTCGATCTCCAGATCGGCCCCGACGGTGCCCTGTACGTCGCCGATTTCTACAACTGCATCATCGGCCACTACGAGGTCGACCTCCACCACCCGCGCCGCGACAAGGAACGGGGCCGGATCTGGCGCATCGTGCCCACCGCCCACGCGGCGGTCGTGCCGCCGGACCTCGCGGCGCGCGACCGGGCGGGCCTCGTCGCGGCCCTCGGCGCTGCCACCGCCACGGTCCGCCGCCTCGCCTTCGACACGCTCCTGGCGCGGGCCGCCGGCGATCCGGCGGTGGCCGGCGACCTCGCGGCGCTGCTTGCCGGCGGAGGCGTGGCACCAGGCGAGGATCCCGCCGCGCGTGCCGGGGAGGCCATGAGCGCCGGCCCGACACCAGCCGATGCCACTGCCCACCGCCGGGCGCTGGCGCTGTGGGGCCTCGAACGGCTGGGCACGCTTGGCGATGCCGCCCTCGAAGGGGCCGTGACCGATCGGGCCGTGGTCGTCCGTGTGCAGGTGGCACGCCTGCTTGCCGAACGGCAGGCGTGGCGAGACGCGGAGCGGACGTGGGCGATCCGCCTGCTCGCCGACGCCGATCCGTTCGTGCGCCGGGCCGCGGCCGCCGCCCTCGGCCGCCATCCCGATGTGGCGGCCGTGCGCCCCCTGATCACCGCCTGGCAGGCCACCGCCAGCGACGACGCGCAACTCGTGCACACGCTGCGGATGGCGCTTCGCGACACGCTCCGGGGCATCGACCCGGGGGCACTTCCGAACCTCGACGCGGCTCTCCCTGATGGAGGTGCCGCGGGGCGCGACGGCTGGGAGCGGCTCGCCGGCATCGCGGCGCTTGCCGGCACTGACGCCGCGGCCTGGTTCGCCCTCGACAGCGCGCGGCGCCACGGGCTCGGCCCCGAGGTGACGGCCCGGGCCCTGGCGAGTGTGGCCGAACGGGGCACGCCCGGCCAGATCGACGAGGCGGTGGCCTTCGCCCGCACGGCCAGCGCCGCCGCCGGGCCGTTCCGGGCACTGGTGGAGGGGTGGCAGCGCCGCGGGAAGGGGCTCGAGCGCGGCACGGTGCTGGGCCAGTGGGCCGAG
Source organism: Planctomycetia bacterium (assembly GCA_009924545.1). GTDB lineage: Bacteria > Planctomycetota > Planctomycetia > Pirellulales > UBA1268 > F1-20-MAGs016. The sequence continues at coordinate 2,167 of RFRL01000260.1, read as the reverse complement.
GTATTCGCCGGCGAAACGCTCTCCGCGCTGGCGAAAGGTCCGACGCCTGCCGAGGGGCCGCCGGCGGATCCGCAAACCGTGCTCGTGTCGCTCGCTGCCGCCCGGCAACTCGGCCTGACGGGCCTCGCCGATCCCGTGGCGACGATCCTGGGCGACGGCCGGTTTGGCGACGACGTGCGGATCGCCGCCGCCGAAACGCTCCTCGCGCTCGACCCGCCCCGCGGGGTCACGGCGAGCGGGTCCCTGGTGGCCGACGGCGGGCTTGCGGTGGCGCTGCGGCGCGGCGTGGCGGAGCGCCTCGGCGCGGTGCCGAGCCCGGCTGCCGCGACCACCCTCCTCGACAGCTTGGCGACGGCTCCGGAGGCGCTCACGCAGCCCCTGGCGCTGGCGGTGACGGCGCGCGGGGAGGGGGCGGCGCTGCTCCTGGAGCGCGTCGCTGCCGGCAAGGTTTCGGCGCGGATCCTCCAGCAGGCGCCGGTGGTGGAGCGGCTGCGTGCCGCCGGCATCCCCGATCTCGACGCCCGGCTCGCGGAGCTGTCGCGCGACCTGCCGCCGGCCGATGCGGCCGTCGCGCGGCTCATCGCCGAGATGGCCAAACGGCATGCCGCGGGGCCGGTCGATGCCGCCGCCGGTGAGGCGCTGTTCCGGAAGGCCTGTGCCGGCTGCCATGCCCGCGGGGGCACGGGGGCGAAGGTCGGGCCGCAGCTCGACGGCATCGGCCAGCGCGGCCGCGACCGGCTCCTCGAGGACCTCCTCGATCCCAGCCGCAACGTCGACGAGGCGTTCCGCACGACGATCGTGCAGACGACCGACGGCCGGGTGGTGACGGGGCTGGCGCTGCGCCGCGAAGGGGGCGATCTCGTCCTCGCCGACGCCCAGGGGAAGGAGATCCGGGTGCCCGCCGCGGAGATCGCCGAGACCACGGTGTCGCGCCTCTCGCCGATGCCGGCCAACGTGGTCGAGCTCGTGGGGGAGGAGAACCTGCCCCACCTGCTGGCCTACCTCCTCGAGCCGGCGCCGGCGCGGTGAACAGCCCGGTGAATCATCCCTTGATCCATTCGACACGCTCCTCGCCGTCGGGGCTCACCGGCGCGCTGCCGCCGTTGGCGATGATGGCGTCGGGACTGGTGGCGTAGGCCCGCACCTTCATCGGGGGATGGTCGAAGGGGGCGGGCAGCACCGGCAGGGTCGCCCGGATCCGCCAGCGCGAGAATGGTTTGCCCGCCACGACGCGGACGGCACCGTCGACGCCCAGCGCCACCGGGTGCTCCACCCACGCGCCCGTGGCCGGATCGCGATCGACGCGGCGGACTTCCACGCGCTGGGGATTGGCCAGCCGCGTCGGCGCCATGCCCGGGGGGCCGATCTCGACGGAGAGTCCCCCTTGCAGGTCGATGTCGTAGGTGGGGGCGCCGGGCCGCTGCCGCGCCTGCGCCTTGGTGACCGCCACCTGCGGCTTGAGGGGGTCGATCAGCACGCGGCGATCGTCGGTATCGACGACGACGTCGTAGCCCTGGAACCCGGTCGGCGCCACTCCCTCCACCGGCTTGGCGGGCACGGCGAAATAGCCGTTGATCGTCGCCAGCGGAGGCGCGATCGCCGCGCCACCCGCGATCGGCACGTCGATCGTGCGCGGCACCTTGGTGAGGTCGATGGGGATGCCGAAGGCGTTGCGCGGTTCGAGTTGCGGGAGACGCGCGTCGCCTCCCGCGGCCTCCCCGGGGAGCACGGCCGCATCGACACCGTTGACCTGGAGGGTCTTGCCGTCGCTGACGGCGGTGATCGCGCCGCCGAGCACGTTCTCCGCGGGGCCGAGGATGATCATCGGCTTCGGCTCCCGGACCGGGTCGGTGACCGGTGGGCTGAAGAAGTCGACCTCGATGCGGTTGGTGTCGGTGTTGAAGTTGCCGGTGACGACGGCGGTGCCGCCGCGGAAGCCGCGCTCCAGCCGGCCCGGGCCGGGGAGCGGGCGCGCGTCGATCACCTGGTCGCGCGTGAGCGGGGCGAAGGAGACGGGCTTGATGACCCGCTCGTGGTCGAAGGCCGCCTTGGTCACGAACACCTGCAGGCCCATCATCTCCAGGACCACGCCCCCGGGAACGGCGGGGTGATCGGCGATCACGTTGGTGACCATGTCCTCGAGGGTGACGGCGAACAGCGGCACGGG
>RFRL01000259.1 GCA_009924545.1 Planctomycetia bacterium | reverse complement strand
GTGCGGATGAACCGGCCCGCCGCGTCGAACAGCCGCGCCGTGAGCGGGACCGAGCCGCCAGCCGCGATCTGCGCCTCGGCCGGCACGATCTGCACCCAGGCCGGTTCTCCGGGCGTGCCGGCAGACGTGGCCCGCGCCGTGCGCTGGGCCACGGTCGCGGTGTCGCCGGCCGCCGCGGTCGCAGGGGCCGGTTTCGCCCCGGTGGATTTGCCGAGGCACAGGAGCCGCTCGCCGGTGGTGAGGTAGATCCGACCGTTCCAGGCGATCGGCGAGGCCGTGACCTCGTCCTCCTCGGGGAGCCGCATGCGGTTGACGAACTTCAGGCCGTCGGCAGTCGGTTCGAGGACGTGCCAGCCACCCGTCGAGCACACGTAGAGCCGGCCGTCGGCCACGAGGGGGCTGCCGCGGACGATCGTACCGAGCAGTTTCTGCGGTTTCCCCACCGGTTCACCCGTCCGCTTGTCGAAGGCATAAACCTTGGCGCCGTCGTCGATGAAGTAGATCCGGTCGCCGAGGACGACCGGCATCGCCCGGCCGTCCATTACCCCCTTGCGCTGCCACTTCACCGCCACGGTCGTGATGTCGGTATTGGGCGCGGGCGGTGCCGCCGGGGCGGGGCCGGCGGCCGGCCCAGGGCCTGCGGCCGGCCCAGGGCCTGCGGCCGGCGCGGTCGCGGGTGGCACGGCCGTGCCGTCGAACGACGTCACCGAACCCATCGAGGTGTTGTCGAGGTTCTCTTCGGCCTGGGCCATGTAGATCGTCGTGCCCTCGACCAGCGGGGGCACGTTGAGACCGCGACGCGAGAGCCGCAGGTTCCACACGGCCTTTCCCGTGCGCGGCTGGAAGTTCCACACGCTGCCGTCACTGGAGCCGAAAACGAGCGCGGCCCGCCCCCCGAGATCGACGATCGACGGGGTGGAGTAGGTGGTGTCCTCGGGTAGTTCCTTCGTCCCGGTCATCCAGCGCACCACGCCGGTCCCGGCATCCATTCCCAGGAAGCGGTGGGCCGGCCGCGCCGTGTCGCCCCAGCCGGTGACGACGGCGCTGGCGATCACCAGGTCCTCGAAGACCACCGGGATGTTGGTCCGGCCGCCGTACGTGGAGAGGAAGCCGAACTCCTCGTGGAGCGACCGGCGCCACTTCGTCCGCCCGGTCTCCGCGTCGATCGCCGAAAACACGCCGCACACGCCATGCGCGAAGATCGTCTTCGTGGCCGGATCGGCGACCACCGCCGACCAGCCCACCCGCTCCGACGGCACGTCGGAGAGGTAGACGTTGAAGACGTTCTCCCAGAGTTTCTTCCCGGTCGTCGCGTCGAGGCACAGGACCTTCTCCGCCTCCTCCGCCGTCCCCGGCCGATGGCGGACGAGGGTGTAGAGCCGACCGTCGAGGATCACCGGCGTGGAGATGCCGCCGGCCTCGTCGTTGGTCCACAGGACGTTGGTCCCCTTCTCGGGATCGAACGAATCGACATAGCCCGTGCCCGCGGCATGGCGGTCGGCATTCGGGCCGCGCCAGTCGGGCCACGCTTCGGCACGCGCCACGCCGCCCAACGGGGTGGTCAAGCCGACCGCGACGATCGCCAGCCAGCCGGCGACACGACCGGGGGGCAGCCGGCGGACACCCGCACCGGTCCGCGACGGCATCGGGGACTGCATGAAACCCTCCGCAAAAGGACTGCACTCGGTCAGCAGGTCAGTTCGCCAGGCCCGCCGCCTTCAACTCGGCCGGGAGGGTGGGGCTGACGATCCCGCGGGCCCCGCGCCCCTGGAGCAGACGGTCGGCCGCGTCGGCACGGATGCTCTCGATATCGGCATCCCACCAGCGCCGGCGCTCGGTCGGTTCGGGGGAGGTGAACGGCCGGACCACTCGCATGCCCACTCCGAGAGCCGGTTCCTCGGTGTACCACCACGGGCTCTTGGGGAGGTTGGGATCGACCTCCTTCCAGGCGGTGTCTTCGCTGCCCCGGCGGGCGGCGCTGCGGCAGCGCTGCGGTTCGTCGTAGTAGGCACCGCCGCGCACCACCCGTGGCGAGAGGTGGGTGGGCCAGACGGCGGCGTCAGCCGCGGCCACCGGTTGCGGGAGGGTGGCCTGCCGGGAATAGCCGTCGGGCACGAGCTCGTCGAGCACCCATTCGGCGACGTTGCCGTGCATGTCGTGCAAACCCCAGGCGTTGGGCAACTTCCCGCCCACTTCGTGGGTCGTCTCGTCGGAGTTGCCCGTATGCCAGGCCACGGCATCGAACTCCTCCGGTGTGCAGGACCACGGGGTCGTGGAACCGGCGCGGCAGGCGTACTCCCACTCGGCTTCGGTCGGCAGGCGGTGGAAGCGGCCGGTCAGGCCACTGAGCCACTTGGTGTACTGGCGGGCCGCGAACTGGGTCATCGTCGCGGCGGGGAGGAGCGGTTCCTCCCCGTGGGTGAAGGTGGTGGTGGGGTCGTAGAGGTTGCTCGGTGCGGTGACGGCGTCGGCCTCGTTGGCGGGGGTGATCTTGTTGATCCGCGCCGACTCCATCGCCTTGAAGAGGTCGCAGGCGGCCATGTAGGGCTTGTACTCGCCCCAGGTCACCTCGCAGCGGCCCATCCAGAAGGGCTCGACGCGCACCTCGTGGGGCGGCCCCTCGTCGGCACTGCGATCGGCTTCTTCGTCGGCGCTCCCCATGCGGAAGGTGCCGCCGGGAACGGGAAGCATGTGGAACGTGACCGTCGTTCCGGGAATGGTTTCCTCGTAGGCCACCATCCACCCACCCGGCACCCGCACCACGGGGCCATCCCCAGCCGGTTTCTCGTCACCGGCGACGAATCCGGGAATCGTCTCCGCCGTCTGCGCCCGGCATTCGGCTGCCGGGCCGCCGAGGATCGCCAAGAGGCCAGTCACAACCAGCGCCACCCGGCGGACGGTGCGGAAACCTGGTCGGTGTGCGGTTGGGCAGGAGATGCGCATGGTGAAATGCCGTAGAGTGGCCGCTGAGTGTACCCTGCGGAAAAACCGCTGCCCACCGGCGCCCCGGCGGAGTCCCTGTGCCGTGACCAACCCGAAACCAACCCGTCCACAGGCGGGGCGGAAGGCCGCCCGTGGCGATGAAAAACCGCAGGAGCGGGTCGTGGCGGAAAACCGCAAGGCCCGGCACGAGTACGAGGTGATCGACACGCTCGAATGCGGGATCGCCCTCGTCGGCAGCGAAGTGAAGAGCCTCCGCGCCGGGCGCATGTCGCTCGACGAGGCTTATGGCCGGGTCGATGGTCGGGAAGTGTGGTTGCTGGGCTGCGACATCCCGGAATACGAGAAGGCCAACCGGCTCAACCATCCTCCGAAGCGCCCGCGGAAGCTCCTCATGCACCGCCGGGAGATCAGCCGTTTTGCCGGTCAGGCCCTGGAGAAGGGGCTGACGCTCGTGCCGCTGAAGATGTATTTCAAGGAGGGTCGCGTGAAGGTGCTGATGGGCATCGGCCGCGGACGGAAACTGCACGACAAACGCGAAAAGCTCAAGGCCGCGTCTGCCCGCCGGGACATCGAGGCGGGTATGCGGCGCGAATCACGTCGCGGCATCTGACGCGGCGGGCGATCACCTGTGTGCGGCGCCACGCGGGTGCGGGCCAGCCACCCCGGTTACGGGATGGAAACCCGGAGGTGAGGCCGCAAAACCCGGCCGCGGTCAGTCCTGCCGCGGTCAGTCCGGCTCACCCGCTCCGACCATGATGCCGGCGAATTCCGTGGAGTCTTCCGGATGCCACAACGGCATGCCCCGCTGGATGCGTTCGGCGAGGATGTCGAGTTTTTGCCGCGAACCGGCTGGCGCCCGCGTGGGGGCGAATTCGGCCGTCGGTTGGGGCTCGAAGTTCTCGTCGTGCCCATACAGCTCGATGATCTCAAACACGTTGCGGATCCGGGCCATCGAAAAAAACAACTCCGTGCGGGTGGATTCGTGCGGGTGAATCGGTGGGGCCAATGAACAGCGGGTCCAGTGAACAGCCACGACGATCCGGACAATCGACGAGTTGATCCGCGAACAGATCCGCCACCGACGGTCGTCCAATCCAACGACTAGCGCCGCCAAAACCGGATTTCGCGGAACCCTGACCCCGCGGAGGGAACGATCGCAAGCGATCGCGAGTGGGTCGGGAGATCGACGAGTCTGCCGTATTATGAACGCGATTGAATGGTAGTCAAACATTTGTTGACGGGGTTTCCGCCACTCGGAAACGTGGCTGTTTTTCGGTCCGCGACCGTGCCGGCTGGGCTGCGGCTACCGGCGCGCGAGGATCGCGGCGTGCGAAAACACCTGCGGCCGCGAATCGGCCGCACTGCAGCCGCACCCACCGCGAATGTCGCTGTGGACTGTCACCACGGCGGGAATCACCACGGCGGGAATTTGGCCGCGGGATATCAGCCGGGCCCGTGGAGCGCGGACCGATTCACGCGCAGCCGACCGCGTGGATCGGGGTCACGTGCGACCGGGTCACTTGGAATCGTGCTGGCGACACCAAGCGATTTTTTCCGCCGTGGTCGTGGGCTTCGGCCCACCAGCCGGCGCTGGCTTCGCCTTGCCCGAAGAAGCGCTGGCGGCCGACTTCTTCGTCGCGGAAACCTCTTCCGCGCGCTCGTCTGAAGCGTGATCAACAGCGTCTGAATCAGCCTCCGGTACGGCGGGCGCCACGGGAGGTGCGGCGGTGTCGCCCCCCTTCGCGGCCCGCGCTTCGGCACCCTTCGCGGTCGCAAACTCCGCCCACCGCGTCACGGCTTCGGGGTTTTCGAGCATCCACGCGAGCAGATAGGCGCACTCCGCGGGATCGCCGGAGATTCCCCGCGTCGGATGATGCCGGCCCGAAGCATCCTTCCAGAATCGCTTGTTGTACGTCAGTTCGGCGTACCCCTCGCGGTTCACGACGATCTCGACCGTCTTCCCGTTCGGGAGCATTTCCACCCCCTTCGCGTACTCGTATCGGGGGTTCGGCTTCAACTCGACGAAGCCGGCTTTCGGCTTCGGCTTCCCGGCTTCGGCTTCCGCCGCCCGCCGTTCGGCTTCCACGGCCCGCGCTTCCGCCGCCGCCGCCCGCGCTTCGGCTTCCTGCGCCTTGCGCTCGATCTCCGCGATTCTCGACGCGATGTCGAGCATTTTCTGATTGCTCATCGTCCATCCTCCGTTCGTGAAAACTTCGCCGGCCGCACGGCCGACCCGAAGCATCCCTCCCGGCACCCCACTGAGAGACTCGCTGTGCCAACACTGACCCGACACGGCGCACTCA
>RFRL01000258.1 GCA_009924545.1 Planctomycetia bacterium | reverse complement strand
GCCCGGCCGGCGTCGCCACGTGGCTCGGCCTCCGCACCGGCGACGCCGGCCGGGCATGATGAGGGAAAGCCGAGCGCGCCCAAACCGCCACCAGCGGCCACGGTCGGCCGCCGGCGGCCCGGTCCGTCAGGCGAACCGCGCGGCGGCGGCGATCGCGGCGGTCTCCACCCGGAGCACATGGCGGGCCAGCGCCACGCGCCGGGCGCCGGCGGCCTCCGCCGCGGCGATCTCTTCCGCCGTGAAGCCCCCCTCGGGGCCGACGAGCACCAGCACCGGCTGCGCGGGGGGGGCGGCGGGGCAGGCATCCCCGCGCGGGTCGGCCAGGAGGAGGAGGCTGCCGGCGGGTTGATCCGTGATCGCCGTGGTCAGCGTCGCCGGCTCACCGATCGCCAGCAGCCGGTCGCGGCCGCACTGCTTGCAGGCCTCGATCACCGTCCGCCCGAGGCGCTGCAGCGCGGCGGCGGTGGGCTGGGCCACACCCCGCGTGGTGACCAGCGGCACCAGCCGCGATACCCCCAGCTCCGTCAGTTTCTCCACCAGCCACTGCTGGCGCTCCCCCTTGGGCAGGGCCACCGCGAGCGTGAGGGGCGGCGCGGCGGGGGCCGGTTCGGTCACCGCGGCTGCGGTGCGGAGGTCGATCCGATCGCGGCCGATCGCCGTGATCTCCGCCGGCCAGTGGGTGCCCACGCCGTCGAAGAGCACGACGTGGTCGCCGACCCGGCCCCGCAGCACCCGGGCGAGGTGCCGGGCTTCGTCGCCGGTGAGCACCGCGCGCCCGTCGGCCGGGGGGGCGGCGACATGGAAGCGTTCGCTCATGGGGAATCGAACGGGGGATTGATGGACGGTGCCGGGGCGACCTCCGACTGTGCGGCCCGCGCGGCGGGTTGTCCACTCCCCGCCCGCGATCGCCGGCGCCAGCCGCAGCGTGTTGGCCAGCGCCGTCGGTCCCCGGCCCGGAGGGTGACTGCTCCTGACTCCGGCCAACATCCTCGTTACACTCCGCCGCCCGATGCAGTCCTCCACCCCCACCTTCACCGCGCGGCCCTTCGACGGCACGTTGTCGCCGGCGACGTTCTACTGCGCGCCGGGGCAGGAGGAGGCCCTCGCCCGGCTGGAGTGGCTCCACGACCAGCGGCAGCGCTTCGGCCTGGTGACCGCCGTGACCGGGGGAGGCAAGAGCCATCTGCTCGCCGCCGCCGCCCGCCGCCTCGGCGGCGCGGGGGCCGAGGTCGCCGTGCTGTCGCTGGCGGGACTGGAGGAGGGCGCGTGGATCGAGATGATCCTCGACCGGCTGCCGCTCGACCCCGCCAGCCGTGCCGACCCCGGCCGGCCATGGACGAAGCTCGAGGCACGCTGCCGCGAGAACATGCTCATGGAGCGGACCACGGCGCTGCTTCTCGACGACCTCGACCGCGGGCCGGCCGACGTGATCGCCGGCGTCTCGCGGCTGGTGGGGGCGGTCGAGGCGTGGTTCTCCCGGGTGTTGGTGGTGGCCACCGCCTCCCCGTCGGCCGTGGCCCTGCTGCCGGCGCAACTCCACACCCAGGTGGCGGTGCGGATCGACCTCGCCCCCTGGAACGAGGCGGACGTGGCCGGTTTCCTCGCTTGGGAAGGGGAGCGGGTGGGGGCCACGGAGCCGCTGTTCACGCCGGTGGCCGCGGGGGCCGTGGCCCGATTCACGGCGGGCGTGCCCCGCGATGTCGTGCGCCTGGCGCGGCTCGCACTCGCGGCCGCGGCCGGGGCGGGGCTGGCCAGTGCCGATCCGACCACCGTGGAACAGGCGTGGTGCGAACTGTTTCCCAGCCCGGTTGCCCCGCGGCCGGTGTCCCCGGCGACGCTGCCGATGGTCGGGCCGGCTGCAGCAGAGGACGCCGCGCCCGCGCCGCCCCCCACGGTGCGGCCGGTGCGGCGGTTGTGGGGCTGACGTTTTTCCGCGCCCGAGTGCCGCCGGAGCATATTCTGGTGGTCCCCAGGAGAACCCCGCGGTGGCCTCACCCGTGACCGACAACCGACCCTCCGGCGCGCGGCGGCGCGGACGCATCGTGGCCGTGTCGCCCGACGACGGCGCCGCGATCGACCTGCGCAACCCCGCCCTGGCGGCCTTCCTCTCCTGGCTCGTGCCGGGCCTCGGCCAGCTCTACCAGGGGCGGCGCTTCAAGGGCGGGTTGTTCATGGGGGTGATCCTGTTCACGCTCGTGGTGGGGATGTGGCTCGGCGGGGGGCGGGTCGTCTATGCCTCCTGGGTGCCAAGGGCCCTCGCCCCCGGCCGGCCGCTGGTGGCGCGGATCGATCGCTGGAGCTTCCTCTGCCAGGCGGGGGTGGGCCTCGTGGGGCTGCCGGCGCTGGCCCAGGCGATGAGCCTCCACGGCAGCGGCCTGGCGCCGATCCTGCCCGGTGGCGTTTTCGCGCCTCCGGTGGTGCCGCGGCAACTGGTGGCCCGCGCGTATGCCGAGCGCCTCGTGCAGGGGGATCCCGACATCGAGCGCGACGACTTCATCGACCGGCCGCCGGTGCGCGAGAGCCGCATCGACCAGCTTTCGCTGTGGCACCGGCAACTGGGGCGCTGGTTCGACATCGGCACGTTGTGGACGATGCTCGCCGGGATGCTCAACCTCCTGGTCGTCTACGACGCCTGGGCCGGTCCCATGGGGAGCGAAGCTTCGGGCCGCAGCGTTCCGGGGGGCGGTGCCGGTCCGGCGGGCGGTGTGTCGGCTGGCGGGCAGGGCGGGTCGGCAGGTGGGCCGGGTGGCGACGAGCCGCGGCCCGGTCGCGAGCGCACGCGGGGGCCACGATGAACGACCCCGTTCTGCCGCTGGCGGCGTTCTGGCCGGGGCAGTTCCCCGGCATCCTCGTGGGCCTGCCGCTGGTGGTCGTGGCGAGCGTCGTGTTCGCCGCCACGCATCACGAGCAGCCGGCGGCCATCCTCCGCGCGACACTCCAGTGGATCGGCTGGCTAGGGGGCATCCTCGGGGCGGTACTCGGGGCGGTGATCGTGCTCGGCTGGATGGTGTGACACGCCAGCATGGTCATTCCCCGTCGGTCACCGCGCCCCGATCGCCCGGCGGCGGCCCCGCGGCCGCAGCGCCGGCCGGTGACGACGCAGCCGCTCCCGACAGGGTCACGGCGACATCGTGCGCGGCCGCCCGGCGGAGCTGGCCGCAGGCGGCGTCGATCCGCGCCCCCTTCCTTCGCCTCACCTGCACGTTGACGCCGGCCCCGCGCAGCACGGCGAGGAACCCCTCCTGGGCGGCGGCCGTGGGCTCCCTCCAGGGAAGACCGGCGACGGTGTTGTAGGGGATGACGTTGACCAGCGCGGCCCGACCGCCGAGGAGGCGCACCAGGTCGCGCGCCTGGCGTGGGGAGTCGTTGATGCCGCCGAGGAGCACGTATTCGTAGGTCAGCCGCCGCCCCGACGCCTCCCAGTAGCGATCGGCAGCGGCCATCACCTCGGCCAGGCCGATCGACGCGTTGACCGGCACGAGGCGCGTGCGGAGAGCGTCGTCGGGGGCGTGCAGCGACACGGCGAGGTGGTAGCCCGGATTGACCGTGGTGAGGCGCTCGATCGCGTTGGGGAGGCCCACCGTCGAGACGGTGATCCGCCGGGCGGAGATCCCCGGCCCCTCCGCATCCTGCACCGCCGCCAGGGCCGGCAGGAGGCGGTCGAGGTTGGCCAGTGGCTCCCCCATGCCCATCACCACGACGTGGCTGAGCCGCTCCCCGGCCGGCAGCAACCGGGCCAGGCGCAGCACCTGCTCGAGGATCTCGCCGGCGGAGAGGTTGCGGACCACGCCATCCAGGCCGCTGGCGCAGAACACGCAGCCCATCGCGCAGCCCACCTGCGTGCTGATGCACACCGTGCGGCGCTGGCCGTCGCGGAGGAGCACGCACTCGATCCTTTGGCCGTCGGCCAGTTCGAGGAGCAGTTTTTCCGTGCCGTCGTCGGTGCGGTGATGGCGGGCCACGGAGGTCGACCAGATGCGAAAGGCGGCCGCCAACTCGGAGCGGAGCGCCTGCGGCAGGTCGCTCATGTCGGCGAACGACTCGGCCCGCCCGCCGTGCAACCAGCGGCGGACTGCCCGGGCCCGCCAGGCCGGCTGCCCGCGTTCCGTGAGCCAGGAGACGAGGAGGGGGCCGGGTTCGAGGATGTGGTGCATGCGACTGCCGCCGGTGGGGGCTGGCCTGGAAACTGCCCGCGATCCCGGGTATTTTCACTTCCTGGAATCTACCTCCGGCAGCCTGCCCCACACGACCGCGCGCGAGCCTGCAGCGATGAACGAGCGGAAAACCGAGGACCGGACCCGGTGGGTCTACGACGAGCAGGCCTTTCCGGTGTGGAACCGGGAGTTCGAGAAGGGGGCCCGGGCCGACATGATTCGTGACGACCTGTGGGCTGGCCGCAGCATCGCCATGCTCCTGGCGGCTCTCGTGGCCGTGGGGCTCGTGCTGGCTCTGGGCACGGTCACCTTCGTGGCCGGCTGGCGCTGATCGCCGGTTCCCGGATCAGTTGCGGATCAGTTGCGGATCAGTTGCTCGGTGGGCTGTTTCGCGGGCGCTGGGTGGGCTGCTTCGCCGCCGGCCCGCGATTCTGGGCACACCCGTTCTCCGGCGGTGAGCTTTCGTCGCCCAACCCGTCTGTCCACCGCGAAGCGTGACCCGGGGCGATCCTGATCGGAGCACCCGGATCGGGTTGGCGGTCCATCCCGCCGGCCGGCTCCAGGGAGCCGGGCAGCGTCCGGTCGAGAAACCTTTTCTCATCTAACTGGACGGAAAGGTTGGGGGTTTACTAGTATCCCGCAGTCGGGGGATCAGTTTCCGGGGATCTGTTGGCGGGTCGCCGCCCGCTGTGCACCTTCGTGACGCACCATGGTCATGCCGTCCATCGAGGGACGACGGTGGGGAGCCCAGGAGGGGTGGGCCGTCGCCCGCGCGCCGGCGAAGCTCAATCTCTCCCTCGCCGTGCTGGCCCGGCGCCCCGACGGTTTCCACGACATCGAGTCGCTCATGGTGCCGGTGTCGCTCGCCGACACCGTCGCCGTTCGCCGCCGGACCGACGGTCGCGTCACCCTTGCGGTGCGTTTGGCCGGTCGCCTCGCGGGCATCGAGGGGCTGGCTGGTGACGTGCCCGCCGACGACTCCAACCTCGTGATCCGCGCGGCGAAGCTGTTGGCAGAGGCCGCTGGCTCGCCTCTCGGGCTCGGTGTTCCTGGCTCGCCTCTCGGGCTCGGTGTTCCTGGCTCGCCTCTCGGGCTCGGTGTTCCTGGCTCGCCTCTCGGGC
>RFRL01000257.1 GCA_009924545.1 Planctomycetia bacterium | reverse complement strand
AGGGCGAACGACGCGCGGCGGATGAGCGTCCGCCGGTCGGCGGCCGGCGACCGGCTCAGGCCGGCGGCGTGCAGCCGGGCATCGACGAAGGTGTCGATCGCCGTGGTGGAGTCGGCGGCAGGCGCCCCAGCGCCGGGCTGCCGTGGGAGGAACGCCCAGTGGGGTGGCGCGGGGGCGGCGGGCGACTCGTGGGCCGACGGCCACGGCGCCCCCGCCGCGAGCCAGGTCTCGATGGCGGCGATGACGTCGGGGGAGAGCCGAGGGCCCGCCTCCGGAGGCGGCATCCGCACGGTGTCGTCGCCATGCCGGAGGCGGCGGGAAAGTTCCCCGGGCCGCGGCGTGCCGGGGAAGGCGACCGGCCCTCCATCCCCACCGGCGACGAGGCCGGCGCGGGAATCGAGGCGCAGCGAGGCGAACGCCGTGTCGGGTCCGTGGCAGCCGGTGCAGCGTTCCACGAGGACGGGCCGCACGTGGCGCTCGAAGAGGTCGGCGACCGCGGTGGCGTCGGCGGCGGCGGGCTCCGCCGCCTTGCTGGCCAGTGGCTGACCGAACGCCAGTCCCGCCACAGCGACGGCTGTCACCGCGCGGATGCAACCCATGGCGGAATCCCCGAGCGGGCGGGAGCGGTCCCCGACAGGCCCGCAGTTTACCGACGGGCCGGCGCCACAGTGGCCCGTTTTTCCGCCGCCGGAAAAATCGTTTATAGTTCCGCCGGCCCCGGGGGGGGCGTGAGCCGAACCGTGTCCGCCGAGATCCGCCGCGAGGAGATTCCCATGCCCGCCCGTCGCAGCCGCCTGGCCCGTCGCCGCTTCCTCAGCACCGGACTGGCCGGCGGTGCCGCCGCCGTCGCCGCACCGCTGGTGATCCCCGGGTCGGCGCTCGGTCTCGACGGCACGGTGCCCCCGAGCGAACGGGTGGTGGTTGGCGGGATCGGGATCGGCAACCGCGGCACCTACGACCTGGGCTGCTTTCTCGAGCAGAAGGACGTGCAGTTCGCCGCCGTGTGTGACGTGAAGGAGGCACGCCGGGCGGCGATCAAGAAGATGGCCGACGAGAAGGCGGGCAACGATGCCTGTGCCACGTACCGTGATTTCCGCGAGCTCCTCGACCGCGACGACATCGACGCCGTGCTCATCGCCACCGGGCCCAACTGGCACGCCACGATGACGATGTACGCCGCCCGGGCCGGCAAGGACATCTACTGCGAGAAGCCGGTCACGAAGAACATCGAGCAGAGCCTGATCCTCAAGGACACGATCAGCCGCACGGGGCGGGTGTTCCAGGCCGGCACGCAACGGCGCAACCTCCCCCACTTCGCCTTCGCCTGCGAGCTGGCACGCACCGGTCGCCTCGGGAAAATGAAGCGGGTCTACGCCCATCCCGCCGGCATGACCGCCATCAGCAGCGGCTGGCTCCCGGCCGAGCCGGAGCCGGCGAAGGAGCAGGTCGACTGGGACATGTACCTCGGCCCGGCGGCCTGGCGGCCGTTCAACCCGAAGTTCCTCGACGGCTTCAATTTCGAGAAGGGGGGCGGTCTCGTCGGCGGTGGCGTGCTGGAGTGGGGCACGCACTGCGTCGATCTCTGCCAGTGGGCCGTCAACGACTGCCCGCCGCCCGTGGAATACCACCCGCCCAAGGACGGCGAGATCGTGGCCCGGTATGCCGACGGCGTGGAGCTCATCTTCCGCGAGAAGGGCTGGATCCCGCTCGGCTCCTGCCCGGTGCGCTTCGAAGGCGAGGATGGCTGGGTGGAAGCCGGCGACAGCGGCAAGATGGTACTCAGTTCACCGGCGCTGCTGGCTGGCCGCGAAGTGGCCGAGATCGGCGGCTACCCGGCGACGTTCCACGTCCGCGACTTCCTCGACTGCGTCAAGTCGCGGCAGCAGCCCAAGACCAATGCCATCGCCGCCTGCAACGCCCACATCGCCTGCCACGCGGCCAACATCGCCCTGTTCCTCGGTCGGACCGTGAAGTTCGACAACGCCACCAACCGCTTCGTCGACGACGAAGCGGCCAACCGGCTCCGTTCCGAGGCCCTCCGCGAGCCGTGGCGGCTTTGACCGGTCCGGCCGGCGCCCGTGTCGCTGATCAGCACCCCGCTCCGAACCAACGTTTCCCCCAGGAATGCACCGATGGTCCTCCGCACGATCGCTTCCCGCACCATGCTGCCGGTGTGGGCCGTGATGTTGGCCGTGTCGCTCGCCGGTTCGGCCCCGGGCCAGGCTCCCGCCGGGAAAACGGAAAAAGAGCGGGAGCAGCTGGCGATCCTCCGCGCTGCGGCACCGGAGGGGGACAAGTCGGCCGAGGGCAACAAGGCTCTCGCCTGCAAGATGCTCGCCATCCACGGTTCGGCCGATGCCGTTCCCGACCTCGCCGCGCTGCTCGCCAACGAGCGGCTCTCGTCGTGGGCACGGATCGCCCTCGAGGCGATCCCCGACCCCGCGGCGGGTGCCGCCCTTCGCGATGCGGCGGCCAAGCTGACCGGCCGGCAGTTGGTGGGAGTGATCCATTCCCTCGGTGTGCGCCGCGATGCCGCCGCCGTGGCCATGCTCGCCACCAAGCTCGACGACGGCGAGGCCGCGGTCGCCTCGGCTGCGGCCTATGCCCTGGGGATGGTGGGTGACGGCCCGGCGACGGCGGCGCTGCGTCGCGCCCTGCCGCGGGCCCAGGGTCCCGCCCGGTCGGCGGTGGCGGAGGGGCTCGTGCACTGTGCCGAACGCCTCCTGGCCGCCGGCAAGGCGGCCGATGCGACCGCCATCTACGACGAGGTGCGCACAGCCGACGTACCCCGGCAGCGAAAGATCGAGGCCACACGCGGGGCGATTCTCGCCCGCGGCGAGGCGGGCGTGCCGCTCCTGGTGGAGCAGATCCGCTCCCCCGACGAGAAGAGCTTCCGGCTCGGTCTGACCGTGGCCCGCGAATTGCCCGCGGGCGCCACCGATCGGGCCCTCGCCGAGGAACTGGGCAAGTTGCCGCCGCCTCGCGCGGCGCTGCTGGTGACGGCCCTCGCGGACCGGCCAAAGTCGACCGACCTGGCCACGCTCGTGAAGGCCGCCGGCGCGGGGCCGCGGGAGGTACGGGCTGCGGCGCTGACGGCCCTGGGGCAGGTGGGCAATCCGGCCGCGGTGGGCACCCTTCTGGCCGGCGTCACCGATGCCGATGCCGACCTGGCTGCCGCCGCCCGCGCGGCGCTCGCCGAGCTCCGGGGCGCGGAGGTCGATGCCGCCATCCGTGGCCGGCTGGAGAAGGCCGACCCGGCGCTCCTGGCGGTGCTCCTGGAATTGGTGGGGCAGCGGCGCATCGACGCGGTGCCGGCGGCGATCGCCGCCGTCGAGCATCCCGACCTGAAGGTCCGCACCGCCGCGCTCAAGGCCCTCGGTGAGACCGTCGACATCGAGCGCCTCGGCGTCCTCGTCCAACAAACGGTCAAGCCGCGGAACGACGCCGAGGGGGCCGCAGCCCTGGCGGCGCTCCAGGCGGCGAGCGTGCGGATGCCCGATCGTGAAGGCTGTGCGGCGAAGCTGGCTGGCGCCCTCGCAGCGGCCCCGCCCGCCATGCAGGTGAAGATCCTCGAGATCCTCGGCGGCGTCGGTGGCACCAAGGCGCTCGAGACGATTGCCACCGCCGCCCGCAGCGACCGCGAAGAAATGCAGGACGCCGCCAGTCGCCTCCTCGGGGAGTGGATGACCGCCGATGCGGCGCCGGTGCTCCTCGACCTGACGAAGTCGGCGCCGGGCGACAAGTACCAGAACCGGGCGATGCGCGGTTACATCCGCATCGCGCGGCAGTTCGACCTGCCGCTCGAGCAGCGGCTGGAGATGTGCCGCAAGGCGTGGGGGGCCGCCCGGCAGCCGGCCGAGCAGAAGATGGTGCTCGACGTGCTCCGCCGCTATCCCGCCCCCGCCGGGCTCGACATGGCGGTGACCGCCCACGGGGCGGAGGGCCTCGCGGCCGAGGCCCGCCAGGCGGCGGCCTCGATCGCGCAGAAGCTCGGCGAATTGCCGGCCGAGTCGTGGAAGAGGCTCGAGGGGCTCGGCCTCACGAAGCGGAAGGTCGAGATCCAGAAGGCCGAGTACGGCTCCGGCGACCGCAAGAAGGACGTCACCGACACGCTGCGGAAGCACACCGGCAGCACGGTGGTGATCGTGCTCCCCGACCCGAGCTTCAACAAGGTCTTCGCCGGCGATCCTGCCCCGGGCGCCCCGAAGCAATTGGTGATCCGGTACCTCATCGACGGGCGCCCCGGCGAAGTCACGCTCGCCGAGGATCAGGCGATCGAGCTCGTGGAGCCGAAGTGACCCGGCCCGGCGCGACATCCCGTCACGACATCCCGGCGTGACATCCCGTCACGACATCCCGGCGTGACATCCCGTCACGACATCCCGGAGCGACGACGGGCTTGGTGCCGTCCGCCACCCGATGGGGTCTCCGTCAACGGGCTCCTCCCCCGGCGGTGCGCTGCGGTAGGAGCCACCGGACGAGTTTCGCCACCTCGGCGACGGTGACCGGCAGCAGCGACAGGCCGACCACCAACAGCCAGTGGTGCATGGTGGGAGGCTCGGCTGCGACGAGCGGCGCCGTCACCGGCAGCATCACCAGCGTCGTCTGGAGGAGCGCGGCCAGGAGCAGCGCCACGAGCAATGCGGGGTTGCTGAACACCCCGCGCTCCAGCGCCGTGAACCGGTCGCTGCGGCAGGCCAGCGCGGAGCCGAGCTGGCTGGCCGCTGCCACCGAGAAGGCCACCGTTCGCGCCTCGCGGAGCCGCCTCGCATCCCCCTGCCAGACGAGGCCGAAGCCGACCAGGGTGACGGCCGCCATCAGCCCGCCGGGGGCCAGGAGGACGAGGCCGTGGGGGAAGGTGACGAGCGCCGCACGTGGGTCCCGTGGCGGCCGGCGCATCGCATCGGGCTCCGGTGGCTCGAGTCCCAGCGCGAGCGACGGAAAGCCGTCGGTGACGAGGTTCAGCCAGAGGATCTGGATCGCCGCCAGCGGGGCCGGCCAGCCGGCGACCGCGGCCGCGAACATGATGAGCACCTCACCGGCGTTGCAGGCGAGGAGGTGGTGCACCACGCGGCGGATGTTGGCGTCGATGCCGCGCCCCTCCTTGATGGCTGCCACGATCGAGGCGAAGTTGTCATCGGTGAGCACCATGTCGGCGGCGGCCCGCGTGACGTCGGTGCCGCTGACCCCCATGGCGATGCCGACGTCCGCCGCCTCCACCGCCGGGGCGTCGTTGACGCCGTCGCCGGTCATCGCCACGATCGCCCCCGTGGCCTTCCAGGCCCGCACGACGCGCAGTTTGTGCTCCGGCGACAGCTGGGTCGGGGCTGCCCGC
>RFRL01000256.1 GCA_009924545.1 Planctomycetia bacterium | reverse complement strand
TGCCGTGGGGTCGCCCCGTCCGGGCGCGGGGCGTAGGGTAAACTTGGCTGAGGGTTTCACCATGCAGCCAACCACCGCCGAGGAGCTCGCCCACCTCGCCCAGGAACTGGAGCTGGTGGCTGGTGCGCAGCTTGACGAAGCCTGGTCGGAGCTGGGCGGCCACAACGTGCCGATCCAGCAGCTCGGCTCCCTGCTGTTGCGTCGCGAACTGCTCACCAACTACCAGATCGAGCGGCTCCTCCGCGGTGATCGGCGTGGGTTCTACTACGGGTCGGCCAAGGTGCTCTATCAGGTCGGCGCGGGCGCCTTCGCACGCGTCTATCGGGCGGCCAACACCACCGACGGCGGCATCCTCGCCGTCAAGGTCCTGCGCGCCCGCTACAACGCCGACGCCGAGAAGTGCAAGTCGTTCCGCCGCGAGGGGGAGATGGGCCGGCTCCTCCGCCATCCCAACATCGTGGCCATCGAGGATGTCGGCCAGGAGCACACCTCCAGCTACATCACCATGGAGTTCGTCGAGGGCCAGACCCTGCGCGAACTGGTGCGGATCCGCGGCGCCCTCGACCTCGCCCGCGGGCTCGACCTCATCGTGCAGATGGCCGCCGGACTGGAATACGCCCACCGCCGCGGCGTCACGCACCGCGACCTGAAGGCGTCCAACGTTCTCGTGTCGTCCCTGGGCAAGGCGAAACTCGTGGACTTCGGTCTGGCGGGCATCGACGCCGACACAGGCGACAAGGCCCTGGGGAAGGTGGAGCATCCGCGGACCATCGACTACGCCACCTTGGAAAAACTGTCGGGCATGAAGGACGACGGGATCCGCAGCGACGTCTACTTTCTGGGGACGCTCGCCTACCTGGCCCTCGGCGGGGCGCCGGCCCTCGTCGAGTCGCGCGACCGGGCGGTGCGGGCCGATCCGCGGCGTTTCACCACCGTGGTGCCGCTGGCCACCAGGGCGCCGGGTCTGCCGCGTGACGTCATCGAAGTCGTGGGGCGGATGATGCACCTCGACCCGCTCGAGCGCTGGCAAACCGTCACCGACGCCAAGCGGTCCCTGGAACAACTCGTGGAGAAGTACACCGGCGATGCCGCTGTCACCGTCCCGGCACCGGCCGGTCCCGCGGCGGCGGCCCCGGTTGCCGAACGGCCCAAGGTGGCCACCCGAGGCTCGCTCATGCTCGTGGAGCGACCGGGCCGGTCGCAGCAGGCGCTCCGGGAGTTCTTCACGAAACTCGGCTACAAGGTGCTGCTCACGGAAAACCCGCAGCGTGCCCTGGCCCGCTTCTCCACCACGCCCGTGCCCGCCGACGGGCTGGTGCTCTGCGCCCAGTCGCTGGGGGAACCGGCGGTCGAGGCCTTCAACACGCTGACCACCGATCCGTTCTTTTCGCAGGTGCCGGCGGTGCTCCTCGTCAGCCAGCGGCAGACGGCCCTCGCCGAGCGGGCCGCGGTCGACGGGCGGCGCAAGGTGATGGCCACGCCGTTCCACTCCCGGGAAATGGCCCAGCTCCTCGACGAGTTGCTGGAAAAGGTCGCCTGACGGCCACCGCTGCCCGGTTCAGCGTTGATACGCGGGTAGGTAGTGCATGTAGACCTCGAGGGCCATCGTCGCCAGCGCCGTCGAGTAGCACTTGGCCTGCCCGTTGAGCCGCTCCTCGCCCCATCCCGGCCAGGACCCGTCGGTGTTCTGCGCGTCGAGGAGGAAATTCCGCACGCGCGGATGCCAGGCGGCCCACTGCCGCTCGCCGCTCGCCGGCCTGGAAGTGGGCCTGCATGGCGTAGTAGTTCATGTAGTGGAAGTAGTCGTCCATCTGCGGCCGGTACTCGCGCTTCTGCAGCGACTCGAGGGCCGCCCCCACGGCCGGGTCATCGAACTTGCCGAGGAGGGCCAGCGACAGGGCGCCGGCCGCCGACTGGGCGTTTTTCACCCCCTGGCCCGGCTGGTAGGAGAAGCCACCTTCGGGCCGGGCGCAGGTTTTCACGTAGCGGATCGCCCCGTCGATCGTCTCCTGCGGCACCTCGAGCCGCGCGTTCTGGGCGGCGCGGAGGGCCACCACCTGCATCACCGTCACGCTCAGGTCGGCATCCTGGGGCTTGGGCTGGTACCGCCAGCCACCTTCGCGGTTTTGGGCGCCGACGATCAGGTCGACCGCCGCCTGGCAGGTCTCGCGCATCCCCGCCGTGGTCACCCAGCCCGAGGCCTCGATGAGGGCCAGCGTCGCCAGGGCGTGCTCGTACATCGGGCCGTGCGAGTGGCCGCCGGCGCGGACGAGGAGATCGTCGCCACGCCGCGCGGCGATCAGGCCGTCGACGGCGCGCCCCACCGTCTCGCGGTACGGCCCACGGCCCGGCACGTGACCGCGGCCCAGGAAGGCCAGCAGGCAGAGGGCGTCGATCCCGGTGTTGGGCTGCTGCGACTGCCCGTGGGGCCAGGAGCCCGAGGCGTCCTGCTTGGCCGCGAGGTACTCCAGCGCCCGGTCGACCGCCGCCTCGACGCGGACGAGATCGGCCCCGTCGGCGTCGGCGGCGACCACGCGCTCGAGCGGACCACCGACCAGCACGACCGCCACCGCGGCCCACCAACGCCACCGGCACCACATGGGTCAATCCCCCGTTGTTCCCCGACGCCCCGTGTGTCGCGCCCCGCGGCGCCCCGGGAACCGGTTCAACTCAATCCCGACAACCGCCGGATCGCCACGTCGACGCAGTACAGCCCCACCAACAGCACGAGCACCGGCCAGGTGTCCCACACATCGTCCTCGTGCACCCGCTTCGACGCCACCGTGGCGGCGGTGAGCCGCCCCGGCAGGGTGGCGAGGTCGGCCGGCTCCAGCACGCTGCCGCCGGTCAGGTCGGCGAGTGCCGCGAGCGTGTCGCGATCGACGTCGGGGCGGGCCCGTTCGCGCGTCGGCTCGGCCACCAGACAGTCGGCGGTCAGGGGTGGCCCGACGGCCGGTTCGTAACGCACCTGATGGCGACCGGCGGAGGCGGGAACGAATCCCCCCTGCCACAGCCCGGGGCGGCCGGCAGGTTGCAGTTCGACGGTCGTTTGGCCGCCGTCCGTGGCCACTGTCACCACCTGCGGGCCGCCGGTCACCGGCTGGCCCTGCGGATCGACGAGGTTGACCTCGATCGCCACCGGCGCGTCTGGCTCGCAGCGCGTCGGCGACACGACCAGCCAGTTGGCATCACTCGGCCGGTCGTCGCGCCGGGCCACGCTCCGTAGCGCCTGCCCCCAGAACCTCCAGAAGAGCGGGTCCCCCACGTTGCGCCGCCAGCGGAACGTCTCCTCGGTGCCGATCCACGCGGTGCGCCCGCGACCGACTGGGGACTCGGCCACCAGCACGATCGGCCCGCGGCCGTCGGGGCCGTCCACCTCGGCGAGGACCGTCGCTGCGGGTCGGGGACGCGTGGCGGCCGCGACGCGGAAGAATGACGGCATGGCGCCCCACGCAGCGCGGTTGCGGGCGGCGTCCCCGGAGAGGGCGAACGCCGGGTGCATCGACCCCCGGGCGGTGACGCGCATCCTGAACGGCTTGAACGCCGGGGCCTCGATCGCCGCCGTGCCCGCGCCGGCCGCGACGTCGACATCGACCGGAAACAGGGCCGCCAGGGGCGCCGACGCATAGTCGCGCGGCAGGTGCTCCCCACCGGGCTGGAAGATCACCCCCACGCCCCGCCGGGCCACCGCCTCGACGAGGGCCTCCTGGCTGGCCGTGGGCAGGCGTTCGACGGGCACGTCCCCGAGGACCACCAGATCGTGGGCCGCCCACGCCTCGACGGTGGTCGGCAGCGCACCTGAGGTGCCCTCGGCGACGAGCATGATCGTGGCGTCGAAGCCGGCATCGCGCCGGATGGCATGATCGATGAACCGCAGATCCCACCGCGGCATCGCATCCACCAGCAGCACCTTCGTCCGCCGCTGGCTCACCTCCACCGCCACCCCGACGGCGTTGTTCTCGCGCACCACCTCCTCCGGCTCGACCGCCACCGCCACTTCCAGCCGCGCCGTGCCCGGCGTCGTGGCGCGCCAGGAGAACACAGCCTGCTGCCGGCCACCCGCGAGGACGAGCGGAAACGTCTCGATGACCCGGCCGGCCCCGTCGCGGAGCTCCACCGCCACGGTCCGCCCCGTGAGCCCGGACGACTCGAGCGTGGCGACCACCGACACCGTGTCGTCGAGTGCCACCACCGGCGCGGCGAGGACATCAGCCACGACCAGATCGACAGGCGGCTCGGCCGACCCGATCGGCACCGCGTAGATCGGGCCCGGCGGCTGGCCTCCCCCGGCATCCGTGGCCCGGCGCACCGCCTCGAGGGGATCGATGCCCACCGTCGAGCGCCCGTCGGAGAGGATCACCACCGCCGCCAGAACACGATCGGAGGCGTCGTCGAAGGCCATCTGCACGGCCGTTCCCAGCGCCGTGTCGGAGCCCGTGGCGGAAGCGGCTGGCCCGGGAGCGAGGCGTGGGTCGTTCGCCCCGTCCGGGCGCCGGTCGGCGCGCCGCGCGCGGTGTGAGAACTCGTACCGTCTCAGGTCGAAAC
This sequence comes from Planctomycetia bacterium, assembly GCA_009924545.1. GTDB lineage: Bacteria > Planctomycetota > Planctomycetia > Pirellulales > UBA1268 > F1-20-MAGs016. The sequence continues at coordinate 795 of RFRL01000256.1, read as the reverse complement.
GCCGCCCGAGCTGTGCGAGCACCCCCTCGTCGGCCGACTGGATCCGCTCGACGGCGGCGACGAAGTCGGCCCGCGACCAACTCGCGAGACGGTCGATGGCGGCGGTCTCCCCACCCGCCCCGTCTGCCGGTCGATCGAGACCGGCAACTTCGGCCACGCCCGCGATCGACTCGACCGGCAGGCGCCCCAGGGGCAAGCGCATGCTGTCGGAGGTGTCGACCAGCAGGGCCACCACCGGTTTCTCCTCGACCCGTTCTTCCATCCGCACCGCGGGGCCGGCGAGCACCAAGAGGAACAGGGCGAGCACCGCGGTGCGACAGATGTCGAGCGACCGGCGGAGACCCGGCGACAGCCACGGGAAGCGTTCCCGGTGGCGTCGGGCGATCCACCACGCGGCCACCACCAACAGCGGCAGGCCGATCCACAGCACCTGGGGACGGGCCCAGTACCACTCGACGCGCTCGATCGCGGTCTGCATCCCGTCGCCGATGCCGAACCACCGCGCCAGCAACGCCCCGGTGCCGCTCATGGAGTCCGACTCATGAACGTTCGCATCCTCGGGGGGAGGGCACCAGGTGCGCTTCAAGGGCTTCCGACCCGACGACTATACAACACCACGCCACCCGGTCACACCGTCACGCCACCGCCCTCGCAGGTCCATCGCCAGGCCCCGCGCCGGGACGACGGGACGACGCGGGGGATGTAGAGTGGGTGCGTTAGTGGGGAGGAACGAGGCTGCACGGCACGTTCGGCGTCGCGTTCACGCGTTGCACGCCGATCGTGGACGGGCCCACG
>RFRL01000255.1 GCA_009924545.1 Planctomycetia bacterium | reverse complement strand
CTGTGTGTCGTGGGCCGCCCCGGGATCATGCCGGTCGGCCGCATCGGAGTGGGCATCCGTGCCTGGATCGAGTCGGCGGCGGCCACCCGGGTGGCCGGAGGAAGGTGAAACCGGCCTTTTGGCCGCAGCCCCGGCCAGCCTATCCTCCCAGCGCGGTGGCCGGCCGCTGCGGTGGCCGGGCCCGACCACAGCGCCGGGCTCCGTGCCCGGCCAGCCGGTTCCCACCGAGGAGACAGTCATGCGATCGATCGCGGTGGCGAACCAAAAAGGGGGCGTGGGTAAGACGACGACGGCGGTCAATCTCGCCATCGGGCTCGCTCGGGCCGGACGGCGCGTGTGCCTCATCGACCTCGATCCGCAGGCGCACGCCACGCTCCACGTCGGGGTTCAGCCGGGCGAGCACCCGGTGTCGGCTTTCGACGTGCTGGCCGGCGCGGCAGCGCTCGCCGACGCCACCGTGGCGGCCGCGGAAAACGTGTGGCTGGTGCCCTCCCACATCGATCTGTCCGCCACGGAGGTGGCGCTGGCCGGCCAGCCTGGTCGCGAATCGATCCTCCGCCGCCGGATGGAGGCCGACCCGCTCTGTAGCGCCCCGCCCGAAGACGGCGGTTACGAGTACTGCATCATCGACTGTCCGCCGTCGCTCGGACTGCTGTCGCTCAACGCCATGGCCGCGGTCGATCGGATTCTGCTGCCACTGCAGCCCCACTTCCTCGCGCTGCACGGGTTGAGCAAGCTCCTGGAGACGGTCGAGTTGGTGTCGGAACGGGTCAACCCCCGGCTGCAGGTGCTGGGGGTCGTGCTCTGCCTCTACGAGTCGGGCACGAGGCTTGCGGGTGAGGTGGGCCGCGACGTCGAGGCGTTCTTCACCGCGGCCCAGGAGCGGCATCCGGCGTGGAGCGGTGCCCGGTTGTTCCGCGCCAGGATCCGCCGCAACATCCGCCTGGCGGAGGCGCCGAGTTTCGGGCGCTCGATCTACGAATACGCCGCTGACTCGCACGGTGCCGAGGATTACCGGGCCCTTGCCACCGAGGTCGATCAAGCGATGGCGGATCAAGCCGCGGCAGGCGACGGGGTGCGGGACGTGCGGGCGGCCTGACCGCGCTCGCCACGCCGCGGGCTGCCCATCGTGAGGTCAGCGCGGGCCGGTTCGTCCACCGCGGTCGGTTGACCTCCCGTCGCACCGACCATGGTGGCAGGGCCGGCAAGGAGTTCCGGCAGCCACCAGTAACTGGAGGCCGATGGATCGAAACCGACGAGGATGCACGTGGCGTCAAAGTCGTCGGCCGAAAAGAACGGCACCGGCTCGGGCCGGCGGCCGGAGGCTGACGGGGCCGGGAGGGGGCGACGGATCTGGGGCATTGACGGCCGATTTCCGAGGGTGAGGGGACGGAGTGTGATTCGTCCGGCCGTTGGGGTGGAGATCAGTTTCCCGGCCGGCGACGACCCGACCGGGATCCCCCAGTCACGGGAAGCCGACAGGACATTGAGTCTGCCTTCGGTGGTTTGGGCAATCAAGGAAATCTAGAGAATCTGATGGGTTTTTGACGTTTTTCGCCGAAAACACCTGTTTTTCGTATCGTTTTCTACGGTAGATACTGCTCCGCTCCTCCATTCCGACATTCCGACCTCCATTCCGACCTCCTTTCCGACGCAGACGAGGCGTTCGATGCCAAACCGGTCAGCCGGCGCGGGTAATCCGCCCACGGTGAGTCGATCGCCAGCGCCAGCGATGGCTGCCAGACGTCGTGGCGCTGCCGCGGGCGTGATGCCGCGGCAGCCGGTCGTGGGCGATCTGCGCCGGTGGGCGCTCGGGCCTTGGGCTTTCGTGTTCGTGGGGTGCCTCCTGTGCGGCGCGATCGCCCGTGCCCAGGAGCAGGTGCCCAAGGGCTACCGTCGGCTCGCTGCCGGCGCCCTGACGGTGATCCCCGCGGATGCATCCGCCGACGATCCCCTCCAACGGGCCGACATCCCGGAGATCACGCGCGGCTTCGCCGAGCGGGCGTGGGAACCACGGCAGGCGCCTCCCGGCAGCACGCTCGTCGGCCGGGGGCGGAACCGGGACTTCCTCCGCGACATCTGGTGCCTGGAGTTCGCCTTCAAGCCGCCGCGGCAGATCGACGTCGACATCCCCGCCCCGGAGCTGCGCATGCGCCGCAAGCGCATCTGGTACATGGTCTACCGGGTCCGCAACACCGGCGGCCGGCGCGTGGTGGGCGCCGACGGCGACCTCACGCAGCTCTCCACCGAGGCGGTCAGCGTGCCGGTGCGCTTCCTCCCGCACTTCGTCATGGAGAGCGTCGAGGGGCTCACCGAGGAGGAGGGCACCTACTCCTACCGCGCCTACCTCGACCGCGTCATTCCCACGGCGGTGGCGGCGATCCGGTCCCGCGAGTTCCGCGACACGCCCGATTTCCCCCTCCTCGACAGCGCCGGCATGGCCGCGGCGGAGATTCCCCCCGGCGGCGAGCGCTGGGGAGTGGCGACCTGGGAGGATGTCGATCCACGGATCGACTTCTTCGCCATCTTCGTCCGTGGGCTCACCAACGCCATCCGCTGGCGCCCCCGTGCCGATGCCACGTTCTCCCCCGAGTCGGTCCCCGGCGCCGGGATGGAATACGCTCTCGAGAGCCTGCGCCTCGACTTCTGGCGGCCAGGCGACGACCGGGACGAGCAGGCGGAGGAGATGAGCATCGGCCACGTGGGACTGTTCGAATCTCGGTCGCTGGGCACGCGGCTGCTCGAGGTGGCGGCCCGCCCCGCCGTGGTGAAGTCACGCCCGGGCCTGGGCCTCGAGCAACTCGGACTGAAGTGGCAGGACATCCTCGATCCGCGGCCGGCCGCGGGCGCCGCGGAGGCGGAGGACGGCCGCGACCAGCCCGCCACGCTCGCCCCATTGGCCCTCGTCGTCGAACGCCTGGCCGGTCTTCCCGACGCCGCCGCCCGCGGCGAAGCGGTGCGGAACGTGCTCGGTGACCTTGCGATCGGGTGGCTCGAGGAGGTGTCGCGGAACCTCGCCGCGCCAGCCGATCCCCGTCAGGACGCCACCCGGCGGGCGTCGCTCGCCGCCACCGGGGTGACCCCCGAGGCGGTGGCACAAAAGCCGCTGGCGGGCCTGGGGGCAGTGCTGTCGGCCGTGGAAAAGATCCGGGATCCCGGGCGCCGGGAGGGGATTCTCGAGGGGGTGTTCGGCCCGGCCGCACCGCGGATCGACGCCCTCGCACACGAGCTCGCCCTGGCCCGCGGCGAGGCGGTGCTCGACGAATTCGACCTCGACCGGCGACCTCTGGCCACGGCCGGTCCTCTGAGCGGTTTCGACTTCGCCCGCACGATCATCGACGGAGAAACCGATCCCGCCGTCCGGACCCGCCTGATCGAGGGGTTGTTCGGCAGCGACGGTCCCACCCTCTACGCCGCCGCTACCGCGGCCGGGGAGGGAATTGACCATGCCTGGGTTTTCCGTTACGAATCGGTGGAGTGAAGGGGTTTCCGGCCCACGCCCACCGCAGGTGCGGGCCTCCGTCCGAGATCTGCCCGGAAAGAGACTGTCATGGCCCACAAAAAAGGTCAGGGTTCCAGCCGCAACGGCCGTGATTCCAACGCCCAGCGCCGCGGCGTGAAAAAGTTCGCCGGCCAGTCCGTGCGCGCCGGCAACATCCTTGTGCGGCAGGTGGGCACGAAGTTCCATCCCGGCCGCAACGTCGGCATGGGTACCGACTACACCCTCTTCGCGCTGGTCGATGGGGTCGTCGGATTCGACCGCGAAGGTCGCCGCGTCAACGTGCTGGCCGGTTGACACCGGTTCGTCGACGCTGGTTCGTGGACGCGCCGGGCCGGGCGGCTCTGCCGGGTGGTTGATGCCGGCTGCGAGGGCCCGATGTTCGTCGATCGAGTGCGCATCGAGGTCGTCGCCGGTGACGGTGGACGCGGCAGCGGCAGCTTCCGCCGCGAGAAGTACGTGCCGCGCGGTGGCCCCGACGGCGGTGACGGCGGCGCCGGGGGCAGCGTCATCCTCCGGGCTGCCGCGGGGATCGACTCGCTCGCCGCGCTCGCCCACCGTGCCCAGTGGCGGGCGGGACACGGCGAATCCGGGGGGCCGGCCAATTGTCACGGTCGCTCCGCCGCGGATCTCGTCCTCGAGGTGCCGCCGGGCACCATCGTGACCGACGAACAGACGGGGCTGGTCCTCAAGGATCTGGCGACGGCCGGCGACTGGATCGTGGCCGCACGCGGCGGCTCCGGCGGGTTCGGCAACGTCCACTTCAAGTCCTCCACCAATCGCGCCCCGCGGACGACGACGCCCGGTGGCAAGGGTGAAGCGCGGCGGCTGGCCCTCGAGCTCAAGGTGATCGCCGACGTCGGTCTCGTCGGTCTTCCCAACGCCGGCAAGAGCACGCTCCTGTCCCGCTTGTCGCGCGCCCGGCCGCAGATCGCCGACTACGCGTTCACCACCAAGTCGCCGATGCTCGGCATCGTGGCCGTGGACCGCGACCGGAGTTTCGTCCTCGCCGATCTCCCGGGGTTGATCGAGGGGGCCCACGCGGGCACGGGGCTGGGGCACGAGTTCCTCCGCCACGTGGAGCGGGCCGGGATCCTCGTGCACGTGGTCGAGCCGGCCCCGCTCGACGGGTCCGATCCGGTCGCCAATCACCGCACGATCCGCGTCGAGCTGGCGGCCTACGATCCCGATCTGGCCCGGCGTCCGGAGATCACCATCGTCAGCAAGGCGGAATTGCCCACGGCCGCCGAGGTCCGCGACCGGCTCGAAGCGTCGCTGGGCCGGCCGGTGCTCGCGGTCAGCGCCGTCACCGGCACCGGGCTCGACCAGCTCGTGCGGGCCGTGGTCCGCGAACTCGACCGCCCGCGGACAGCGTCCGCGCAGCCGGTGGCGGCAGTGCCCGACGTGGCTGCCGCCGCGGCCCGCGCACGCGGTGTACCGGCCGAACCACGCGCGGTTGCCGCTCCGGGGGAATCGGCCGCGGAGGGCCCTGCGGGTGCTGGCGACGACGCGCTGCTCGCTTGTCGCGACGACGCGATGCTTGCCTGTCGCGACGACGCGATGCTTGCCTGTCGCGACGACGCGATGCTTGCCTGTCGCGACGACGCGATGCTTGCCTGTCGCGACGACGCGATGGCGCCGGGCGCGGTCACGCTCGGCGACACGGTCCTCGTGGCCGACGTGGGCAACACGCGGATCAAACTGGCTGCGGTGGCCGACTGGAGCGGCGGTCCGGGGGACGGGCGCTTGCCCCGGCTCATCCATCGCCAGGATCTCTCCAGCCGCGATTTCCATCCCGACAACCTCGAGCGCTGGTTGGCGCAAGCTGCCCGCGGCACGGCGGTGCTCCTCG
>RFRL01000254.1 GCA_009924545.1 Planctomycetia bacterium | reverse complement strand
GGGGACGACGTCGTCCCCCCCGGCCGCCTTCGACGAGGCGCTCGACTTCCTGGCCACCGAGATCGGCGTGTCGAGCAGCGATGCCTTCACCACCGCCACCATGAACTGCCTGGCCGACACGTTCGACGAGAGCCTGCGGTTGTTCGTCGACATGCTGCGCCAGCCCCGCTTCGATGCGGGGCGGCTGGAGACGGCACGGGCCCGGCAGATCGAGTTCCTCAAGCAGCGCAACGACGACGCCTCGTCGATCGTCTCCCGCGAGTGGAAGCGGTTGCTGTGGGGCCCCGACCATTTCGAGGGGCGCGATCCGACGGCGGCCAGCGTGGCGGCGCTCACCCGGGAACGGATGGCGGACATCCATCGGCGTGTGTTCCATCCCGGCAACATGATCGTGTCGGTGTCGGGCGACTTCGACGAGCCGACGATGCTCGCGAAGCTCGCCCGGGCGTTCGCCGGCTGGGAGAAGGGACCGGCGGTTCCCGATCCGGCGCCGCCGCGGGCCAAGCTCGAGCCGGGGCTGTACCACGTCCCCAAGAACATTCCCCAGGGCAAGGTGGTGATCGGCATGCGGTCGATCACGCGCGACGATCCCGACGCGATCCCGCTGGCGATCCTCAACGACATCCTCGGGGGGGGCGGGTTCACCAGCCGGATCATGCAGCAAGTGCGCAGCAACGAGGGGCTCGCCTACTCGGCCGGGTCGGCCGTGGCGCCGAAGGTGTGGTACCCGGGTCAGTTCCAGGCCCGCTTCGAGAGCAAGAACGCCACCGTCGCCCTGGCGACGAAGATCATCATCGATCTTGTCGATCAGGTGCGGAACGAGCCGGTGACCTACGAGGAACTGGAGACCGCGAAGCTCGCCGCGGTGGAGACCTTTCCCCGCCAGTTCGAAAGCAAGCCGGCGATGCTCCGGCTGTTCGTCAACGACGAGTGGACGAAGCGGCCGCCCGGCTACTGGCAGTCGTTCCGCGACAAGGTCAGCGCGGTGACGCGCGAGGACCTGCAGCGTGTGGCCCGCAAGCACCTCGACCCGGAGCAGATGGCGATCCTCGTCGTGGGCGACTGGGAAGCGATCGCCGGGGGGGATCTCGAGCGCCGCGCGAGCATGAAAGACTTCTTCGGGGGGCGGGTCACCCACTTGCCGCTCCGTGATCCCCTCACCCTCGAGCCTCTCCCGGAGGCCGACCCGGCCGAGGACAGGGCGCCCGCCCCGCGCTGAGTCCGGTGCCCCGGCCATGGTCTTCTCCGGCCATCGGCTCGGGGTGGCGAAACACCGGGTGCGCTTGTCCGTTCAAGGATCCGGATCCTTTGGCCCGGGAGGTGGTGTCATGATCCGCATCGAGACATCGTTGTTTCCGGCGCTGGCGAGCACTGGTCCGGTCAGGGTCCGGATGGCGGTCGCGGCCACCTTCGTTGTCGCGGGGTTCGGGTGCCCATGCGTGCTGGCCGAGGAGAAGCCGGTCGACGCGGTGCCAATCGGCGGGCACTGGTTCCGGCAGGCAATGGGCCCGGGGGCGGCAGTCCAGGCCGGCGAAGCAGCCCGCGGTGCCAAACTGCCGCGCTACCTCTACCGCGACCATGTCGATGGGGCCGACCGGTACGTCGACCTGTTTTCCTACCACAGCCGCGATTCCAACGGCGACGGGATCGACGAGGTGCAGGTGACGGACGAGCCCGGGTTCCTCGTGATCAGGAGCCAAGGTTATCCCAACCACCCCACCGCGATGTTCCCCAACAGCGGCAACCCCAACTCGATCCGCGTCCAGGATTTCACCTTCCGCCTGCCCGTCGAGCCGCGCGCGGCGGCGGAGATCACACGCCTGCCGATGGGACCGATCGGTACGGCACTCAACGGGGTGGTGTTTTTCAATCCCTTCGAGCAGGGAGGGATGAACGCGGTCGAGGGATACTCGGAAGTGTGGCTCGACAGTTGCTGCGGGCATCCCCAGCAGACAGGCGTGTACCACTACCACAAGTATCCCACCTGTGTGAAAAGCCCGTTCGCCGACGACGGCCAGCGCCACTCGCCGATCATCGGCTTCGCCTTCGACGGTTTCCCCGTGTACGGCCCCTACGAAGCCGACGGGATCATGGCCCGCGATCTCGATGCCGCCGGTGGGACGGCACTCGACGTCTGCAACGGCCACGCCGATCCGCACCGCGGCTACCACTACCACGTGACGCCGGGGCGGTTCCCGTACGTCCTCGGTGGTTACCGGGGCGTACCGGAGGCGTCGAACAATCGCGGCATGCGCCGGGCCGGGAGCGGGGCCATCGTCGACAACGCCAGTGGCGAGAGTCGCATGGAACGGACGATCGCCGCGGTCACCCCCGGCACGGTGTCGCGCGGCGGCCGGCGGACGGTGGCGATCCGGCTCGACCCCGCCGCGGCGCTGCGTGGCGCACTGCCGGAGGGCAAGCCGGAGTGGGTGCAGTTCGGCCCGTTCGAAGCGGTGGAGATCAGCCGCACCGGCGACACCGTCACGGCGGTGCTCGACATCGGCGCCGATGCCCCGCTCGGTGTGCTCCTCGATTGCCACCTGGAGTTCGCCCCGGGCGCCGGGGGCCGGGGCCGGCGGGTGGCGAAACGCAACGATAGCCTGCGGATCGTCGAGTGACGATCGACCGGCACGGGCAGAGGAGGATCTGGTCATGGAGCGGTGCAATTCCCGTCGCGCGGTGCTGGTGGCAGCCCTGATCGGAGCCACCGCCGGAGGGGCGGCCGCCGAGGATTGGCCGCGTTTTCGCGGTCCGGATGGTCGGGGCATCGGTGGCTCGACGGTGCCGCAGCGCTGGGGCGACGGGCTCAACGTCCGCTGGCGGACGTCGCTGCCGGGCGGGGGCTCGTCGAGCCCTATCGTCCATGGTGACCGCGTCTACGTCACCGGCTGGTCGGGAGGCCAGGGGGGCGGCGCCCTCGTCAGGCACCTCCTCGCCATCGACCGTGCCGACGGGCGCATCGAGTGGCAGCGCGAGGTGGCGGCGACTGGCGCCGACGACGCCTACCAGGGCTACCTCACCGAGCATGGCTACGCCAGCAGCACGCCCGTCACCGACGGGCGTACGGTGGTCGCCTTCTTCGGCAAGGGGGGCGTGGTCGCCTGGGACCGGGACGGCACCGAATTGTGGCGGGCCGACGTCGGTCGGGAATCGAGCAACCGGCGCTGGGGATCGGCCGCCAGCCCCGTGATCGTCGGCGACCGGGTGATCGTCAGCGCCGCCGAGGAGAGCCAGTCGCTCCAGGCGTTCGACCTGCGCAGCGGGAAGCGGCTTTGGAAGTCGGAGGCATCGGCGCTGGAGCTCGCCTACGGCACGCCGGCGCCGGTCACGCTCGACGACGGCTCGGTGGAGCTGGTGCTCGCGGTGCCGGAGGAGGTGTGGGGGCTCGACCCGGTAACGGGCAAGGTGCGTTGGTTCGCCACGACGGCGCTGACCGGCAACGTCTCGCCGAGCGTGGTCGTGGAGGGGACGACCGTGTACGTGTTCGGCGGTTTCCGTTCGGCCGGATCGCTGGCCCTGCGCGCCGGCGGCCGTGGCGACGTGACGAAGACGCACGTGCTGTGGACGAGCCGGTCCAGTTCCTATGTCGCCACGCCGGTGCTCCACGAGGGGCACCTTTACTGGATCGACGACCGCGGTCAGGCCCACTGCATCTCGGCGCGGACGGGGCAGCAGGTCTACCGTGAGCGGGTCGAGGGGCTCGAGGGGGGAGGCCGGCCGGTCTACGCGTCGCCGGTGGTTTCTGGCGGGCGGATGTACGTCGTCAGTCGGTGGAATGGTACGGTGGTTCTCCCGGCCGAGCCGCGCTATGAGCTCCTCGGCCGCAATGCCTTCAGTGACGACACGAGCGACTCCAGCGGTACGCCGGCGATCAGCAATGGGGAGTTGTTCATTCGGTCCGGAAAGTACCTCACCTGCATCGGTGGCTGAGCAATCAGATGCAAAAATGTTGATTCCTCCCGGGAGACCCGAGTGATGGCGAGATCACTGACGATGAAACCGACCTGGGCAGTGGCCTTTCTGGCGGCGTTCGCCGTCGCCGCGGTCACCTCGGCCCAGCCCCCCGGGCAGCCTCCCGGGCAGCGTGGTGGCCCGCCCGGGGGTGAACGTGGTGGCCCGCCGGGGCCGCCGCCGCACGATCCGCTGCGCGAAGCGCTCGACTCCGATCATGATCACGCGCTGAGCGCCGACGAGATCAAGAATGCGGCCACGGCGCTGTTGTCACTCGACAGCAACAAGGATGGCCGGATCGACGAAGACGAGTTTCGGCCGCCGCCGCCACCCGAGGGTGGCAGAGGTGGCGGGCGGGGTGGCTTGCCCGGAGGACCGGGTGGCTTGCCCGGAGGACCGGGTGGCTTTCCCGGAGGACCGGGTGGCTTGCCCGGAGGACCGGGTGGCTTGCCCGGAGGACCGGGTGACGGGCTGCCGGGGCCTGGCCAGGGCTTCGGTCCCCCCGGCCAGGGGCCGGCGGTCGGACCGGGTAGTGGGCCCGGAGGACCGGGTGGCTTGCCCGGAGGACCGGGTGGCTTTCCCGGAGGACCGGGTGGCTTTCCCGGAGGACCGGGTGGCGACGGGGAGCAGATCGCCCCGGAGCGACTCGTGGAGCGGGCCATGACGTTCGACGCCGATGGCGACGGCAAACTCGACAAGTCCGAATTGACGAAGTTCGCCGAAGACATGATCCGCATCCGCGCCCAGTCTCGAGGTGCCGCGGGGCGCATGCAGGGGCGCGGCTTCGGTCCCCAGGGCACCGGCCCTGGTGGCCCCGGCCGGGCTCCGCGTGGTGAGGGCTTCCGGCCCCGCGACGGCGCTGGCCCAGGGCAGGGTGGCCCGGGCGGCGGCCCTCCGGGAGGTGGCCCGGGCGGCGGGCCTCCGGGTGGTGGCGAGCGGCCGGAGCGGCCGCGGCGTCCCGAGTGAGACCGGCAACTGATGACCGTAGTGCCCCGCAGCCGTGTGCCGACGCTCGTGCGGCACACGGCTGCGGCATGAAAAGACCTTGCCGGTTGCCCGCCACCGGGCGATCGCGTCTGATCGGTGCATGGAGCGAGCGCCCATACCGACCGTACCGCCTCCGCTGCCCGCCGAGGCCCACGCCCTCGACATCACGCGCGGGCTGTCCGGCACGCGGATCATCTGTACCAGCCCAGGCCGCGGACAGGCGGCCTGGTCCCTCGCCACGGAGCGGCCCGGCGCCCGTGTCGAAGGCTGGTTTCTCGACCTGTTCCAATTGGAGGCGGCGACGGGGCACGACGGCGCCCCGGAGAATCTGGCGCTCACCTGTGCCGCCGACATCCCCGGCGGATCGTTCGATCTGGCGGTGATTCCCCTCGCACGCGACGGCGAGGCGGAGCT
>RFRL01000253.1 GCA_009924545.1 Planctomycetia bacterium | reverse complement strand
CGCCTGGCGCGCCAGGGCCACGCTGCGCGGCACGTCCCCTTCCTCGAGCGCCAACCGCGCCAGTTCCACCAGGGCCACCGCCGCATCTTCGCGTGGCAGGTCGAGCGCCAGGGCCTCGTGGATCAGCGTTGTGCCGCCGGCGGGATCCCCTTGCCGCAGCCGACACTGCGCCAACCCCAGTGCCGCCGTGCCGTCGTCGGGACGCAACTGGCGCACCCGGGCGAATTCCCGCGCCGCCACGTCGAGATGCGCGGCATCGAATTCCAGCCGGGCCACCGCCAGGCGCAGGTCGGTCCGTCCCGGCGCGAGCCGGAGCCCGCGGCGGTAGGCCTCGAGGGCCTGCCCCGACTTCCCCAGGCGTTCGTGCCACCGGCCGCGGATGGCGTGAAGTTGCGGGTCGTCCTGCCGCCACGCCTCCCAGAACCCGAGACAGCGGTCGGCGTCGGCGAAGCGGAACGCGTTGCAGTAGCCCTCGGCCATGGCGGCATAGCACTCGGCGGCGAAGGCGTCGTCGCCACCGTCGCGGATCAAGCCCACGACCTGCGCTTCGACGTCGGTGATGTCGCCACACTGGGCCTCCGCCAGCAACCGCTCGCGGACCACCTGCGAGGGCTCGTGCCCGGCGGCCAGGGCGGCGGTGAAACAGCGGTCGGCGGCGAGCAGATCGCCCCGCCGGCGGAGCAACCGCCCCCGGGAAAACCAGGCGGCGGCGGACCGCGACTTTCCCCCGGCGAGCCTGTCGAGCCGGTCGCGCATCGCCAGGGCAGCATCGTAATCGCCGCTGCCTTCCGCAGCCTCCAGGTGCGACTCGAGCCACGTGCGCCGCCATCGGTCGCCCCGCGCCACCACCACACCGAGCAGGGCCACAGCCGCACCGAGCACCACCAGTCGGGCCTGCCGGCGAGTCAACCTCGGCGACGACATCGTGGGGCGTTCACCAGCGGACGACGGACTCGGGAACCATGGGGTGAATCCGTGTCGCCACCCGGCGCCAGCGACTCGCCACCTGGTGGTCAATCCTTGAGATCGAACGTGAACACGTTCTTCTTGGCATCGGTGGTAACGGCCGCCTTGAGGTCGCTGCTCATCACCCGGCCGTACTTTTCCGGGATCTCCGCTTTGACTGCTTCCGGTTTCTTTCCCGAGGCGGCGGCCGCCATCTTCGCCATGTCGGCGGGCGTCGGATTGGCCGGCACACCGGCCGGACCCGCCGCCGTCTTGGCGATGGTGACCTTGGCGGGGCCGGGCAGGGCACCGGGGATCGAGAAGTTACCCGAGGCATCGGTTGTGCCCACGGCGGGTGCCCCCTTCTCCGGCACGAACGCCACCGACGCCCCGCTCACCGGCTTGCCGCCATAGGTGACCGATCCGGTGACGGTGGTGGTGGCAGGACGGCTGGGCCCGCATCCGGCCCCCACGGCAAGGCACCCGACAAGGTAGGCGGCGATCATCATCGGCATCGTTGCTCGCAGACCGTTCACGGCACACTCCGGGAAGGACCATCCCCCTCCGGCAGCCACGGCCACCGGAGGGGGATGAAGATCGGGAATCAAACTTCGGCCACAGGTGGGCGATCAGAAGTTGTCGCTGACGTTCTGCCGGTCCCGCCGCCCACCGAGATACTGGTAGGTCTGATGGTCGATGTTCTCGGGCAGGAAACGCACCGAACCGTCGCCGAAGAGGAAGTTCGACCCACCGGGATGCCGCGAACGGAATCCCCACGAGTAGTTCCAGTTGCTCTTCGGCCAGCAGGCGGGGTTCTGAGCCCCCCCCGCCTGGGCCTCCGCCTGCGAATTGAAGCAGGTGGTCATGTTGTTGATCGGCACCACCGTGGAGGCGTGGGCGTTGTTGAAGCCGTTCCAACTCCACAACCCCTCGCCGTGGTCGTGGCAGTCGATCATCGTCTCCCCCACGAAGATCGTCTTACTGAGGCCGTCGGAGACGTTGGCGAACGTGAGCCCCTGGGGCACATACATGACTCGGGAGAAAATCCCCGACAGCTCGTTGGCCGAGCCGCCGTTGCCGTGATCGACGTTGCCGTAGGGCTGCTCGCGGAACTGCTGCCACTGGTTGCAATTGCCGTCAGCAGAGCCGGTGGCCTGCGAGCCGAGGCTGCCGGTGTAACTGCCGATGGCCCAGCCGCCGTTGTCCTTGACCCCGGGATCCGATGGGCAGCGGGCGAAGGGGAGTTGGGTGTTACGGAGCTCCTTGCCACCGATGACCTGCGTCCGCACGTCGCCCGTTCCTGCGCCCGCCATCTTGAAGTTGATCTGCGCGTAGAGCGGCGCGAATTCGACGTACGGCAGGATCAGGGCATGCCAGCCGAGACCGTCGGTCCAGTTCGGCGCCGCGCCCGGCACCTCTGCCGCGGGCGGGATGATCTGCTTCGAGTCGTGATGGTTGTGGATCGCGATCCCGTACTGTTTGAGGTTGTTGGTGCAACTGCTCCGCCGGGCCGCCTCGCGCGCGGCCTGCACCGCGGGGAGGAGCAGACCGACGAGCGTGCCGATGATGGCGATCACCACCAGCAGCTCGACGAGGGTGAAACCGCGGCGAACGCTCCGACCGACCGATCGGCTCATGAGACACCTGTGCCTTTCGAGGGAACGACCGAGGGCATGCATGACGAGAATGAATGACACCGATGGGGAACGAGCCTAGACTTCCCCGGATCGACGGCAACTCACCCGAGCCGCCACGAACGGAAAGCCTTGTCGCCCGGAAAAAACCAGGTGGCTTGGCCTTGGCCAAAATCCCCCGACCCCGCCGCATCATATCCATCTGGCTGCGGTAGGTGCAAGCGTCGATTCGGGCCCGGCCCATCCGCCCCCGTGCCAGCGTCGCGCGGTAACGGGTCGCGGGGGGCCTCAGGCGCCGCCGCCCGTGTCGCTCGCCGCGCCTCCGCCGGCGGCTGGCGGCGATCGACGGTTGAGATAGACCCGGATGGGTGCCTCGGAAGGGCCCCGTTCCTCCGACCGCCACACACCGGCGACGATGTCGGTCCGGGAATCGCCATCGACATCGCCGAGGGCGAAGGCGGCATGGTCGCAGGTGTCGAGGGCGATCGTGTGTGGAGCGAAGTCGCCATCGGGCAGTTGCTCGAGCCAGGTGAGGGCGGCAAAGGTGCCGGGGGGCGAGTCTGCCGCCCGGGGGTGGAGGGCCGAGACGACGATGTCGAGATCACCGTCCCCGTCGAGGTCGGCCGCCGCGGCCTGGGCGGCGGCTGGAATCCGCATGATTTCCCGGCATTCGAAGCGCCGGCCGCCGGTGTTTCGCAACCAGCGAACCCCGTGGACCGGCTTGGCGAGGCCACTGTCCATCATGTCGCCGTTGGCGTGGAGGATGTCGATCCGGCCGTCGGTGTCGAGATCGACGAGGTCGAAGCTGCTCGAACCCCAGGAGGGGTCGGGGAACCGGTGGATGGTTTCGTGCACAGGCTCCCCGCCTGCGCTTCCCCACCAGGCATCGACCGTCTCGTGCTCCTGGGCGAAGGCGGCGATGATGTCGGCCTGCCCGTCGGCGTCGAGATCGGCCACCCGCACTCCGAGGGCCCCGTGCCGGGGATCGAGGATGGTGCCCGCGCCACCCCCCGCCGGGACCAGCCGAAGGGCTCCCGTGTCGCGCCAGCCGAACTCGGCCACCACGACCCCACCTTCAGGCCAGGGCTGGGCTTCCACCACCCTCGAGACGCCATCGAGGAGCGTCTCCACCGCGCCGGCGGGACCGATCCGCAGCACCCGGCCCCGGTCATGGTCGACGACGTGAAACGACCCCAGGTCGGCCAGGAGCCAGCCGGCTGCGGCCGCTCCCGGCGTCGTGAGGGGCGTGAGGCGACAGGCGTGGGCCGCCCGGGCGACGACGTCCGACTCCCACCCGCCGTCGCCGCGCCGCCGCCAGCGCCGCACCTCGCCGGAGCGCATGTCGGAGGTGGAGAAGGCCCGCTCGTCGGCATCCCAGCGCACGTGGGCCACGGCCGGATCGACGACGTTCGCGGTCGCGGGCATGGGGAGCGCCTCGAACCGCACCGGTGCCGGCGTCTCGACACGGTCGCAGGCACGGTCGATCACCAGCGCTTGCGGTGCGGCCGACTGGAAGAACCGCACCGCCTCCGCTTCCGGCGGCCGGGGCAGGTCGCTCCGCAGCGAGCGTTCATAGAACACGTAGCCCTGTCGCACCTCCCGCGGCCAGTCTTCCTTGGGAAAAGTGGCTGGATCGGGCAGGGCGTGGCAGTCGCCGCAGAACCGGCGGATCGCCGCAGTGTGGTCAGGATCGGTGGCTGCGGTAGCGGATGAATGGCTGGCCGCATGGCCGACGACCGGTGCCAACGGGCGGGGGTCGGATGACGGCCCGCGTGAACCGCAGCCCGCCGCTCCCGACACCAGCACGAGGCAAACGAGCCCCAGGCAGCCCACAGGACAGCCCCACGGCGGCACGAGGCCCACCGCAGTCGCGCGTCGCCCGTGCCGGGAGGACCACTGCATCGTCCCCTCCTGTCCCGGCCGTTACTGGCCCTTCTCCTTGAGCAGATCCTTGAACAGCTTGCGCGTCTTGGCCACCTTCGGGGCGGCCTGGGCCTGGCAGTAGCGGTCGAACGGGTTCTTGGCGAAGTAGTCCTGGTGGTAGTCCTCGGCCGGATAGAAGGGCGAGGCGGGGGTCACCTCCGTGACGATCGGGCCGGGGAAAATTCGGGCCTGGTGGAGGCGGACGATCACCTCCTGGGCGATCCGCTTCTGTTCGTCGTCGTGAAAAAACACCCCCGACCGGTACTGCGTGCCCACGTCGGGGCCCTGGCGGTTGAGCGTGGTGGGATCGTGGGTCGTGAAGAAGATCTCGAGCAGTTTCTCGAAGGGCACCTGCTGCGGGTCGTAGGTGATCTCGACCGCCTCGGCGTGGCCGGTCATGCCGGTGCACACCTGTTGGTACGTCGGGTTGGGGACGCGACCACCGATGTACCCACTGACGACCGCCTTGACCCCCTTGATCTCGGCGTAGACCGCCTCGGTGCACCAGAAGCAGCCGCCGGCGAACGTCGCCTTGGCCAAACCGGCGTCGGGCGTCTCACGATCGGCTGCCTGCGCGGTCATCGTCGCTCCCCCCGGGATCAGCAGGGTTCCCAATGCCACGGCCATCCCGCCGGCCGCCACGCACCACCACCCCAGGCCACACCCTCGCGTACTGCTGGCCATGTCACCCCCCTGACCTCGCGTCCCGATGATCAGAACCCGCGGATCGACTCCGCGACCGACGATACCACCTTCGCTTCCCGCCTCCCATCATAGCGCATCCCCGGGGCGGAGCCTGCCGGGATCGAAGAGAAACCGGAGGGGCTTCTCCGCCCACTCACCGGCATAGGCCACGCCGATCCGCGG
>RFRL01000252.1 GCA_009924545.1 Planctomycetia bacterium | reverse complement strand
TGATGGCCTGACCGTCACGGTGGGGGCGCTCGATCCCGTCCGCGCCGCCAAGGATGACGACGATATCGATGATGACGAGGGGGAGGACGAGGAAGACGACGAGGAAGACGACGAAGAACTCGACGACGAAGATGACGACGAGGACGAGGAACTCGACGACGAGGAGTGGGAGGAAGTCGACGACGACGAGGACGAAGACGAGGAGGATGAGGACGGCGACGAGGACGAGGAAGAGGATGACGACGACGAGGAGTGGGACGACGACGAGGAGGACTGGGACGAGGAAGAAGAAGACGAAGATGACGACGACGAGGACGAGGACGAGGACGAAGATGACGACGACGATTGACGTCGCGTCGTCGCGGTGAATCACTCGGTCGGTTCACCGCTCGGGCCGCGACGGCGTCCCGCGACGCCGCCAGTGCTCGTCAATCCCGACCGCTTCTTCCGGCCCCGGTCGGGGTCATTCCGCAGGCTGCCGCCGGGCGTGGGTGCTCACCCGGCGGCCGTTCCGCTCGACCACGACGTCGAGCTGGTCGCCGGCTTCCCGGAACCTGCGGAGCATGTCGTCGTGACTGCCGACCGGTAGGCCGTCGATCTCCACCACCCGATCGCGGGCCATGATTCCGGCGGTGGCAAGCGGACTTCCGTCCGCCACCGTCACGACCACCGGTGAGTCGGGCTCCGCGGGATCGGCACGGCTGGCGATTCCCCACGGCTGCCACCGTCCGCGGGGCGGACTGCCGATCGACGCCTGCTGCACGGTCTCGAGCAACTCCCGGGAGCGGGCCGATTCCGCGCGGCACTCGGGTCGGTACGTGGGTGGCGCCCGTGCCGCGTCGGCGACGTCGAGGAGCAGGGCGCACGCCAAGCGAGTGACCGTCGCCAGCCCGTCGCTGTCGATCCGTGCCGCGTCGTCGTCGGGATGGTGGTATTCCGGATGGAGACCGGTGTGCAGCATCAGCGTCGGGATGCCGCCGGCGATGAACGGGTAGTGATCGGAGTCGTCGACCAGATCCCAGTCGAAGACCAGTTCCAGACCGGTCCGCACGTTGGCCCGCGCCAGCGCCGACCGGAGCCCGATGCCGCTGCGGCTGCCGAACACCTCCACCCTCCCGGCGCGGAGCCGGCCGATCATGTCGAGGTTCAGCGAGAATACCGGCCGCAGCCCGGCCAGCCGGCCGGGGCGCACGCGGAGGAAATGGCTCGAACCCAGGAGCCCTTTCTCCTCCCCGTCCCACCATGCCACGAGGATCGAGCGCCGCGGGGGACGCGGCAACTCGGCCAGGAGCGTGGCGATTTCGATCAGCCCGGCCGCGCCCGAGGCATTGTCGTCGGCGCCGTTGTGGATCTGGCCAGCGGCACCGGTACCGGGGGGTACCGCGCCATACCCGACGTGGTCGTAGTGTGCCCCAACCACGACCAGTTCGTCGGCCACCGCGGGGTCGCTGCCCGGGAGCAGGGCGAGGATGTTCCGCATCGCGCCGAAACGCTGGAAGAACCCACCGCCATCCCCCGCTGGGAGGAGCCGCAACGGGGCGATCACGCCGGCAATGTAGTGGCCGGCGCCCTGCCCCCCGCGGCTGCCCGCCTCGCGCCCCTCGAAGCTGTCGTCGGCCAGCGCGATGACGTGGGGGCGGGCGTCGGCGCCGCGGATCCCGTCGAGTGTGGCGGTGAACGCGGACGGCTTCTCCTCCCCGCGCGCGAATCCCCCAGCCGCCAGCGACGCCACAAGCGCGACGACCGGGACTGGCCAACGGCACGGCATGGGGGCTGTTCGCACGGGACCGGTCTACCGACGGGGCCGGGCGGTATGTCCTTGCGGCCCGGCCAGAGGCCGTCCAGAATAGCTTCGCTTGTGCCGGAGAGGTGGCAGAGTGGTCGAATGCGCGTCTTTGCTAAAGACGTGACCGGTCAAAAGCTGGTCCGCGGGTTCGAATCCCGCCCTCTCCGTTGGTTGGTAATCGTCGAATCGAACGGGCCTTGTTTCCAAGGCTCTTTGAACAGCGTGTCATGTTTGACCTCCGTGACTGTGCTGAAACTGTGCTGATCACCCGCCCGCCCCGCGACCACCGCGGCGCGACTGTGCTGAAACTGTGCTGATGCCCTTCCGCCCCCGGCCGGGCTTGGCGGCACGCCCGGCGGCCTGGCGGCGCTCGGCCAGCTGCCGCATGGTCACCTGGGCCTGCTCGTCCGCGATGTGGACGTAGATTTTGAGCGCCTCCTCGTCGATGTGGCCGACCCAGCGGCGGAGCGTGAAGAAATTCACCCCGGCGAGGACGGCGATCGTGGATCGACCCTGAATTCTTGATCGGGGAAAAGGAGGTCTTCGTTTATTTCAACGTGATTGAAAGACCCTGGAAGATGGTCCGTTGCACCACCGGCATCCCAGTCGGAGACAATCCGCCCCGGGACTTCTAATAGACTGGCCGAATTGTCTGCGGAGTTCTTGCGGGTGGGTCGGTATATCACGTCAGAGCAGTTCGCCGCGCTGGATCTGCTGGAAACGAAATAGTTCACAACTCAACCTGAATAAAGGACCGAACAATGAGAACAAAAACAGGAGTGACGTGGTTGCCGGCATTGTTGCTGGCGGCGGGAATCATCGCGCCGTCGCCCGCATTGGAAGCCCAGGAGCAGCCGACCGGACAACGCGGCGGTCGCGGTGAATCGCTGTTCAAGCCCCAGGACGTGCAGTTGGGCGACCCTGAAACCGGTTACGTTTGCATTGAGTTCTCGCCGGATATGAAATACATGGCTTGGGTGGAACCCCAGGGCCGGGGCCGTAATGCCGAGAACACCGTCTGGCTCTGTGCCATGGATGCCGACACGGGCGATTTGATGCCCCGATCCGGCAAGGGTTTCAAGGTTGGCGCGGTCAAGATGAGCGACTACGAGCCAAGCGGCCAGCCGCAATGGGGGCAGGACGACAAGGGCTTCTTCGCCGTGATATTGGACCCGGAGGGCAGCCTTGTCGTAGTACGTCCGCAGCCGCAGCCCGACGGCGGCCTCTCGGCCACTGTCACTCGCCTTCCCACTCCTCCCAACCCCTCGCGCATGTTTCCCTACCCGACGCGCCTCAAGAAGCCCGGCGGCTTCGTGGTCTATATCCAGAACGATTCCGACGGGAATCGACAGCTCCATTACATCGACCTTGCCGATCCGACCAGCGAGCACCCGATCACCCACGGGCCGCACCTCAAGATCGGCAAGAAGCGGCTCGAGCCATTCATTGTGGACATCCCGCGCTGGTTCTACGACGTAGAGACCCGCGCCGACGGACTGCCCCTGGTGATCTATGGGGACGACACGCAGCCCAATCCGCAGATCCCGTTTCCGGTGATCGAGGTCAAAGAGCTGGACTTTGCCGAGCCCAAGCCGATGCCGGCGACCGTGGCTAAGCCGTTGCCAGTGCTATTCGACCCGTTTCCTTTCCTCCACCGTGGCGAGCGATACATCATCGCGGGCGTAAACGCCAAGGCCTCCGGCGTGGTCGTCAAGCCCGGGGTCGATGGCCAGTATCGCGATGTCATCCACCGCTTCGAGCCGCGCGGACGCGGCCTGAAGAACCCGAACAATCTGGCTTCCGCCGAGCCGTTCGTCTGGCGAGGCGAGGTTTACTCGGCGTTTCAGGTCAACGAGCCGGGGGCTCCGGGCACAACGTCCGCCGAGATCTGGCTGACCAGCGTGTTGGACGGCTCCGTGCTTCGCCGCATTAGCGCCGACGACCCCAGCCAGCGCGCCGATCCGGAGTTTTTCATCGGTAAGAACCGCGTCTGGATATTCTACTTCGCCCACCCCAGCAACTCCGGTCGCTGGCAACTGCGCCGCGCGGACACCGGACTGCGGTAACATGAAACCCACCCTCGCTCCTCTCCCCGCCCTCCTGCTCGCGTTGCTGACCGCGAGCCGCTGATTGCTGCCGTTATGCCATCAACCCTGGCGCAGAAAGGAAAAAGATGAATGCGTTCGTTCGGCGGCAGCGCGTGTCGCGAACGGCCGTGTGGCTGCGTCGGACGTACTTAGTTCCCGCATCTTCATGTCAACCTGAGGGACAGATGAAGTTCGCATATGCCACCGCAACGGGTCTCCTATCCCTTCTGCTTTCCGTCCTCTCGGCAGCCGCGGACGAACCCGCTGGGGTGGCCAAATGGACTGTCGGGACTTTGGAACGGGAAGCCGTGGTCATCCCGCCCTCGAAGAAGACGGACGGTCCGGTTCCGGTGGTTTTCGTCTTTCACGGACACGGCGGCACCATGAAACACATGGAAAAGCTCGGCTTCCAGAAGCAGTGGCCCGAAGCCGTCATCGTGTGTCCCCAGGGTTTGCCCACCGTCACCGGCCGCGATCCCGAAGGGAAGCGGGCCGGCTGGCAGCAGAAGATCGGCGACAACGACGACCGCGACCTCAAGTTCGTGGACGCGATGCTCAAGACAGTGCGGGAGAAATACAAGGTGGACAACAGCCGCGTCTTCGCGACCGGGCACTCGAACGGTGGTGGGTTCACTTACCTGCTGGGCGCGGCGCGGCCGAAGGATTTCGCCGCCATCGCCCCGTCGGCCGCCGGCGCTAGCGGGTTGCGTACGGCCAAGGAGAAGCAACCGTTGCCGGTGTTGCACATCGCGGGGGAGAAGGACGAGACGGTGCCCTTCGCGAACCAGCAGAAGACGGTCGAGACGGTTCGCAAGTTCAACGGCTGCGAGGCCGACGGCAAGCCGTGGGCGAATGTTGGCGACCTCACCGGTACCATCTACCGCTCGAAAGACGGAGCACCCGTGGTATTTGTTGAACATCCCGGCACTCATAAATACCCTGACAGTGCACCGGAATTAATCGTCCGATTTTTCAAGGAACAGGCCGTCGAGAAAAAGTGATGGGGGGAGTTTGTGCACACCGAACCAGGCGCTGCAGCAGACCGGCGGCGCATGCTCAGTTGGAATCCAGCCCAAGAACTTCTGCCGAGCAACTCAACCAGCAGTGGAGTCGCGGTCAAGCGGAAGGCAAAGGGCCAGTCAAACTGGCCACGTTTCCTCTGCGCGTCGATGACATCAGCCACATCAATCCGATGGGCATGATGGCAAGCGGGCATACGACGCCCAGCGATCATTTGTACCTTGTCGCGAAAGAGTCACCCGACAAAGGTAAGCTCTACGACGTGCTGGCCGTGGCTGACGGCAGGATCGTGGTGATCCAATGGCGGCCGAATCCACCGGGCAAGCAACCCGATCCGACCGTCTTTGATCGGGCGATAGTCGGGCGACACCGGCGATTCATCTCACCGCTCGCTCAACCGACAGAGACCTCAACCGCCGCAGCATGTGATCATTCCTGGTCAGCGATTGCGGGGATTTCTCGCCGACCGGCCCCGGGCCGTCGCGGCCCTGACAAAGATCTTTCTTGCCGAG
>RFRL01000251.1 GCA_009924545.1 Planctomycetia bacterium | reverse complement strand
GACCGCCGGCCGGCGGTCGAACGTGAGGGCGGTCAGTTTGGCGATCCGCGCGGCCGACTTCTCGTCAGCGCTCTGTGGTGCACCGCCACCCTCCAGGCCGACGTGGCGGCGGGCCACTGGGACGCGGTGGGAGTGTTTCTCCGGTCGCTTCCCCCCGCGGAGGCCAAGGCCGGGTATGACCGGATCCTCGAGCAACTCGCCACGCGCCCGGCGGCGGAGTCGGGCCCCATGGGGCAGCCGACGGAACCACCGCTGCCGGCACTCTTGCTCGACGACATCACCGGTCTGGTCCGTGCCGCCCCGCTGCCGCTCGACGCCGATGACGGGCAGCGGCTGGAGGGGCTCGGTCGGATCACAGCGATCGTCCTCGAGGCGGGCGCCGAGGGGAGCGACCTCGTGACCGTGCTGACGGCGCTGGGCACCGAGCAACCCTCACGGCTCACCGGGCGGCAGTCGGCCACGCTGCTGGCGGCGGCCGGTCGGGCCGACCTGGCCGGTCCGCTGCTCCCGGCACTCGACGACTGCCTGCGCGACCGCGATGCCGAGACTGTCGACCTGTGGGTCCGCAGCCTGGAGGCAGCCCGGGCCCGCGATCCCCGCGCGGTGAGCCTCGACACACTGTGGGACGCCGTCCAGCGCGAACTGGCCCTCGAGGGGCTCGACGCCAGGCAGCGCCGCCGCGCGGTGCGCCGGGCGGCGGCGCTGCTGCCGAAGTTGCCGCGCTCCACGGCCCGCGCCTGGATCACGGAGGTCACCGCCTCCCGACCCGACGCCGCCGCCGACCTGCTCGCCTTCGTGGCCGCCCAGGTCGTCACCGGCCCCACCCGGTCGCCGCACGAAATCGACCCGCGCCGGGAGTGGCTCCTCCTCCAGCGGGCGGTGGTCGACGGCCTCGTCGCCGGCAGCGGCGCCACCGACAGCCGGTGGCGCGGGCCTCTGGCGATCGCCGCCCGCGGGTGGTCGGCCGAAGCACGCCTTTCCGCCACCCACGACGACAACGACTCCGGCTTCCGCCGCGACCCCTACGGCAACATGTACTACTGGGAGCAGCAGGAACTGGAGCAGCGGCGGCAGATGATGCCGCAGTGGCCGGTGAAGCTCGCCGACGTGCTCGACGCGGCGCCGACCGCCGACTGGCTCGCCCGGCTCGATGCCACCGAGCGGCCGGGGGTGGAGAAGGCGCTGGTGGCGGCCCTCGGCAAGGCGGGGCGCACCGAGGCGGCGCTCGACGCGCTCGAGCGCCTCGCCGCCGTCCACCGTGAGGCCGCGCAGCGACTCGTGCCGGCCCTGCTCGATGCCTGGAAGCTGGCCCACGATCCCAACGACGAACGGCGCCGGCGGATGCCGTTCTTCTGGTACTTCGGCATGGACGAGCAGCTCAACGGCATCCCCCTGTCGCGGTCGTTGCAGGAGCGGAACCTTGACGAACTGGCCGCCTTCGCCGACCGTCTCCGGGCCCTCGACCTGGGTCCTCTCGACGAGCTCAAGCTCGTGGCCTGCTTCACCAAGTCCCACAGTGTCGCCGAGGTCTACCGGCCCGAGGCGATCGCCCGGGTGTTCGGCCCGGCGCCGGCGCTCGCCCCCCGCACGGTGGCCGCCCTCGCGGAGACGATGCGCACCAACCTCGCCGGCACGTGGCAGAAACCGAGCGTGCAGGAGGCGGCGAAGACGAAGCGGCGCGAGACCGACATCCAGACCGAGGTTCTCGGCGGCTACGGCACCGCGCGGGCGTTCGTCGACGAGGCCCGCCAGCGTGGCGAGCACTGGTCGCTGCAGGCGACGGCGGCGGCGCTGGCCCACGACGAGAACGACTTCCGCCGCAAGCTCGCCGACTCCCCCGAGTTCACCGCCCGGCGCCGCGCGGCCCTCGACGATTTCGCCGCCGCCGCCGCGGCCTACGCCACCGCCACCGCCACCCTGCCCCGCACCGAGTGGACGACCGCCCCCTTCGAAACCTGGCTCCTCGCCGCCAGCGGGGCCTGCGACGCCGACCGGATCGACGAGACCACCGCGGCGGTCGCCGGCGAGCCGGAGCGGATCCGAGCGGTGCTCGAGGGCATGCCGGCCGAAGCGCGGGAGTGGCATGCCGAGCGCCTCGCCACCGGCATCGTCGGCCGGATCGCCAAGCTCAACCCGGCGGTGAAGTACCGCGTCACGCAGGCGGGGCTGACCGTGGCGGGGGACCACCCCCGGGCGCGCGAGGCCCGCCAGGTGATCGACTACTACGCCGACCTCGTCCGGGAGATCGAACTCCGCGCCGACATCGACGGCCCCGACCGCGTCGGCCATGGCCGCCCGTTCGGCGTGCTGGTGAGCCTGCGGCACACGCGCGAGATCGAGCGCGAGGCGGGAGGCTTTGGCCGCTACCTCCAGAACCAGAAGTCGGCGAACATGTTCGCCTTCAATTTCGGCCGCCCCCTCCAGGACTACCGCACCGCCTTCGAGGAGACGGTCCGGCGGGCGCTCGGCGAGTCGTTCGACGTGAAGAGCGTGACGTTCGAGTCGGAGAAGGTGCAGAGCCGGTCCGACGACGAGTACGGCTGGCGCCGGACGCCCTACGCGTATCTGGTGCTCGCCGCGAAAGACCCGAAGGTCGACCGGCTCCCGCCGCTGCGGCTCGACCTCGACTTCCTCGACACCGCCGGGTACGTGGTGCTCCCGATCGAGAGCCGGCCGACGGTGATCGACGCACGCGACACGGCCCCGCCGGCCCGGCCGTGGGAGAGTCTCGCGCTCACCCAGATCCTCGACGATCGCCGCGCGGCGGAAGGGAAGCTGGCCCTGGAGATCCGTGCGGCGGCGCGCGGGCTGGTGCCCGAGCTGGAGACGATCCTCGCCCCGCGTGTGCCCGGCTTCACCGTGACGGGGATCCAGGACTCGGGCGTGGCGGTGTCGCGCTTCGCCCCCGAGGCCCCGACGCCGGCCATCGAGTCGGAACGCACCTGGACGGTCGGGCTCGAGCGCGATCCGGGCGCCGACGGTCGCTTCGTCTTCCCCGTGCCGGCCGTGGAGACCGCCGAGTCGGTCCGGCAGCGCTACGCCGACGCCGATCTGGTGACCGCGGAGGCGAGCGTCGACCTGCGCGGGCCGGTGGCCCGGGCCGGAGGAACGGTCGGGCAATGGGCCCTGCCCGCGGCGGCCGGGCTGGCCGGCCTGGGGGCGCTCGCGCTGCTGTGGCGCACGTGGGGCTCCCGCCGGCCAAAGACCGCGCGGGGCTTCACGGTTCCCGATCCGGCCACGCCATTTGCCGTCCTCGAACTGCTCCGCGACATCCAGGCCCACGACGGGCTCGACCCGCGCGCCCATGGCGAACTGGCCGCGTCGATCGCGCGGATCGAGCACGACTACTTTGCCGCCGAGTCACTCCGCGGCATGCCGCGCGCGGGCGACACCGACCTGGCGGTGGTGGCCCGCCAGTGGGCCGGGCGGGCGCGCGATCAGGGCAGCCGACGTCGCAGCACGACCAGCGGATCGGCCTCGGCGCGGGCGGCGCGGTAGCTCATCGGCTTGGCGAGGGCCAGGCCGGCGAGGAAGCCCGCCACGTGGGCGGAGTAGGCCACCCCGCCGCCGCCACCACTGGAGTCGAGCGCGCCGCTGATCACCTGGAAGGCGAACCAGATTCCCACCGCCACATAGCCCGGCACGTCGACCATCATCCGCAGCAACAGCACGCTCACGCGCCGCTGCGGGTGGAGCACGAGGTAGGCCCCGAGCACGCCGGAGATCGCGCCGCTGGCGCCCAGGCACGGGGTGAGGGCCGCCTCGCCGGTGGCGTTGAAGGCGACGAACGCCAGCGAGGCGATCACGCCCGTGGCCAGGTAGAAGAGCAGGTAGCGGAAGTGGCCCATGTCGTCCTCGACGTTGTCGCCGAAGATCCACAGGAACCACATGTTGCCCAGGAGGTGCATGACGCTGCCGTGCATGAAAATCGCCGTCAGGAGCGTGAGCCACACCGGCACCGGTGTCGGCTGGAGCCCCGGCACAGGCACCTCGATCACGCCGTTTGGCGTGCGGATGGCGCGCACCTCCGGTTCGGTGACCACGTCGCGGCCGGAGATGATCTCGGCCGGCACTTGGCACCAGGCGAGCGTCACGTCCTCGTTGACCCCCTCGGGCCGGAAGCCCTGCTGCAGGACCACGAACACGAAGACGTTGATCGCGATCAGCGCGATCGACACGTAGGGGAAGAGACGACGGTCGGAATTGTCGTCGCCGACGGGAAAGACCATGGTGGGGTTCGCGGAGGCGCGTCAGGGGGTGAAGCGGTGGATCATCACGTGCCGGTAGGTCTGGCCCGGATCGAGGCGCGGTGAGGGCCAGGCCGGATCGCCGGCGTGGTGGATCGCATCGGGGTATTTCTGCGTCTCCAGGCAAATGCCGCCGTGCTTCCGGTAGACCGCGCCACCTTTGCCGGTGAGCGTGCCGTCGAGGTAGTTGCCGGTGTAGACCTGGACCCCCGGCTGGTCGGCGAACAGTTCGAGCTTGCGGCCGCTCGCCGGATCGACGAGCACGGCCACCGGGCGCAGTTGCCCGTCGGGCTGCCAGGAGCGGATGACGAAGTTGTGGTCGATGCCGCCGGGATCACTGCCGGCCGGCGGCAGGGCGGCGATGGCGGTCGCCAGGCGCACCGGCGGCTGGCGTTCGGGGCGCAGATCGAAGGGGGTGCCGGCCACCGGCGCGAACTGTCCCGTGGGGATGCTGCCGGCATCGACCGGCAGATAGGTATCGGCACACACCGTGAGGTCGTGGCCAAGGACGTCGCCGGAGGCGTGGCCGGCGAGGTTCCAGTAGCTGTGGTGGACGATGTTGACGACCGTGGGGGCGGAGGTCGTGGCGGTCATCTCCACGCGGAGCTCGCCAGCGGGGGTGAGGGTGTAGCGCGTGGTGGCGGTGAGGCGCCCGGGATATCCCTCGTCGCCATCGGGCGACTCCATCGTGAACACCACGCTCGGGCCGCGCTCGTGGTCGGGCTCGGGCGTCGCCTGCCACAGCACCTTGTCGAAGCCGACGACACCGCCGTGGAGATGGTTGGGGCCGTTGTTGGTGGCCAGGCGGTGGTCCTTGCCGTCGAGCGTGAACCGGCCCGCCGCGATCCGGTTGCCGACGCGCCCCACGGTGGCGCCGAAATAGGGATGCCCCTGGGCGTAGCCCTCGACGCCGTCGAAGCCGAGGACGACGTCCACCGCCTGCCCGCCCGCGGCCCGCGCCGGCACCAGGAAGCTCGTGAGGATGGCGCCGTAGTCGGTGATCGTGGCCTGCCAGCCCCCCGGCACCCGCAGGGTGTAGAGGCTGGCGGTACGGCCGTCGGGCAGTGTGCCGAACGGAGCCTGACTGACGGCGTGCATGGCGGCACCTCCTGATTCACCCGAACGCGCCAGCTCTGCCGCAGCCGCCCGCGGGCACAACACAGCCGCCGGCAAGCACAACACA
>RFRL01000026.1 GCA_009924545.1 Planctomycetia bacterium | reverse complement strand
GCGTCCTGGGTGCTGGATCTGGCCACGGCGCGGCGTTTGGGGCTGGCCAGCACCGCGAATGCCGCGCGGGGCACATCACACCCGCCATCGCCGGGGTCGTCGAACATTGATCTGCTGGGCGGCACGCACAGCCGCGATGACCTGATCCGCGATATGGGAACCGGGCTTTTGGTCACATCCATGATCGGGTCCACCATCAACCCCACCACGGGAGATTATTCACGCGGGGCGGCCGGGTTCTGGGTTGAAGGGGGCGAAATCGCCTATCCGGTCAACGAATGCACGATTGCCGGAAACCTGCGCCAGATGCTGGGTGGGTTGGTTGCCGGGAATGACGCGCGGGCGCATCTGTCCACCCGCGTGCCATCCTGTCTGATCGGGGGCATGACGATTGCCGGGGCCTGACGCCGGCGCAGATGACCTTGAGGTGGTCTTCGGCGCCGAAGGCCCGCGCTATGCGGCTGGCCGGCTCGTCCTCCCGCATCCGCCGCGGTCGCTGAATGCGCCCGACGCCGAGCGCTTGCGCGGCCAGGCCGATGGGCTTGCGCTGCGGCTCGCGCACCACGACGACGCGGCCCACGCCCGCGCCCGCCCGGACGGCCCTCAGGCGCGCGACCTGTTCGACGCCGCGCGCCGGGCCCTCGGTGACCGGCCGATCATCGCCGAGGACCTCGGGCTCATCACCCCCGACGTCGAGAGCCTGCGGCAGGAGCTCGGCCTGCCGGGGATGCGCGTCCTGCAGTTCATCTTCGGCGACCCGCCCGATCCCGACGCCCCGCCCACCGACGACGATCCCCCCGACCGCGTCGTCTACACCGGCACCCACGACAATGACACCGCCTGCGGGTGGTACCGCGCACCGCCCGACGCCACCCCGACGCGGTCGGTCGAGGAGGTCGAGCGCGAGCGGCACCGGCTGCGCGTGCGGCTCTCCACCGACGGCGCCGAAATCCACTGGGACCTCATCGGGATGGCGCTGGCCAGCCGGGCCCACACGGCGATCTATCCGCTCCAGGATCTCCTCGGCCTGGGGTCGGAAGCACGGATGAACGTGCCGGGGCGCCCCTGGGGCAACTGGGCCTGGCGGTTCCACTGGGAGCAACTCACGCCGGAGATCGAAGCCCGGCTGGCGACGCTGACCATGGCTGCTGCCCGGGGCTGATCTGCAAGCCCGTGCCTCCTGCCGACAGGCGCGCCCGGTGGCTACGGGGACCGGCGCGACCCCGCCGCCGGACGACGGCGGTAGAGCGCCGCGATCCGCTCGGCGGTGGCGGCAAGGCGCTGCCGCACGTCGGCCGGCTCGAGGACCTCGACGGAGTCCGCGAGGGCCAGCAACTGCGGCACCATCTCCTCGTCCCACGCCTTCTCGATCTCCAACACCACGCTGCCGTCGGGCCGGCGGGTGACCTGCTGGCGGGGATGGAACGGCTTCTCGCAGGCCCACCGCGCCCGCTCCGCCGCCACGCGGATTCGGTAAGCGCGCGGCGCCGCCGTCGACGAGCGGTAGATGGTGATGCTGTCGGACAGCTCGTCGGCCACGCTGGTGCGGCGCGGGGGAAAGGTCCGTTTCGTGACGCGGGCACCGGTGAGCCGGTCGAGTTTGAAGAACCGCAGGCCGGGCGCGGCCGTGGCGGTGGTGCCGACGGGGTAGGCGGCCACGTAGAGCACGCCATCGGAGAGGACCAGAGCCTCCGGCCGGATCATGCGCGTGACGGCGCGCGTGTCCCCCTGGCCACGGTACCGGACCTCGAGCTCCAGGGAGTTGCGGATCGAGCGGTTGATGGCCGCCAGGAGCCGCGGGCGGTAGCGTCCTTCGGGGGGCCGCGGATGGACGACGAGCCCATCGCGGTGCGCGTCGGCGTAGGCGATGAGGGCGGGGGTCGCCAGTCGCTCGGCCCGGGCCAGCAGTTGGGCGATCCCACGCCAGTAGAACGTACCCGCGAGCGGCGTGAGGAAGTTGCGGGCCACGGTCAGGGCGAGCAGCTCGGGGAGCGTCATCGCCGGGGGCGACAGGGCCGGCATCCCCGCCGGCCCCGGCCCGCGGTCGAGCGCGAAGCGAGCCCGCGCCCGGCCGTCGCCACCGTCGGCCCGCATGGTTCGCAGCGGATACCCGAAGGTCTCCAGGAACCCGAGGTCGCGGCGGATCGTCCGGTCGGAAAGATCGTCGATGACGCCGCGGTCGCGGAGGTGGTGCTTGAGATCCCCGACCGACAGCGGCCGGCGGGCTGCCTGGAGGATTTCCAACAGATGGCAAATCCGGAGCAGTTGCTCATGCCGGCCGAGCGAGTCCATGCGGTCGTTCCCGAGGGTGGGCTGGTCAGTCGTGGCTGAAGACAGGGGGGAGAAAAGCCGGTTCGAAAAAAAGTGGCCGGTTCCGTCCGCGTTTTTCGCCTTCTACCGTACCTTCCCTGAATGGACTTGCGGCCGGCGGGTGACGCCGCAAAAAACACCTCTTCGGGGGGGAGAATTCATGGAGGCCGGTGCCATTGGACCAAGGTTGTCCAACGTGCCGGATAGGGTTCGCAAGATCGCCACCCTTGGATCAACGCCTATGGAATCTCGCTTCCCCTTCGACACACCGTCGGTCCGCCTCGTGCCCGAGAAGCCCTGGGCCAACGCGGTCGTCCCCACCATCCGCCGCCCGGCGGTGTACCGGCCCTTGATCCTCGGGCCCGTCCTCCTCGTCCAGTCGGCGCGTGGCGGCCCCTGGGTCGTGGAAGTGAAGGATGACCGCCGTCTGCTGCCGGCGATCCAAACCGGGTGGGACGCGGTCGGGACCCAGGTGGCACGGCGCCGGGCCCTGGGACTGAACTGCCGGGCCGCGGCGGCATTGATGGTCCCGGAGGACGCCGGGGAGGCGGTCCGCCACCGCCCCCCGACGGGCTGCCGGGGATCGCTGTTCCGTCGGCGCACTTCGCCGCTGGAGATGTACGGCTGGTCGCTCCTCATCCAGCCCCGGGGGATTCACGGTGCGGCACACGTCGATCCGCACGACGAATTTCCCGACCTTCCGGCGTTTTTCAAATTGCCACGGGAGTTGCTCGACCGGGTCGAATTCCTCGCGTCGCGCGGCATCGCCAGCCGTCCGCTGGCGCTGGTGACCAGCGCAGCGGACTTCGACCGTCGTCCCGACGGCACCTTCCGCAACCGCTTCACCCCCGCCGCCGACCTTGACGCCGCCTGGGTCCCGTCACCACGCCCCGACCCCCCTTCATGAGGCATCTCTTCACGGCCGGATTCCCCCTCCGTACCATGGGGTCCACTGGATGCGCTCCCGAGTGCCCTGGGGAAACCGACATGGACGACGCTGTGCCACCGTTGGATCCCGCGAAATTCCGACGGTTGCTCGCCGAGGCCCGCGCTGGCTCGTCGGACGCGCTGGGCATGTTGATCCAATGGCGGCGCACGATCCTGGAGAGCCAAATTGCCGGGGATTTCCCGTGCTCGCTGCGGTCGAAGGTCAACGCCAGTGACATTTTCCAGGAGGCTGCCGTGGAAGCCCATCGCGATTTCCTCTCATTCCTCGGCGCCAGCGAGGGGGAGTTTTTCGCCTGGCTCAAGGCGATCGTCGACCACACGCTCCGCGACATGGTGAGGTACTACGAAGGCGTCCAGAAGCGCGACATCAAGCGCGAAGTGCGCCTCGGCGACGGCAGCGGTTCGACGGCCGACGAGCGGACCCTCGGCGAAGAGCGCAACCCCGAATTGTCGGCGATCCGCCACGAAGAGGACTCCGCCCTCCAGAAGACCATCGACCAACTTTGCCCCGACCATCGCACCGTCATCGATCTGCGGATCTTTGAAGATCTCCACTTCAAGGATGTCGGCGCACGGATGGGCCGTTCGGAGGGGGGTGCACGAAAGCTGTTTGACCGGGCCGTCCGCGCGCTCAAGAAGAGAGGGCCCCCCGGGAGAGGTGACGACTCCGGGGCGGGTTCCCTGGTGCCACGACCGGTCTGACACTGACAGGCCCGCACATGACCTGCCCTGAAGACACCGCGCCCGACGACGAGACGCCGGATCCAGGCTGCGAATCGAGCATCAATCTCGCATCCGTTGACGACATCCTCGCCGGTCATGCGCCGCCGAGCAGTGCCGGGGCCGAGTCGGCGGCACGCGTCAACCCGGAAGATCTCCGCCTCCTGCTCGCGCTGCGGGCCTTGGCTGCCGAGCGGCGTGCCGCGACGGCAGGACAGGCAGTGTCGCTGCCGCACCACATCGCCCGCTATCGCGTCGAGGCGGAACTGGGCCGGGGCGGCTTCGCGGTGGTCTACGCCGCCACCGACACCGACTCGGGCCAACGTGTCGCGGTCAAACTCCTGCTCCCCGAGGCCCACCTCTCGCCCGCGAAGCGGAAGCGGTTCGAGAAGGAGGCCAAGTTTTGTTCCCGCCTCGACCATCCCGGGATCGTGCCTCTCCTCGCGATCGGCCGGGACCGTGAACACCATTACCTGGTCTCCGAACTCTGCCCAGGGGGAAGCCTGGCGGCTTGGTTGGACCGGCATCCCGGCCCGCTGGCCCCGGCCACCAGCGCGCGGATCGTGGCCCGGCTGGCCCACGCCGTCGGCCACGCGCACGCCAAAAGGATCATCCACCGCGACATCAAGCCGGCCAACGTGCTCCTCGTGCCAGCCGGGCCGGGTGGTGCCCTCCTCGCCGACGCCGACGCCGATGGTGGCGGTTGGGAAGTCAAGCTGGGTGATTTCGGCCTCGGCAAACTCGTGCATGGTGAAATCCCCGCTGACGATGAGCTCCTCACCGATGCCACGAAGACCGGTACGCTGGTCGGGTCACCCGAGTGGATGGCCCCCGAGCAGGTCGATCTGGCGCTCGGGAAGATCGGTCCGCCCACCGACGTCCACGGCCTCGGCCTCCTCCTCGACCGGCTCCTCAGCGGCAGGTCGCGGTTTGCCGGCGAACACCCCTCCGACACCTTCCGCCGCCTGCGGAGCCCGGCGGCCGCAGCGCCGCCGGACGACCTGCCCGGCGTGCCACAGCCGCTGCTGACCATCCGCAACCACTGCCTGGAGCGTCGCCCCGAGGATCGGCCGCCCACGGCCGGGATGCTGGCCGCCGCCCTCGACGCGCTCGCCGGCCTCCTCTGACGCGGCTCCTTTTTTTGTCGCGGCGCGGCCGGTTTTGCCTCCCGCGCACGCCTTCACCGCAGGGACCTTCGCGTCCCCGACTGCGGCGGCGGGGATGGCGCCGGATTGCACATCCCCGCCGCCGAGGCGACCATCACCCGAGGGGTGTGTGGCGGGCTGGTGACGAGGACGTTGCCGATCATGGCTGGCGACAACAACGAGAACCGCAGCCTGATCGGCGTGCTGATGGCGATGATCGCCGCCATCCTCGTCGTGCCCTGGTCGAGCGGGGGCTCATCATCGACCGCATCGCGTCCGGCCGAAGCGCAGGCGACCGATGCCGAAGGCGACGAAGGGGGAGGGCAGGGCCCGCCGCAGCAGGGCGACACGTCCGGGCTCGACAGGCCGTTCCTCGAGTATCTGGGGAAGGCGGTCGAGCGAGCAGGGAAAACGCCTGACGAGACCGCCACCAGCGCGGCGGCGTCCGCTTCCGTGGCGAAGACGCTGGCCGACCGTTGTATCGCCGTCACCACCCTGGTGATGTGCATCGCCGATCCGGTGTCGTCCTCCAACGGCTACCGCACCGACCTGCAACTCGAGACCCTGCAGAAGTCGCTCAAACCCCACGGCTACGTCGCCGATCGTTGGTGGCTGCCCTGGATCGGCGACGATGGCAAGCAGCGGGCCCAGCGCGGAAGCCCCGGCGTGATGCTCTTCCGGAGAATCGGGAATGCCGAACCGGGACCGACGCAGCGTCTGCTCGCGGTCTATCTCGTCGGGGAACTGATGACGGCGGGGATCGACCGCCCGGCATTGCTCAAAGCGCTCGACCACGGGCAGCGTTTTCTCGACGCCGGCGACTCCGACACCAAGAACAAGAAGAAGTGCATTCCCATCCTGGGACCGGTTTTCACCGGGTCGGCCGATTCGCTCGCGCTGGCCCTGCGCGACGCGCGGGAGAAACCCAATCCACCCAACGTCGTGGTGCTCAATTCCAGTGCCACGGCTTTCGACAAGAAACGCTTCGATGCGCTGCTGTGTCCCGAAACCGTGCCCTACGCCACGACGATCGCCAGCTTCCCGGATCAGCAGAAAGCCCTCCTCGCCTACCTGAAGCTACGGGGTGGGTACGACCGGATCGCCTGGCTGTTGGAGGCCGGGACCGGCTTTGCCGCCAACGCCGGAAAGGCGACCACGTCAGGCACCGGGGATGGCAGCAGTCCCGAGATCGAGAATTTCGTCTTCCCGACCGGGATTGCCCAGGTGCGCGACGCCTATGCCAAGGCGGCAGCCACCGGCCCCGCCACTCCGCTGACCAGTCCTGCCGACCGGACCATGCTCCGCTTCCCGGCCGAGGCGCGGGCGAGCGCACGCGACCTGGTGCCGCGCTTCGCGCCGGGCATGCAAGGGCCCTACACGGAGTTGTCGCTCCGCCATCTTCTCCTCGACATCGCCCGCAAAGACTTCGACGCCGTGGGAATCACCGCCACCGACCACCGCGATCGCCTGTTCCTCGTCGAACAGTTGCGGCGTCATGCTCCCGATGCCCAGATCCTCCTCGTCGGTGGCGACCTCGCCTACGACCATCCCGGGCACCGTCAGGCGATGCTCGGGGCGCTCGTGGTGTCGGCTTACCCACCGTTCATCGGCCACCACCTCTGGCCCCGGGCCGCCACGAAGGAACACCTGGCACTCCCGGCACAGGCACAAAACGGGCTGTTCAACGCGGTCGCGCTCGCCCTTGACATGGCGTCGCGGCCCGACTGTCTCCCCACCGGAACGCCCCTCGCCGAGTGGTGCGCCGACAGCGCCATGGTGGACACGCTGCGTCACTACGAGGAGCCCGTTTCCGGTTCGGGTGACGGTTCGGTCGCCCGGCCACCGCTTTGGATCTCCACGATCGGTTACCAGGGTGCCTGGCCGCTGACATGGGTCTCCTCCGGCACCGGCCCTGACGCGGCGCCGATCGGAATCCTCAAGTCGGGCACGAACTCCACAGCTCCGGCTTCCGGCCCGTCGCGCTGGGGGCTTCCGGGGGTCCACCATCAGCCCCTCCAGTTGACGCAGTTGGTGATCATCCTCCTCGTCCTGGCGCTGCTGACGAGCATCGCGCTGCGTGGTGGATTCGCGTCGGGACAATCCGTCCCCATGCAACCCGGGAACACCATCCACCGCACAGCCGACTGGATGGCCTCCGACGAGTGGATCCGGCCGCTCGCCGAATGGGCACCGGAGGACGCGGCTTCCGCTTCGCCTCATCGGTCCGGTGAGCGGAGATGGCGCCTCGGAGGGCCGCTGTTCATGCTCCTGGGGGCACTGTGGCTGCCCACCATCGCGGCGGCGAGCGTGGCGTGGAGCGGCCTGATTGCCGGGGCGTTTCCCGGTTGGGACGGCAAGCTCGCAAGCCTCCCGGCGGCCTGGTCTCTCGGGGTGGCCCTGGTGCTCCCGTTCATGATGGCCCCGTGGCGGGTACCGCACTTCGTCCGGGCGTCACTCGTTGCGGCGGCGGCCGCGGTTCTGGTCGTGGGCTTGTGGTGCCGGTTGCCCTCCCCCTGGCTCGTCATCGTGTCGATCCTCGCCGCGACCGCGGCGATTCATCTGGCCTCGAGTCTCCTGCGGAGCGTTTGGCAGGCGTGGTCTCGCGCGACACCGGGGGAGCAGGCCGACTTCTGGCTGACCTTCGTCGCGTGGTTGGCCAATACCGCGTTGCTCATGGTGCTCGCCAGCGGTGGCGGCGGTCCGTCCACGAGGCTCCCCTGGCTCCTCACGTCGGCCTGGGTGTTCAACGGTGTCTCGCACCTCCTGCCCCTCGGCGCCGCGGGACTTGCCCTGGCGGTGATCTGGTACGTGGAATTGGTCCGCAGTTGGCGCGCCGACGAGTATCCGGTCGCCTCCTCCGGCGGATCGCCGTCTCCCCACGTCGAGGAGGATCAACTGGAACTGGAGCTGATCCGGTATCCCCTGCTCGGGCGCCATGCGCCCACGTGGCTCCGCGAGCAACTCGCTTGGAGTTGGAGAAGCGGCAGCAGCGTGTCCGCTCCCACGCCCATCGGTGTCCTCCAACTCGTGTTCCTCGTCGTCGGTGGCCTGTGGCTGGTGAACCTGGCCACCAGGCTGTCGCCGGTCTATCCCGACATGCTCGCCCACCGCGCCTGCGTGGCGCTCCTGATGACGGCGTTCCTGTCGTGGGCGCTGCTCCTCGTTCGCACACAGGCGCTGGTCGGTTTCCTGGAGGGCCGCCTGCACCGGTTCCGCAGCGAGGTGGAAAAACCGGGAGCGGAACTGGAGAAGGTGTTCACGAACCTCCACCGGCCGGCCGACGTGTCCCTCGGTCGCCTCCTCTACGCACGGCGCCCGCCGGCGTCGTTTGTCGGTGTGCCGGAGGCGAAAGGCACCGGCACGGATGGGGACGGGAAGAAACCAAGCTCCGACGAGCAGCGTGTCATGGGGATGAAGTATTTCGTTCGTTCTCTCGGAGGACAGATCCGCTGGCTCCTCGGTGGTCTCGTGGCCAGTGCCGTCCTCCTCTTCGTGGCCGCGACGAGCCTGCCCTGCCAGCCGCGCAGCGACCTGCTCTTCACCAGCACGCTGGCGTTCATCGGCCTGGCGTGGCTCGTGTCGCGGACGCTGCTGTGGATCAGCCGCGATCGGATCCTCAACCTGATCGCCGCCACCCCCCCGGCGAAAGCCGGGATCGACCTCCAGACCGCCGTTCGGATCGCCGTGACGGCCGGGATCCCGGTGCTCCTCATCCTCGGCCAAGCCTTCCCCGACACGTGGCAGTGGCTCGGTGCGCTGGCGGAAGGTTGGCATGGATCCTGACCGCGGCATAGGCTGACCGGGCCGCGCGGCGACTCGTGCGGTCATTCCCGGGAGCATGCCCATGTCGTCACGCGCCACAGGGCCAGGGCCTCACGCCGTTGGCCGCCTCCACCCGTCGACGCGGTACTGCGCCGGGCCCGCTGCCGTGATCCTGGCCATGGCGCTGGCCACCCCCGCCAGCGCCCAGGCGCCCTGGCCGCAGTTCCGCGGCCCCGGGGCCCGGGGGATCGCCACCGGCGCCGCGCTCCCGCCCGACCGCTGGAGCACCACCGACAACGTCGCCTGGAAGCGCGACATCCCCGGCCGCGGCTGGTCGTCGCCGG
Source organism: Planctomycetia bacterium (assembly GCA_009924545.1). Lineage (GTDB taxonomy): Bacteria > Planctomycetota > Planctomycetia > Pirellulales > UBA1268 > F1-20-MAGs016. The sequence goes on along the minus strand of RFRL01000026.1, from coordinate 18,971 downwards.
TCGTCGCCGGCGACCGTGTGTTCCTCACCACCGTCGTCAACACCGGCGACACCGAGGAAGCGAAGAAGGGGCTCTATTTCGGTGGCGAGCGGAAGAAGCCCGCCGAGAGCGTGCACCAGTGGAAGGTGGTGTGCTTCGATCTCGCTACCGGGCAGGTGCGCTGGGAGAAACAGGTGCACGAGGCGATCCCGCAGACGCCGATCCACATCAAGAGCAGCTACGCCTCGGAGACCCCCGTCACCGACGGCACGCACGTGTGGTGCATGTTCGGCAGCGTCGGCATCTGGTGCCTCGATCTCGACGGCACGGTCGTCTGGCACCGGCCGCTCGCGCCGCGACCGATGCGCTTCGGCTGGGGCGCCGCCGCCTCGCCGGCCCTCCACGAGGGGGTGTTGTACGTCGTCGACGACAACGAGGAGCAGTCGGAGATCGTGGCCCTCGACGCCGCCACCGGCGCGGAGAAGTGGAAGACCGCACGCGACGAGAAGAGCAACTGGAGCACCCCCTTCGTCTGGAAAAACGCGCTGCGCACCGAGATCGTCACTCCCGGCACGGGCGCGATCCGCAGCTACGGTCTCGATGGCACCCTCCTCTGGTCGCTCAAGGGGATGTCGAGCATCACGATCGCCACGCCGTTCGAGGCCGACGGCCTCCTCTACGTGAGCAGCGGCTACATTCTCGACCCGCGCAAGCCGGTCTACGCCATCAAGCCGGGGGCCGCCGGCGACATCTCGCTCGCCGCGGGCGCGACCACCAACGAGTTCATCGTCTGGAGCCAGCCCGGCGCCGCCCCCTACAACCCTTCCACGCTCGTCGCCGACGGGAAGCTGTGGGTCCTCTTCGACCGCGGCTTCCTCGCCTGCCACGACGCCGCGACCGGCACCCCGATCTACGCCTCGCAGCGTCTCCCCGAGGGGCGCGCCTTCACCGCCTCGCCGTGGTACGCCGGCGGGAAGGTGTTTTGCTTGAACGAGGATGGCGTGACGTTCGTGTGCGACGGCGGCCCGGAGTTCAAGATCCTCCACACCAACGCCCTTGCCGACGACGACATGGGGATGGCGACGCCGGCCATCGTCGGCCAGCGGCTGCTCCTCCGCACGGCAGCCCGGATCTACTGCATCGCCCCACAGGGCCGGGCCGCCACCGCGGCACCGCCGGGTGCGCTGGGTAGCCTGCCGGAGGAACCGGGTAGCCTGCCGGAGGAACCGGGTAGCCTGCCGGAGGAACCGGGTAGCCTGCCGGTGAAACCGGGTGGCTGACCGGCCTGCCGGTGAAACCGGGTGGCTGACCGGCCCGGTGAGGAGAGCCGTGGTGCGGATGGCGACCGCGGCGGATCGTTCCTGCGTCTGGCCGATGCGGTCGATCTGGTGCGCCTGGCGCTGCCGGTGGCGGCGACCCGTGCCAGTTTCCTGATGATGGGCATCACCGACGCGATCGTGCTCGGTCGCTCGCGGCCCGGCGAGCTCCCCTTCGTGCTCAACGCCTGGCTCCCGCTGGGCGTGGCGATGGGGTTCGGCCTCGGGTTGCTCACCGGCGTGCAGGTGCTGACTGCCGAGCTGTCGGGGGCGGGTCGCGGCGCGGAGACCGGGCGGATCCTGCGCCGGGGCCTGGCGATCGGGCTCGTCTACGGGCTCGTGGCGGCGCTGGCGAGCATCGTCGTGGCCCGGCCGCTGATGGCGGCCTTCGGGTTCGACGAGCGGGTGGTGGCGGCCACCGCCGACTGCACGCGGATCCTCGCCTACGGCCTCCCGGCGCAGATGCTCTTCGCGGCCAGTGCCAGTTCGCTCGAGGCGCTGCGGAAGCCGGGGATCGTGACCGCGATCAGTTGGGCCGCGGTGCTCCTCAACGCCTGGTTCGACGTCACCTGGGTGCCCACGCTCGGGTCGCTCGGCGTGGCCTGGGCGACCACGCTGTCGCGCGTGGCGATGGCGGCGGCGGGCCTCGTGGCGGCCGCGCGGTTCACCCCGCTGTTCACGCGTGCCGGCCGGGCGGACCCCGGGGAATTCGCCCGGCAGAACCGCCTGGGCTATGGCGCGGCGCTGGCGAACGTCGCCGAATGGGGCAGTTTCAACCTCACCCACGTGTTCGCGTCGCTGGTGAGCCTCGACGCGGGGGCGGTGTGGGGGATCGCGGTGCAGGTGCTCAGTGCCGTCTTCATGGTGGCGGTGGGCCTCGGCTCGGCGACGGCGGTGCGGGTGGCGGAGCACCGCGGCCGCGGCGACTGGCCGGCGGCGGGCCGGGCGGCGCGGTTGGGGATGACCGTGAGCCTGGGCATCGGGATCCTCCTGGCGGCAGCGATCTGGTGTTCCCGTCGCTGGCTCGCGATCCACTGGCTCGACGCCGAGGGCACGGCCGACGGTGCCCGGCTGGCTCCGCTGTTGGCGGCGATGCTGGCGGCGACGGCGCCGGTGACGATCTTCGACGGGGTCCAGGGGGTGGCGTCGATGGCCCTCCGGGCCGCGGGGGTCGTCTGGGCTCCGACGGCGATCCATGCGGCCAGCTACGTGGCCCTGATGGTGCCGCTGTGCTGGTGGCTCGCCTTCCCGGCGGGGTACGGCCTGTGGGGCGTGGTCACGGGCGTGGCCCTGGCCTCGGTCCTGGCGGGGGTGCTCCAGGCGACGCTCCTCGAATGGGTGCTGCGTCGCGGCGGGTGATCACGGATCGAGTCATTCCAAGCCGCCAGTCGGGACGCGTAACCGCGAGCCTCATGCCAGCCGGGTGGTGAACACGCCCGCCATGCTCTCCGGATGGCAGCCGGGCTTTTCGCGGGTAGACTCCCCGTTCGGAGGGAATCGGCGTGGGGCTTTCCCACCATGCTGCCGCAGGAGTGGCCCGATGGCACGTACGCCGTTCGTCATACGCCGGGGGATGCCTGAGCTCCTGCAGGGGGAGACTTTGCTGATTGCCGCGCGGGAAGGGCGGATCGATGCCCTCGGCCAGCTCTTCGAATCGGTCCGCGGCCACCTCCTGTTGGCCGCCCGCCGCACGCTCCCGCGCCGACTCCAGGCGCATCTCGGAGCCTCCGATCTGGTGCAGGATGCCGTCGCGGCAGGGCACCGTCAGTTCCACGCGTTCCGCGGTGGATCCCCGGCAGAGTTCTTCGGATGGATGCGCTCCATCCTCAGGACCACGGTGCTCGACAGCGTGCGGCGACACAACGCCGCCTGTCGTCGGCCGATGGGCCGGGAGATGGACGTCGCGAACCTCGGCTCCCACGACGACGCTCTCGCCGACGCGGACGAGGACCGGCCCGATGTCCTGGCCATCCGCGCGGAGGACGCGCGGGCGGTGACCGAAGCGATGCAGACCCTCCCCACCGATCAGCGGCGCGCCATGTGGCTCAGACACTGGGAGGGAATGACGTTCCCGGAGATCGGCGCCACGATGGGCCGCTCCGACGAGGCCGCGCGGAAGCTCTGGTGCCGGGGCTTCGAACGCGTCAGGGAGGCACTCGGCGGAACCGACGAGGACGCCCCCCACCGGCCCGACGCTCCGTAGGTGCCGACCGATGGCCGCCACACCGCCGCCGCCGAACGACACGCCACCCGACCCGAAGACCGAACTGCTCGCCGACCTCGACGAGAGGATCGCCCGCGCCCTCCGGCCGGACAACCCGCCTCAGCCGGGCGGATCACCCGCCCACGTCGATCCCCGGCAACTCGATCTGTTGTTGCAGCTCAACCAGATCGGCGCCGCCTGGCGCGAGAAGACCGGCCGGCAGCAGCCGACGGGGCCCGCACGCGTCGATCGCTTCGAGATCATCCGCGCCGTGGGGCAGGGGGGCTTCGCCACGGTCTACGAGGCGCTCGACCCGCTCCTCGGCCGCCACGTCGCCCTCAAGATCGCCCACCCGGAGGCACTCGTCTCCAGCAGCATGCGCCGGCGCTTCGTCCGCGAGGCCGAGCTGGCGGCGCGGCTCACGCACCCCAACCTCGTCACGATCCACGACGTCGGCGAGAGCGACGGCGTGGTGTTCATCGCCGAGGAGTTCTGCACCGGGGGCACGCTGGCGGAGTGGCTCGGGCGCCATCCGGGCCCGATCGATCCGCGGATCGCCGCCGGGATCGTCAAGGACCTCGCCGAGGGGCTCGACGTGGCCCACGAGCGCGGCATCATCCACCGCGACATCAAGCCGGACAACATCCTCCTCACCGGCGCCGTGGGCGGCCGCCGCGGCATCGTGCCCCCCGAGTCGGACAGGGAGGCCGCCGACGGCTGGGAGGTGAAGCTCGGCGATTTCGGTCTCGGCAAGCTCGAGGACGACTCCACCCCCGACCCGCTGTCGCAGCTTTCGCGCGACGGTGGCCGCCTCGGGACCCTCGCGTGGATGGCGCCGGAGCAGGTCGATCGCCGCGTCGGCGCGATCAGCCCCGCCACCGATGTCAACGACGTCGCCTTCTCCCCCGACGGCAAGCTCCTCGCCACCGTCGGCGAGGAAGGCCACGTGCGCCTTTGGTCGGCGACCGACGGCACCGCCCGGGGGGAGGTGGCGGCCGGGTCGGCGCCGCTGTTCACGGTGGCCTGGTCACCCGATGGCACGCGGATCGCCTGGGGGGGTGCGGAGCGGGTCCTGTCGATCACCGATCGGTTCGGTGGCGCCACCGGCGGGGCGCCCCGCGACGGAGATGGGAGCGAGACAACCCCGGTGATCGACCGGTTTCCCCTGCCCGCACTCGTGACTGCCGACCGCGCCGATCCCGACATCGAGTCGGCGGTGTTCGTCGACGGTCGATCGATCGCCGTCGCCGGCGGTCGAAAGGTGCTGCTCGTCGACGCCGCCGATGGCCGGGTGATCCGCGAGTTCGTCGGCCACCTCGGCATCGTCGGCGAGATCGACGTCTCCCCCGACGGCACGCGGTTACTCTCGGCCGGCACCGATCAGGTGCCCCGCATCTGGGACGTCGCCACGGGAAACCACGTGGTGACCCTTCCGCAGCATGGCGCGCGTGTGCAGGGGTGCGCGTTCATCGCCGACGGCAGGCGCGTGGTGACCGGCTGCGGCGACAGCGCCGTACAGATCTTCGAGGCCACCACCGGGGCACTCGTGCGCCGAATCCCGGGCCACGTGGGCAGGCTGTGGGATGTGGCCGCTGCTCGGGACGGAACGGTCGTGGGTGTCGGGACCGATGGCACGGTGCGCCAGTTCGCGGTCGAGCCGGCCGGCCCCCTGACCGGCAGTCGCGAGTGGCCCATCGCCGTGTCGTCGATCGACAGCGTGCTGCCGATCGCCGCCGATCGTTTCGGAGGCTGGCCCCGCGGGGGAACACCAGCAGAACCACCGGCTGCGACGGAACCCGCGCTCGACCAGTCGGCGGCGAGCGCCGCACGACGGGCTGCCGCTCCGCTGATCGTCGTGCAATGGGTCGGCCCGTCCGTCATGGTGGATGCGGCCGACGGCACCGAGATCGGCCGGATCACGGCGACGGACGCCGACGGAGCCGTCGCCGCGACGATCGACCACGGCCGCGGCCGCATCGCACTCCACGACCGACGCGGCGTGACCGTGGTGCCGCAGCACACCACCGGCGTGCTGCCGCCCGGGGACGTTTGGCGCATGCCGGGGGAGTTCACCTACGAGAGCGGATGGACCCCGGCCGGCCAGTTGCTCATGGGGGAGTCCGCGCAGGGCACGATCCGCGGCTGGGATCCCGGTCTCCGGGAGTCGGCGGTCATCGACACCCTCGGTGAGATCTGCGACGCCCTCGCCGTGGCGCCGGATGGAAGTGCGGTCGCCGCCGGCGGCAAGGGGATGCTCCACGTCATCCCCATCAGCCGCGTCGGTATCCCCAGGCCCCGCGCCGCTCCACGGGTGCTGCCGCTCGATCCCGGGTTCGGCGCCCTGCACACGATCGCCTGGGCGCCCGACGGACGACGGCTGGCGATCGGATCGGCGCAGGGGCATCTGCGGATCATCGACGCCGCGACGGGCCACACGCTCCTGCTCCTTCCCGGCCACGCCGGCTTCATCGAGGCGCTGCACTGGTCGGCCGACGGCGCCGTCCTCCTCTCGGCCGACATGCAATCGGTCCGCGTGACCGACGCCGCCAGTGCGGTGACGATCGACGAAATCCGCCCCGGCTGGAAGATCAAGGCGCTGGCGCTCGCCGGCCCCCCGGAACGCCCGGACCAGTGGCTGTACATCGGCGGCGATGCCCCCTCCGGCCCCCCGGGGCCCGACGGTCGCCCGCTCACGGGCCGGCTCCTGGCGATCGACGCGGGCCCGTGACCGTCTCCGGGCCAGCATCCAGGGGTCGTCGGAGCCGCGCTGGAGCCGTCCCGCCGCCCCGGTGGAATTCGCGGAATTGCCCGGGCAGAGCCGGCGGCGACGGCGCTCGAGAGCGCGTGCGGTCAGCCCGCCCCGGCGCTCTCCTGGAGCAAGAGCCACTCTTCCTCGGCGGCGGACAGCCGGCCGGCCACGTCGGCGAGGGTGGTGTGGCGCCGCAGCGGTTCCGCGGCGTCGGTCGTCTCGACGAGGCGGACGTGGAGCTTCATCTCCATCACCACGACTGCCGTGACGCTCGACACGCTCTCCCCCGGACTCGCGGAGCTGTCAGTGTTGCGCACCGGGCCAACCGACGCCCCCGACCGCCGGCCGGTGTCGGCGGCGAAGGGCGGTCTGCGGCCTCACAGGCTGACGCCCCAAACCTCCGGTGGGCTGATCGTGGTCGATCTCGGGCGGTGGCATCTTGACTGCATCCAACATGATGCGATGATGCCACCATGAGAACCACGGTCACCATCGATCCCGATACCGAAGAGCTCCTGAGGCGGGAAATGGCCCGCGCGCGGGTGAGCTTCAAGCGCGCGCTCAATGACGCGATCCGCCGCGGGCTCGCTCCCGCGAACCCGGCCGGCCGGGAGCCGGTCGACGTGCTTCCCTTCCATTCCGCCTACCGGCCCGGAATCGACCGAGCGCGACTCCAGCAGCTGGCAGACGAGATGGACATCGACGATGCGGTGGCGGGAGCGGTGCCCCCGCGATGATCGTTCCCGATGCCAACTTGATCATCTTCGCCCACAACGAGGCCGATCCCGACCACACGGCGGCACTCGAGTGGTGGCGCGGGTTGCTCGGCGGGGATCGCGACGTCGGCATCCCGATCGTCGTCGTGTTGGCCTTCCTGCGACTGACCACCTCGCCGCGGGTCTTCTGCGCGCCGTTGACGGTGGACGAGAGCGCGAGGCGTGTCGAGGCGTGGTTCCGGGCGCCCCCGGTGAGGCTGCTCGTCCCCGGACCGGGTCACGTCACCACCCTGCTGTCGTGCCTGAGGTCGGCCGGGGCGGCGGGACCGCTCACGACCGACGCCCACATCGCGGCGCTGGCACTCGAGTATCGCGCCGAGGTCCACACGGCCGACCTCGACTTCGGCCGATTCCCCGGGCTCCGCTGGAGCAACCCGCTGGCCTCACTCAGCCGGCGCCCGCGCTCTCCTGGAGCATGAGCCACTCTTCCTCGGCGGCGGACAGCCGGCCGGCCACGTCGGCGAGGGTGGTGTGGAGCCGCAGCGCCTCCGCGGCGTCGGTCGTCTCGAGGAGGCGCGCTTGCAGTGTCTTCTTCTCGGCATCGAGGCGGGTGATCGACTTCTCGAGCGTCGCCAGTTGCTTGCGCAGGTCGCGCTTCGCGGCGCCGGTCGCCGGTGGGGCTTTCGCCGGGCCACCCGCGGGGGGCGGGGCCTTGCGGGCCGCCGCGCGCGGGCCGCGCGTGCGCGACTCGTCGGCCGCCTCGGCGTCGTCGATCTCGCGCGTCACGCTCGCCAGGTAGGCGGCGTAGTCGCCCAGGTAGCGGACCACCCGTCCGTCCCGCACCTCGACCACGCTCGTCGCCACGCGCTGCATGAACGAGCGGTCGTGGCTCGTGAAGATCACCGTCCCCTCGTAGGCCACGAGGGCCTCCGCCAGGGCATCGACCGTCTCCACGTCGAGATGGTTGCCCGGCTCGTCGAGGACCAGCACGTTGAACGTGCCGAGGAGCAGCCCGGCGAGGCAGAGTCGCGCCCGCTCGCCCCCGGAGAGCACGCGCACGCGCTTCTCCACCGCCTTGCCGCGGAAGAGCATCGCCCCGGCGAGGTCGAGGATCCGCTGGTTCTTCGTGCCGATGGCGGCGGCCCGCTCCAGGAACCCGAGCACGGTGTCGTCCTCGGGGAGGCTCTGGTAGACGTGCTGGGCGTAGATGCCGATGTCGCAGCCGTAGCCCCACTTCACGCCGCCGGCCCGCGGGTCGAGCGACCCGGTGACGCTGCGGAGGAACGTGGTCTTGCCCTGGCCGTTGTCGCCGACGATGGCCGCCCGGGCACCGTGCTCGATCTCCAGGTCGATCCCCGTGGCCACCGTCCGGTCGGGGTAGCCGATCGCCAGCTCGCGGCAGCGCACGGCCGGCCCCTGGCGCCGATTCACCCGCGGGCACTGGATGGCGGCGGTCGGGGCGTCGGCGACGATCTCCTCGATCTCCAGCTTCTCGAGCTGCTTCTCCTTCGACTTGGCCCGCGACGCGGTGGAGGCGCGGGCCTTGTTGCGGGCGATGAAGTCTTCGAGCTGGCGCTTCTTGGCGAGCGTGGCGGCGTTGGTGCGTTCGAGGTGGAGCTTCTGCTCGGCCTGGTGGGCGAGGAAGGCGTCGATCTTGCCCGGGTAGATCGTCAGCTTGCCCTGCGTGAGGTCGAGCGTCTGGTCGCACGTGGCGGAGAGGAACGCCCGGTCGTGCGACACGATGAGGCAGGCCTCCTCGTAGTCGCGGAGGAAGTGTTCGAGGAGGATCTGCGTGCGCAGGTCGAGGAAGTTGGTGGGCTCGTCGAGGAGGAGGAGCGTCGGCTCGTGGAGGAGCAGGGCGGCGAGCTTGACGCGCGTCTGCCAGCCGCCGGAAAGGCTCGCCACGGGGCAGGTGAGCTGCGGGGTCTTGAGTTCGAAGCGGCCCGCCACTTCGCCGCACTTCCAGTCGGGCTGGCCGGAGTCGCGGATGAGGAACTCGAGGGCCGTCTCGCCGGGGAGGAACGGGTCGTGTTGGCGCAGGTAGCCGAGGCGGAGCGACGGGTGGCGGACGATCTCGCCGGAGTCGAGCTCTTCCTCACCGAGGATGACCCGCAGGAGGGTGCTCTTGCCGGCGCCGTTGCGGCCGACGAAGCCGATCTTGCCGTTGTCGGTGAGGGTGGCGCTCGCCCGGTCGAGGAGCACCTGGTCGCCGTACCGCTTGGTGGCGTTCTTGATGTCGAGGAGAACGGCCATCGATGGCGGCGAGATTCCCTACGGCAGACGACCCACCACCCTGACGATTCCGGCCCCTGTGACCGTGCTCACCGAACACCGACCCGAGCTCCGGGAGAGCTCGGCAGCAACCCCGAGTTCCGGGAGAACTCGGCAGCAGCCCAGCGTTCCGGGAGAACTCGGCAGCAGCCCAGCGTTCCGGGAGAACTCGGCATCAACATGCCACGCCGGAGGCGGGGCATCCGAGCTCCGGGAGAGCTCGGCAGTAGCACAGCGTTCCGGGAGAACTCGGCATCAACCCAGCGCTCCGGGAGAGCTCGGCATCAACATGCCACGCCGGAGGCGGGGCATCCGAGCTCCGGGAGAGCTCGGCAGTAGCACAGCGGAGGGCATGGGACTCGAACCCACAACCCCTTTCGGGGCACCACATTTCCAGTGTGGCCGCTAGCCATTCGCTTACCCTCCAAAACGCCCGCCGGTCGCCGGGCCCCCGGGAGGGCTGGCAGCGACACGTCTGGGCCCGGCTCCGCCCGGCCGACGTCGATGCGTTTGGGTGGTGAAGTATACACAACCCCTGCGGCCCACCAATGTCCGGCCGCGGGCGCCGGTATTCGCCCGGCGTGCCACCGGGTTGCCCCTGCTCCCCGCCGAGGCCCGCATGCCTTCACCCCTGACAATCACCGCATTCGACACCTACGACCTGCGCTTCCCCACGTCGCAGCACCTCGACGGGTCGGACGCCATGAACCCCGACCCCGACTACTCCGCGGCGTACGTCGTGCTCCCATACCAACGCCAGCGACCTCTGCGGCCACGGGATGACGTTCACGATCGGACGCGGCAACGAACTGTGCGTGCAGGCGATCATCTCCCTGGCGGCCCTGCTCGTCGACCAGCCGCTCGAACCCCTCATGCGCCGGCCGGTCGAACTCTACCGGCGCCTCACCGCCGATTCGCAGCTCCGCTGGGTCGGGCCGGAGAAGGGGGTGATCCACCTCGCCGCCGCCGCGGTCATGAACGCGGTGTGGGACCTGTGGGCCCGCCGCCGCGGCCAGCCACTGTGGCGGATGGTGTGCGAGATGACGCCCGAGGAGTACGTGGCGTGCGTCGACTTCCGTTACCTCGCCGACGCCCTCACGCCGGCACAGGCCCTGGAGCTGCTCCGCGCCCAGGCACCGGGCAAGCGCGCCCGGATCGAGAGCCTGCGCGACTCGGGCTACCCGAGCTACACCACCTCCGCCGGCTGGCTCGGCTACAGCGACGCGGCACTCCGGGACAAATGCCGTGATCTCCAGGCGCGCGGCTGGTCGCACTTCAAGATCAAGGTCGGTCGCGACCTCGACGACGACCTGCGCCGCTGCCGCGTCCTCCGCGACGAGATGGGGCCGGAGGCGCGGATGATGATCGACGCCAACCAGGTGTGGGACGTGCCCCAGGCGATCCGCTGGATCGGCGAGCTCGCCCGGTTCGACCCGTGGTTCGTCGAGGAACCGACCCACCCCGACGACATCCTCGGCCACCGGGAGATCGCCCGCGCGATCGCCCCACTGCGCGTCGCCACCGGGGAGATGTGCCACAACCGGATCATGTTCAAGCAGTTCATGCAGGCCGGCGCGATGCAGGTCTGCCAGCTCGACAGTTGCCGGCTCGGGGGCGTCACCGAGGTGCTGGCGGTGCTCCTCCTGGCGGCCCGGTTCGGCGTGCCGGTCTGCCCGCACGCCGGCGGCGTGGGGCTGTGCGAGTATGTCCAGCACCTGAGCATGATCGACTTCGTGAGCGTGTCGGGCACCCACGAGGGGCGTGTTGCCGAGTACTCCGACCACCTCCACGAACACGTCCACGATCCGGTGGTGATGCGGCAGGGGTGCTACATGCCCCCGGAGGCGCCGGGCTACGGCGTCCGCTTCACCGACGCGGCCCTCGACCACCATGCCTGGCCCCGGCCCGCCGGGTGAACCGCGTTCCCGGACCAGGCCGTCGCTCGCGGTCACCGAGACACTGTGCTCGCATCCCCCACGCCGTCGAAGGCCAAACCCGCGTCGCCGATCCCACCGCTCGCGCGCGCCGGCTGAGCGCGGATTTGACGTTCGGCAGCACCGACCGCACACTCCACGGAGGAGCTGGTCGTGGACACGGACGCATCCTGCACGGGGTGCTGCGGTGCCGCTGCGTGACCAGCCCGGGCGTTGCCGTGCCCCTGTCTGCCAGGGAGATCGCCATGAGCCGTGTGCAGTTCGAGATCATCGACGAGGGGGACGCGCCGATCGTCAAGACGACGCTCCCCGCCGGGCAGTCGATCTACGCCGATTCCGGCGCCATGATGTCGATGACGCCCGGCATCGCCATCGAAAGCTCGATGCGCGGCGGCGTGATGGGGGCCCTGTCGCGGTCGCTGCTCCGCGGCGAGACCTTCTTCTACCTCACCCTCACCGCCGGCAGCGGCGGAGGGGAGGCGCTGCTCGCCCCGGCGATGATGGGGGGCATCCAGATCCTCGAACTGACCGGCACCGAGTTCTTCCTCCAGAAGGGGTCGTTCCTTGCCGCCGAACACGACGTGCACCTCTCCACCAAGACGCAGAACCTCACCAAGGGCCTGCTCAGTGGCGAAGGCTTCTTCGTCACGCGCGTGGGGGGCTCCGGGACGCTGATCATCAACACTTTCGGCGCCCTGATGCGGTTCGACCTCGCCCCCGGCGAGGAATACATCGTCGACAACCATCACGTCGTCGCCTGGGAATCGACGACGAGCTACGAGATCCACAAGGCCGCCGCCGGGTGGATCTCGAGCTTCACCTCGGGTGAGGGCTTCGTCTGTCGCTTCAAGGGGCCCGGCACGATCTACGTGCAGACCCGCAGCCCTTCCGCCTTCGCGGGCTGGCTGCGCCGCTACCTCCCTGCCCGCGGATAGCCCGCCGATGGCCGACTCCTTCCCGGCAGCATGCTTCCGCGCCGCCGTGCCCGGTTCTTGCCCCTGCACCGTGACCCTCGGACCGACGGGGCTCGAGATCATCCCGGTCGACGGGGTGGCGGTGCGCTGGCGATACGACCACCTGCGGTGCGAACCCACCGGCGACGAACGGGCGTGGTTGCTCGTGTCATGCACCGCACCCGATCACCCCGACGTGACGGCCGTGGTGATCCGCGCTCCCGAGGCGCTCGCCACCCTCGCCGACCGGGTGGAGGAACCGGGCCGGAGCACGATCGTGGGATTGGCCAACGGCCGACGGGCGCTGGCACGGAGGCACTGGCGGAACCTCGTGCTGTTTGCCGCCTGCGCCGCGGGAGCCGTCGTGCTCGGGTGGTGGCTGCTCACACGGGTGGCTCCCCGGGTGGCGGCCGACGCGATGCCGGTGGAGACCGAACGGCAACTGGGCGCGGCCCTGGCGACGGCGTTTCTCGCCGACAAAAAAGCGATCGCCGGCGGACCGGCGGTCGACGCGGTGCAGGCCATCGTCGATCGACTCGCCGCCGTCGCCGACACCAGGGGCACGACGTTCACCGTCCACGTCGTCGACAACCCGCAGATCAACGCCCTGGCGCTCCCCGGCGGCCAGATCGTGGTGTTCACCGGACTGCTCCGCGAGGCGGGCGGCCCAGAGGAAGTGGCCGGGGTGCTGGCCCACGAGATCCAGCACGTCCTCCACCGCCACGCGCTCCGGCGCCTCGTGCAACAGTTCGGATCGGCGACGGTGATCGCCATGGCGACCGGCGGCGGTGACATCGGCCGCATGGCCGGCCGCGCGGGGCAACTGGTGCAGCTCTCCTACGGCCGCGAACAGGAAGCGGAGGCCGACCGCGACGGTCTCGCCCTCCTCCACCGTGCCAGGCTGCCCCCGGAGGCGCTCGTGGTGTTTTTCGAGCGCCTCGAGCGGGCCGCGCCGGGAGCGCTGCCGGAGTTCCTCTCCACCCACCCCGACACCGCGCGCCGCATCGGCGAGCTGCGGCGGCTCGCGGCCGCCCTGCCGGAGCAAGACCCCACGCCGCTGCCGGTCGATTGGCCGGCGGTGCAGGAGAGCCTGGAAGGGGAGCGCTGATCCGGCCACCAAGCCGGGCCGTTTGTGAGCGGGCAGCTACCGCCGCATCCGGCGTTGCTCGAGGAGCGCGAGCCCCACGACGACGGCGATCAGGCCGGTGGGCCAGGCGGCGGGGTCGATCTCCGGCACCGTGGGCGATGCGTAGAACGCCGAGGTGATCGTCACCTGCATGCCGGTGGGGTTGTAGAAGTCGTTCTCCTCGGGCGTGTTGAAAAGATTCCGGCCCCGGAATTGGAGCGTGTTGACGCCGGCCACGAAGAGACTGGCCAACGGGGTGGACGTGTCGTAGACGAAGTTCTCCCCGCTGAACTGCGTGGCATCGAGGTCGGTACCGTTGAGGCTCACGGCAAGGCCGAGGTTGTCGACCATGAATGTCCCGGCGATCGCCACCCGGGTGAGGTCGGTGAGGCTCGCCGGCAGGGTGAAGGTCGTCTGGTAGACGTAGCGTCCCACCGGCGCGATGACGAACTGGTCCTGCGGATTGAACGGCGGATCGGTGGTCGGGAAGCCCCCGGGCGGGGTGATCCACTGCGAGAAGCGCGGCCCCGTGGTCACGTTGGGCGTCCACTGGTCGATGCGGTAGGCCTTCGCCGGCCCGAGCACGAGACTGGCGTCGGGGGGATACGGGGGAAAGCCGGCTTGCGTCCCGGTGTTCGTCGCCGACACGAACGCCACGACGGAATAGTGCGGATCGGTCGCCCCATTGGCCACGAGCGACGTCTGCGTGGCGGCGCCGGTGCCGAACAGATCGCCGATCTCGACCACCGCGGCAGCCGCGTGCGGCGCTGCCCCGAGAAGGCCGATCACCACCAGGGCCGGCGCCAACGCCGAACGTCGTACACCGCCTGCCAACCGCGACATGCCACATGCTCCGTCGGAGAAGTGCCGCCGTTTCCGCCAGGGCCCGGCTCCACGAGGGGCCGGGCGTCGGCAAAACACCCGCCGACAAGAGGTGCAAATGTCACGCCAGGGGCACGGAAAACTTTCGCGAGACCCCCAGGGTGGATCACGGAAGTCTTTTCTTCAATTGGATTTACCGCGACCTTCGCAACGTGGCATGAGGGGGTGCTTCGGAGACCCAACAGGCATCCGCCGTCACCGTTTTGGTGACGCGCGGGCTCACTTCCTCGTTGAGGCTCACCACGCTGGTGACGTGCCGTGGGCCCACGTGGCAGCGGCGGCCCGGGGGGCGCGGATTCGGGGAGCCGTGGCAAGACACGAAGGATCACGTTGCGGTCAGGCAACCGGGCCGACTCTCGCGGTCAGGCAAGAAGTGCCGATGAATCGGGGAGCGGGTGCCCGCCCGGCAGGTATCGGCCGTCACCGGGCGCCCATCGACCCGTGGGGACCCCGTGACTCCGGACCGCTCCCCGACTCCGCGTTGCCCCACCCGCCCGCCGGGAAGGATCGCCCTGCGCACAGGGCTGGTGGCGTCGGCCGTCGTCGGCTGGTGGGCCGTCGGCCTCGGACCGGCCGGCGCGTGGCAGGACTCCGCCAACGCCCCACGGACCACGATCCTCGAGTTCCCCGACCTCGGTCCGATCCGGGGCAGCCTCGATCCGGGGCTGCCCGCCCCCGGCGCCCTGGGCACCACGCCCGATTCGATCGGTGGCTCCCTGCCCAGCGGCATCGTCGGCGGCAAACGGCGTAGCGGCCGCATCCCGCGCGACACCGGCAACCGGGTGGCGACGACCGTGGCCACCAACCGCCAGTTGCAACTCCCCGAAGCCCTGCCGGAGCCCACCGCGGCGCCCCCGGTGGCGAATGCCGCTGGTGGCGTGGCCGACCTGGCCCTACTCGACGACGAAGGCCCGGCCGACGGGCTTTCGCTCGACGCGGCCATCGAGCAGATGATCCGCGACAACCGGGATCTCCGCGCCCTGCGCCACGAGCTCACGCAGGCCGACGCCGACATCCTCACCGCCGGCCTGCGCACCAACCCGCTCATCTACATGGACTCGCAGTTCATCCCCTACGGATCGTTCAGCGACCAGCGCCCCGGGGGCCCGCCGCAGTACGACATCAACATCACCTATCCACTCGACGTGTCGGGCAAGCGCCGCAGCCGCACGGTCGTGGCGCGGATGGCCCGCTCGACGATCGAGGCCCAGTACCAGGACGTCACGCGGCGCCAGATCGACAACCTCCAGCGCGCCTTCGTCAGCCTCCAGTCGGCTAGGATCGATCACCTCGCGGCCGCAGCCCACCTCGCCGACCGGCGACGCCGCGCCGCCGAATTCGCCCGCTCGGCGGCCGCACGCGGGCCCACGGCGGCCGACGAGGCCGATCGGCTGGCGCTCGCCGTCGACCGGGCCGCGGCCGCCGCCGAGGATGCAGCCGCCGCCTTTGCCGACGCCCAGGAGGGCCTGGCGGTGCTCCTCTCCCTTCCCACGGCGGAAGTCGACGGACTCGCGCCCCGCGGCTCGCTCCGCGACCCCTACCCACCACCGCCGGAGGGGGAGGAGCTGACGAGCCTCGCGCTGCGCTGCCGCCCCGACCTGCGCGCCGCCCGCCTGGGGGTGGATCGCGCGGCCGCGGAGGTGAACCTCCAGCGCGCCAACCGCTTCGACGACATCTACCTCTTCTACGACCCGCTCACGATCCAGGACAACAGCGTCTACCGGCAACAGTCGGCCACGTCGTGGGCGGTGGGCCTGACCTTCTCCCTGCCGGTGTTCAACCGCAACCAGGGCAACATCGCCCGCGCACAGAGCAACGTGGGGCAGTCGCGGCTGGAGCTCGAGGCGCTCGAGCGGCGCGTCGCGGCGGAGGTGCGGCTGGCCGAGCGCGAGTATCGCCGGTCGCGCGCGGCGGTCGAGCAGCTGGAGCGCGATTCGCTCCCCCGCGTGCAGGCGGCGACCGCACGGGCCGGCGCGGCGCTCGCCGCCGGCCAGCTCTCCGCCGCCGAATACGAAGAACGGCTCGACGCCGCCGCCGAGGTGATTCAGGACCTGCATGACGCCGTCGTCCGCCACCGCCGCAGCATGGGCGACCTCAACACCGCCGTCGGCCTGCGGGTGCTGCCCTGAGCGGCCTGTCCAGCCACCGCGCGACGCCGCCCGGCAGCCCGCTCCCGAGGTGGGGTGGACCACCGCGCTGGCCGTTGCTCGCCATGCGCGTAGGCTAGTCGACGGAGGATCGTCGATGCCCGACGACGGCGGCGCTTCGCCCGACACCCCCTGGTGGCGCGATAGCCGCGCGTGGCCCCTTGTCTTGGCAGGGCTCTTCCTTGTCGCCTCGGGGCTGCTCCACACCGGCGTGTGGGCCGTCGTGGGCGGACCGTGGGAAGGACCGGTCACCTGGCGGAAGCCGATCCTGTTCGGGATCTCGACCGGTCTCACGAGCCTGTCGCTGGGGTGGGTCTTCGCCGCGCTGCCCCGGAGCCGTGGGGATGACCGTGTCGCATGGGCCACGGCGTGGGCCCTCGTCGTGGAAGTGGTGCTCATCGACGTGCAGTGCTGGCGCGGGGTGGCGAGTCACTTCAACCGCGCCACCCCGTTCGACTCGTGGCTCTACGACGCCATGGGGGCGCTCATCCTCCTGGCCACCGCCAGCGCCGCCTGGCTCACGCTGCGCTGCTGCCGGACCCGCGTGTTCCCGACCGCCGACATCCGCCTCGCCGCCCGGGCAGGGCTCATCTGCCTGCTGGTGTCGGCGGCGCTGGGCGTGTGGGTGAGCGTGCATGGGGACCTGCGTGTGGCCGCGGCCCAGCCCCCGGAGTCGTTCGGCCGGGCCGGGGTGATGAAGTTCCCCCACGGGGCGGTGATCCATGCGCTCCAGTGGCTGCCAGTGCTGGCGTGGCTGGGGCGGCGCGCGGGCATCGCCGACGCACGCCGGCTGCGGTTGGTCGCGCTCGCCACGCTCGGTACGGCGCTACTCGGCACCTACGCCCTGGTGCAGACACTCCTCGGCCGGGCGCGGTTCGACACCACGCCCGCCACGGCGGTGCTCCTCGTGGCCGGTGCGGCGGCGCTTGCCTTGGCACCCCTGGCGATCATCCGCTCGGCC
The DNA here is from genome assembly GCA_009924545.1 of Planctomycetia bacterium. GTDB lineage: Bacteria > Planctomycetota > Planctomycetia > Pirellulales > UBA1268 > F1-20-MAGs016. The sequence goes on along the minus strand of RFRL01000026.1, from coordinate 1,734 downwards.
CTGGCGCGGCGGGCGTGGGCGGTGCCGGACACGACGGGGCGGCGCTGAATCAGAACTCGCGGAAGTGCCGGTCATCGGCGTCGGTATCCCGCCGCGCGTCGTCCGGCATCACGATCCGCGCCGGCGGCCGGCGCGGTTGCCCGGAGCGGGCGGCGCCGCCGGCGTCGGCGGCCGTGGCGGCGCGGTCTCCCCGGCGCGGCGCGGAACCGCGCGGCGCGTCCCGGCCGTCGCCCGCGGTGCGAGTGATCAGTCCACGGAGATACCCGACGTTGTCCTGGAGGAGTCGGGCTTGGCCGGCGAGTTCATCGGCCGCAACCGACGTCTGCTCGGCGCTGGCGGCGTTGGCCTGCGTGACCTTGTCCATCTGCACCATCGCGGTGCCCACCTGTTTGATCCCGAGCGCCTGCTCGTGGGCCGCGGCGGCGATTTCGGCGACGAGCGTGTCGGCATCCGTCACCTTGGCGACGATGGCTTCGAGTGATTCGGCGACACGGCCGCAACTGGCGGCACCCCGATGCGTGCTGGCGATCGCCGTCTCGATGCGCTCGGCGGTTTCCTTGGCCGCCGCGGCACTGCGCTGCGCCAGCGAGCGCACTTCGTCGGCCACGACGGCGAAGCCCGCCCCGGCCTCGCCGGCCCGGGCGGCCTCGACCGCGGCGTTGAGGGCGAGGATATTGGTCTGGAAGGCGATCTCGTCGATGTTCTTCACGATCTTCGCGACGTCGAGGCCCGACGACTCGATCGATGCCATCGCGGCGTCCATGTCCTGCATGGTCTGCTTGCCGACCTGCGCCGCGGCCCGCGCCTGCGCGGCGAAGGCCTTGGCCTGGGTGGCGTTGTCGGCCGTGGTGCGGAGCATCGCCGACATTTGCTCGAGGGCAGCGCTCGTCTCGGTGACACTCGCCCCCTGCTCGGTGCACCCCGTGGCCAACGCACGGCTGGCGGCGGTGAGTTGGCCCGAGCTGGCGGCGGTGGTGTCGGCCCCTTCTTCGATCGACGCCGAAATCTCTGCCAGGGCGTCGTTGGTCCGGGCGATCCCCGCCTTGATCTCGGCATCGATCGACTCGAGCGCCGCCCGCGTGGCGCGGACCGAGGCCCAGCCGGCCAGGCTCCCGACTGCCGCGGCCAGCAGCAGCGCGGGGATGATCGTGGCGAGGCTGCGGGCGACCGCCGCCCGCGCCGTGGCCGCTTCCCGTTGGGCGAGGACGATGTTGTAGTCGATGTCCTGGTTGAAGGCGTCCACCGCCCGATCGAGGAGTGGATCGATCTCCGTGTGGAGCAGCGCCATCGCCGCCTCACGTTGCCCCGACCGGGCCATGGCCACCGTGCGGTCCACGGTCGCCAGGAACGCGTTCCGCGCCTCCTTCGCGTGCGAGAACAGCGCCGTGTCCTCCGTGTCGGAGAGGAGACGGGTGTAATCGGCGGCAAGGTCGTTGCCGAGGAGCGTCGCCTTCCGATAGGAGGCTTCGTCGGCCTGTGCCTGTACTTCCCCCCCGGCTGCGATGATCACGTCGCGCGCGTGGCGCGTCGCGGCCGAATTGGCCTGGATGATTTTGTTGAGAAGCACGACCGACGGCACGGCGTTGTCCGACAGCTTCGTGACCGTACCGCTGATCGTCAGGATCTGCCACAGGGCCCAGAGGCCAAGGAGCAGCGCCAGGATGACGACGACGGCGAATCCATTGGCGACCCTGCGCGGCGTGGTGCGGGTGTCCATCGGCGCCTTTCCGAGCG